>JAJQII010000096.1 GCA_021199295.1 Clostridia bacterium
CTTGTTATTCTGCTCTCATTCGTCCTCAAGGGGAAGGCTAATAAAGCAATTTGTTACAACTTTATTACATTATATTGTCATATTTTTTTACAACTCTTTGCTATTATTTAGCTGTCAAAGGACAAGTCTAAGAAAAAAAGAAATTTCAAAGGAGTTTGAAAAAAAGAAATGAAAAAATTTGGCAAAATGCTCGTCTGCTCTTTAGTTGCAGCGGCAACAATCTGTACTGCCGGTTTAGCGGCATGCGGCAGCTCTGAATCCATCACTATAGCGGTAGCCCGCGGCGCAAGCTCAGGCACGCGTGAAGTGTTTGAAGAAAAAGTAGTGAACAGCGACGGTACTGCACTGGGCGGACTTACTTCCCTTGCAAGCTGCGTGGTAGAATGCGAATCCACAGGTTCTGCAATCACGACTGTTGCTAACAATGTAAACGCTATAGCTTATGTATCTTACGGTTCTGTAGCAAGCTCTTCCAGCATAAAGGCTGTTTCGCTTGACGGCATAGAGTGCAACGCTACGACAATCAAAGACGGTTCTTACGAAATAAGCCGTCCGTTCAACCTTATTTACCAGAGCTACGATTCCCTTACCGATGCCGCTAAAGATTTTATAAGCTACATCGAAAGCAAAGAGGGCCAGGCAATAATCTCTGAAGAGTATGTAACCATAGACAGCGTGGCAAACGCCGCTACGTCTTACACGGCAACGTCGGCAACAGGCAACGTATCCCTTGTAGGTTCTACTTCGGTACAGCCCCTTATGGAAAGCATCGCTGCAGCATATATGAAGGTTAATTCCAACATAACCGTAACGGTAGAAGGCGGTGGTTCGGGTACAGGCGTATCCAAGGCGCAGGCAGATACCACGGGTTCGGTTATAGGTATGGCTTCCCGTTCGCTTAAATCTTCTGAAACAGGCGTTGTAAGCCGCGAGATAGCTTACGACGGCGTTGCAATCATAGTTAATTCTGGCTGCTCGCTTACAAATGTAACAATACAGCAGCTCTATGATCTGTATGCAAACGGCACGGCAATCGAAGTTGAATAATAAAAATAATTAAAAAGTGTATTCCGCCGCCTATGTACGGCGGAATATGTATATAAAGGCAATTTATGGCAAAATCAGAAGTAAAAAAACACGCGTTAAGCAAATCGAAGGTAAAGGAAGGTTCGGTAAAGTGGCTGTTTATCCTGTGCGCGTGCATGACTACTGTGGCGGTGTTCGGCATAATAGGCTATATACTTTACGCCTCGATACCCGCTTTCCGCAGTATAGGGGTATTTAACTTCCTTTTCGGCACGCTGTGGAATTCCAAGCTGGAAGGTTCGTATTCCGATTCAGAGATATTCGGCATCCTTCCTATGATAGTAAATTCCATTCTCGTTACATTGTGCTCTATGCTGATAGGCGGCACGGTAGGAATTTTCACGGCGGTATTTATAGTTTTCTGGTGTCCCGATAAATTCAGGCTTAAATATGGCGGGACTAACAAGTTTATAAAAAAGTGCGTAACGCTTATAAACAAGATAAATTTAAAGACGGTTTTCGACCAGATAATAAAGCTGCTGTCGGGCATACCGTCGGTTATATACGGCTATTTCGGATATTACACGTTTGTTAAATTTTTCAGCGGCGTAAGCTCTAACCATATGGGCACGGGGCTGCTTGCGAGTATGTGCGTGCTTGCTATAATGGTAGTGCCCACGGTTTGCTCGCTGACTAAAAACGCGCTCGACGCAGTGCCCGACAGCTATATGGAAGGCGCTCTCGCGCTGGGCAACACAAAGGCGCAGGCGGTGTTCAACGTGGTAATCCCTGCCGCACGTTCGGGCATAATATCCGCCCTTATTCTGGGCATAGGCAGGGCTATAGGCGAAACTATGGCGGTATCAATGGTATGCGGCAGCAGAACGCTATTCCCTTCGGGTTTATTTACCCCCATAGCTACCCTTACCACGGTGATAGCCAGCGAATATAACGAATCCGCGGTAGGTTCTACACACCGTTCCGCACTGATAGCCACAGGCTTTGTGCTTTTGATAATAGTGCTACTAATTAACCTTTCGTTAAATCTTGTTCCCTCAGGCTTTAACAGCAAAAAGGACGCTAAAAGAAAGAGCAGGCAGCTCGCCGTAAAAGACGGGGCGGCGGAAGACGTGGTATTTGTGCGCAAGGGTAAACTGCAAGAGGTATTAAAGTACGTCGCCATGGTGCTTGCGGGCGTAATGGCGGCAGTGCTGGTATGGCTTATACTGTTCATTCTTATAGAGGGCATACCTAATTTAAGCTGGCACTTCTTGTTTGGCTCGTCGTCGCTCGACGATATCACGCTTACACCCGCGTATATAAGTACGCTTTATACCGTGTTAATAGCGCTTGCCATAGCCCTTCCTTTGGGTGTTGGCGCAGCAATATACCTCAACGAATACGCCAAACCGGGCAGCAAGTTTGTAAAAGTAATAAGAATGTTCACCGACACGCTTTCGGGCGTTCCGTCCATTGTATTCGGTATATTCGGCGCTCTGTGCTTTGTGTCGTGGTTCGGCGGCAAGACGTCTGTGCTTGCGGGCGCGTGCACCTGTGCGCTTATGGTTCTGCCTACAATGATACGCTCTACCGAAGAAAGTTTAAAGGCAGTTCCCATGACCTTGCGCGAGGCAAGTTACGGGCTGGGTGCAGGTAAGGTACGTACTATTTTCAAGATAGTTTTGCCCTCGGCGTTCCCCGGGATAGCCACTGCCACGGTGCTTTCTATAGGCAGGATAATAGGCGAGTCGGCAGCGCTCATTCTTACGGCGGGCATGGTGGTCGCCACAATGGGTTCGGCGGTCAATCCCATGAACTCTGGCAGCACGCTTACATTGCTTTTGTACAAGTTCTTCTCTGAGCCCACGTCGTCTTACGGGTTCGAAGAATTTGCGGCAACGGCGGTGGTACTGCTTGTAATAACGCTTATTTTAAATACGATAGTTTACCTTATAGAGAGGCACGTTAAAAGGAAGAGATAATTATGAGAGACAAAAATAAAGCGGAAAGTACGGCTAAAAATAAATCGCTGGACGTGTTCGATTTTTCGGGCGACACGGCAATTACCGTCAAAGACCTCGATTTGTACTACGGTTCTTTCCAGGCGCTTAAAAAAATTAATATGGCGTGCGGTAAAAACGAAATTACCGCCATGATAGGCCCGTCGGGATGCGGCAAGTCTACCCTTTTAAAGACGTTAAACCGCATGAACGACCTTGTGGAAGGCTGCAAGGTAGAAGGCTCGATAGAAATAGGCGGCAAGGATATTTACGCGAAAGACATGGATATTCCCGCCCTGCGCAAAAACGTGGGAATGGTTTTCCAGAAAGCCAATCCCTTCCCTATGAGTATTTACGATAATATAGCGTACGGCCCTCGCACGTTCGGTATTAAAAGCAAAAGCGTGTTAGACGGCATCGTGGAAAATTCGCTTATGGGCGCTGCCATGTGGGATGAACTCAAGGACAGGTTAAATAAGTCGGCAATGGGGCTTTCAGGCGGCCAGCAGCAAAGGCTGTGCATAGCCAGGGCGCTTGCGGTTCAGCCGCAGATTCTTTTGATGGACGAGCCCACTTCGGCGTTAGACCCTATTTCCACGGGTAAAATAGAAGAACTCTGCGCCGAACTTAAAAAGACGGTGACAATAGTTATAGTTACCCACAATATGCAGCAGGCGGCGAGAATTTCAGATAAAACGGCATTCTTCCTGTTGGGCGAAATGCTTGAATTCGGCGAAACGGACGAGGTGTTCTCTAACCCCAAACACCCCGAGGCAGAAAAGTACATTACGGGCAGATTCGGTTGATAAAGGAGGGATATTATGGTATTAAGAAAGAATTTTGACGAAGAATTAAACAAACTTCACGAAGACCTTGCAAAAATGTGCAAGATTGTGGAAAGCATGATAGACGATTCCATCACGTCTTTAAGCGATATCGACAGGGAGCTTGGCTCTACCCTATCAGATATAGATAAGTCGGTAGACGAGATGGAGCTCAATATAGAAAAGCAGTGTATGCGCCTGCTTATACGCCAGCAGCCCGTCGCGAAGGACCTTGTAAAAGTCACTTCGGCGTTAAAGGTTATTACCGATCTCGAACGTATCGGCGACCAGGCTGAAAACATAGGCGAGATAGTAGTGCAGTACCCTGAAAAGAGGTCTGTCACCGAGCCCAAGCGTATAAAAAAGATGAGCGAGATTGCCGTTGCAATGGTCCACCAGAGCGTAGAGGCGTTTTTAAACGCCAGCGTGGGCGGGGCAGATATGGTAATCAGCACGGATGACATTATGGACAGACTGTTTACTGAAGTGAAGGACGACCTTATTAAAATGCTGGTAGAGGATTCTTCTTCGGCAGATGAGGCTGTATCCCTTCTTATGGTGGCAAAATATTTCGAAAAGATAGGCGACTATGCCGTAAACGTTGCCGAATGGGCAAGGTATTTAGTCACAGGCGAACATAGGGAATTCCAGTAATTTCGCGGAAAAACTTTAATTTTAACCGTATCGAATTCGATGCGGTTAAAATTGGTATTTTTCATTTACGTATGTAGAAATTAAAGGTGTGGACAAATAAGAGTTTTTTACACCTTAATCTTGGCTTCCCCTTGAGGGGAAGCTGTCGGCATTAGCCGACTGATGAGGTGGAATTATTCTTACACATCATCCCACCTGAAATTAAAAAAAGCATTGCAACAGGGGTTGCAATGCTTTTTAGCTTTTGTATGCAATTTTTAGCTTATAGACCAGGTAACAATTTCGCCGTTTTCGTCGTAGTACCAGTAGTTGCCGCGTTCGGTTGTGCTGCCTGATTCGGCATAGTAGTAAATAGTAGAGTTGGTTAATTCTGTATTAGCTGAGTCTATTGTTATATTGTTCCATTCGTCTGCAGTGCCTTTGTAATATACATTAAGTAAAGAACAACTTGAAAATGCGTGTTCGCCGATAAAATTTATTCCACGCCCTAAAATGACTGTGGTAAGCGATGAACAATTAGTTAATGCCCACTCACCTATAGAGGTTACACTATCATCTATAGTTATACTTGTAATTGACGAACAGTTGTAAAAAGCATAATCACTAATAGCAGATACATTTTCTATTGTTATATCTGTAGCAAGCGTTCCGTTTATATATAAATTTTTAGCTTGAAACATGGGGTTTGCAACGATATCACCAAATAAAATACTTGCCCACTGTGAAGCTGTACCATTATAATATACATTTTTAAGCCATGAACAATCTGAAAATGCCTCCGCGCCAATTGTAGAGATATTAAAACCTATAGTAACATTTTCAAGCAAGTTACAATTTGAAAATGCTCTTGTGCCTATAGAAGTTACGCTATTGCCTATAGTTATGCCTGTAAGTGAACAATACGAAAAAGCATAATCGCCTATGCTTTTACAAACGCTACCGTTTTCAAACACAACGCTGGTTATTTTAGGAGCATGTTGGCTTGCCTCAGAGGTATAAAATAAATAATCGGGTATTTTTGTTACATTCGCACCTATTGTTAGTGTTATTCCATTGCCGCTTTGCCCTGCATTATAGAATACATAATTATCAGAAGATAAATCATTTATTGCCGTTGCGTTAAAATTTATTTCCTTTAGTGCCGTGCATCCTTTGAAAGCATGGTTGCCGATAGAAGTTACGTTGTTTCCAATTGTAACACTTTCGAGTGAATTGCAACTGCGGAATGAGTATTCACCTATAGATGCTACATTGTTTCCAATAGTTACAGCTGTAAATGACATGCATTCATCGAATGCATATTCTCCGATAGACGTTACACTGTCGGGTATAGTTATGCTTGTAAGCGAACAATACGAAAAAGCATGATCGCCGATAGAAGTTACGCCGCTGCCAATGGAAATATTTGTTAGCGAAGTGCAATCGAAGAACGCTGATTTACCGATAGAAGTAACGCTATTGCCTATGGTTACACTTGTAATCGAAGAACAATAACAGAACGCGTAATCATTGATAGAGATAGCGTTTTCTATCGTTATATCGGTGGCGAGTGTTCCGTTCAGATATAAATTGCTATTACCATAAGACAAGACATTACCTCCAAAAGAAATACTTGCCCACTGGGAAGCCGTGCCATTGTAGTATACACTTTCAATTGATTTACAATTATAGAACGCATAATTGCCTATAGAAGTCACGCTATCAGATATGGTAATATTTGTAATTGATTGACAATTATAAAACGCATATGAGTTAATGGCAGTTATGTTTTCTATTGATATTTCAGTAACAATTTTTTTGTTTATATAAAAGTTTCCCGTATAATATAAAGATATAGGGTTAGCTTCAGGATTGCCAAACGAAATACTTGCCCACTGGGAAGCTGTTCCGTTATAATAAACTTTTGTGAGTGAATTGCAATTGCTGAATGCGTAATAGCCGATAGTGGTTACGCTGGCAGGTATTGCTATTTCAGAAATTGAACAATAACTAAACGCCCCCTCGCCAATGGTCGTTACATTGTCGCCTATAGTTACGCTTGTAAGCGAGGTGCAAGAACGGAATGCGTAATCGTCAATGGCGGTTACAGGTAAATTTTCGTATGTGGAAGGTATATCTATTTCAGTATAGTGATAATTTGTTAAACCGCTTACAGTGTAATATGTTCCATCTTCAGAAAGAGTGTATTTAATTCTATCGGATGAGGAGGTGCTGTCGCAGGCGGCAATGCCTATGCATAAACAAACTGCGGAAATAATTATAAGCATAAAAATAAGTAGTTTTCTTTTCATTGTATAATCCCTCTTAAAAAAACAGTAGCTTTCTCTGCATTTTAGTTATTCACGAAAAATATTATAACATAACCAAAAGGCAATTTCAACCATTAGTGTTAAATTCATGTATTTTCATTTTTATTAATACGTTGTAAAGACTGCATTATCGCTTAAAATTTTTCAAACGCGTATAAAAACAGTTGATAAATTTTTTGTTATTTATTAAAATATAATGGCATGGGGATGTAGCTCACCCGGTAGAGCGATACGTTCGCAACGTATAGGTAGTCAGTTCGAGTCTGATCATCTCCACCAAAAAAATCCGAACCACAGCAGTTTATGCCTCGGCTCGGATTTTTTATTTGTATGTTTTTTAGTTTTGGCTGTATGGTTTAAATTTAAGTATTTATTCAACAACCCAGGTAACTATTTCACCGTTTGCGTTGTAGTACCAGTAGTTGCCTGTCTCGGTGGTTGTACCGTCGTTTTCAGCATAGTAGTAGATAGTAGAGTTGGTTAAATATGTATTATATGAGTCTATTGTTATTCCGTTCCATTTGTCTGCCGTGCCTTTATAATATACACTTTCAAGTTTTGAGCAATTATAGAACGCCATGCTGCCAATTTCCGTTACGCTGTCCGGTATAGTCACGCTTGTAAGATTAGAGCAGCCATAGAATGCATCGTTGCCTATTTTTGTAACAGTATCGGGAATAGTAAATGAAGTGTCGGTTTTGCCTGCGGGATATAAAAGTAGTTCTGTTTCGTCATATGTGTATAAAACCCCGTCAATCAATTTGTAAGCCGTATTGCCGCTGCTTACAGTTATGCTTGTAAGTGAGGTACAGCCAAGGAATGCTTCATATCCGTTAGCGGTTACGCCGCTGCCAATAGTTACGCTCTCAAGCGAATTGCAACCGGTGAACACGAGATCCCCAACGGAAGTAACGCTGTCGATAGATACACTTGTAAGTGATTCACAAAAATAGAACGCCCAACCGTCTATAGAAGTCACATCGCTGCCAATGGAAACATTTGTGAGCGAGGTGCATGCATAGAACGCAGAAATACCTACAGATGTCACGCCGCTGCCTATCGTCACGCTTTTAAGCGAGGTGCAGCAGCTGAAAGCGGAATCATTGATAGCCGTAACGTTTTCTATTGTAATATCGGTAGCGAGTGTTCCGTTCAGATATAAATTATCCGCACAGCATAAAGGGTTGCTATATAAAATACCAAAATCTGATAATTCACCGAATGAAATACTTGCCCATTGGGAAGCCGTACCTTCATAATATACGTCTTTTAGTTTTAAATCTCCATATTTCATATATGTCCCATAATTCTCTTCAAAGGCATTTTCGCCTATAGATGTAACGCTTACGGGTATAGTTATACTTTCAAGCGGGACGTAATTGTAGAACGCGTAAGCGCCGATAGAGGTTGCGTTTTCCAAAGTAATGTCAGTAGCAAGCGTTCCGTTTATGTACAAATTATTAGCGTTAAATAAAGGGTTGGAGGATTCATTACCAAACGAAATGCTTACCCATCCGTCAGCAGTACCGCCGTAGTATACGCTCGTAAGCGAGGTGCAACCGGTAAAAGCAAAATCTCCTATAGTTGTAACGCTGTCGGGAATGGTTATGCTTGTAATTGTGCTGCTGGTATAAAACGCAGAATTGCCTATCGTTGTTACAGGCAATTTTTTGTATTTAGACGGTATAACAATCTCCGTGTCAGTGCATTCGCCTATGCCGCTTACTGTGTAGTAAGTCCCGTCGGTTGAAAGAGTGTACTTCAGCCCTTCAGAGGCGTTTTCCCCGCTGGTGCTGTCATCGCCGCAGGCGGCAATGCCTATGCACAGGCACACCGCTGAAATGATTGAAAGAAACACTATTAGAAGTTTTCTTTTCATTGTAAAATCCCTCCGTAAAAAATTTCGCAGGCTTTTTATATTTGGCTGCGTTTTATTTTCTGTTAAAAGTAAAAAAATAAAGCGCCCCATGCGGGACGCCTGCAAAAGTATCCCGTATTGTCGCGACACAAATCCTTGAGTTATCAGGAAAGAGATACAATATGCCTATTGTACCTAATAGCTGTTTTAATTGTTCACCACTGGCATTATAACATAACCACAAGGCAATTTCAACCGTTTGTGGTAAAATTTATGTAATTCTCTTTTCCGTGTTCTCGGTAATTGCATAAATTTGCTTGCCGCTATTTGTCTGCATATTGTTGACCGTGAAAAATTGTTGTGATATAATTTTTCTGGAACAAAAGGAGTTTTTATGTTAAAAGATTTACAGCAATCGATAGTTGACTTAAAAAGGCAAAGGGACGTATGTATACTTGCACATAGCTATATGCCTGAGGAAATTTGCGAGGTTGCCGACTTTTGCGGCGACAGCTACGCGCTTTCGGTAAAGGCAAAGACTGCCCCGCAAAGCACCGTGGTTATGTGCGGTGTACGCTTTATGGCAGAGACGGTTAAAATGCTTTCGCCTGATAAAAAGGTGCTGTTAGCCAACGGTGACGCAGGCTGCCCTATGGCTGAGCAGATGGACAAGGAGCTTATTCTTCAGGTAAAGGAAAAGTACCCCGACTATACCGTGGTTGCCTATATCAACACCACGGCAGAGCTTAAGACGGTGTGCGACGTGTGCGTTACTTCGTCCAGCGCCGTAAAGATCTGCTCGCAGATAGATAACAAAAATATTCTGTTTATTCCCGATATCAACCTTGGAACTTACGTAAGCAAACAGCTGCCCGAAAAGAATTTTAAACTTCTCTCGGGCGGATGCCCCACGCATGCAAAAATAAACGCGGGAGAGGCGCAAAAGGTAAAGGCTGCCCACCCCGAGGCACTCTTTTTGGTTCACCCCGAATGTAAGCCCGAGGTGACCGCCCTTGCCGATTACGTGGGCTCTACCACGGGTATTATGGACTATGCCGAAAAGTCGCCAGCGAAAGAGTTTATTATAGGCACTGAAAACGCCATAGTACAGCACCTGCAATTCAAATGCCCTGATAAAAAGTTTTATCCGCTCTCTAAAGATCTTGTGTGCCACAATATGAAGGTGACAACCCTTGCGGACGTGTACAACGCTGTGGCAGGCAATGGCGGGGAAGAAATTACAATGGACGAGCAAACCCGCCTTGCGGCAGTAAAGTGCATTAACAAGATGATAGAGTACGGTGGCTGATATGATGATAACTACCAAGGGCAGGAATGCCCTTAAAATTATGATAGACCTTGCCCAGCACAACGACGGCAGCAATATATCTTTAACGGATATAGCCGAAAGGCAGAGGGAGTCGGTAAAGTACCTTGAAGCCAATATGAGCCAGCTTGTGGCGGCGGGAATGGTTTTAAGCGCAAGGGGCAAAAGCGGGGGATACCGCCTTGCCAAAGCACCGCAGGAATATCTTGTGGGCGATATTATAATCACGGCAGAAGGCTCGCTTGCGCCCGTTTCCTGTGTTGAGAGCGACACCCCCTGCGAAAACGCCGCGAACTGTCTGTCGTTCCCCCTGTGGAAAGAGCTTGACGAGGTTATAATGAATTTTTTAAATTCCAAAACTTTAGCTGATTTAATTAAGTAATTGAAATTAAAGATATCCGTGCTTAGATTGCCGCGTCGCTAAAGCTCATCTGCGCATAATTATCTGAAACCTTTTACAATAAGGTGCGCAGAGTGTCGGGCTACGCCCTCGCACGCAATGACAAACTCCTTGCCTCTCAGGGACGCCTTTAAAGCGGTGGTATGGTAGCTGAAACGGCAGCACCCTTTCGTCATCCTGAGCGGAGCGGCGTAAGCCGCAAAGTCGAATGGATCTCGCGAGAGCAAATTTATTTGCGGCTCGCGGAAAGCCAAGCAGGGCGGTATTCGGATACCATTCGACCTTTTTAACAAGGTGAAGATTTATCAGTATAAACGTATTATTTTTAAACAACTAATTTGCCGTCATGCCTGCTGGTCGCGCGTCCGCGCGGGATTGCCACGGGGTAGAGCCCATCTAAGCCATATTATCTGAAACCTTTTACAATAAGGGGCTTAGAGTGTCGCTTACGCTCGCACGCAATGGCAGATAGGTTTCTGCCGCTTGCAAGCAAGTATAAGGTAAACATAAAAAACCAAACACAACATCCCTCGGTGATATACCGAGGGTTTTTTGTGCTAAAATTACAAATTTATAAATATTTATTAACTTTGGTTAATTTTTGTTGACAAATAAAAACGTGTAGCATATAATTATTACAGAAATTAACCGAGGTAAATTTTTTTATTACACTGCAATGCCTCGGTGCGGAGGTGTACCTTTGAGCGGAGCGGGATATGCCCTTGGGCTTCATTGCGGAATTACTTTTGCGGGAATAAAGGCTGCGAGTTTGTTCTGGCTTAAGGACGAGGACAGCGGCAACATAAATTATTACCGTGCATGTTTCGCTAAAAAAAGATTCAGGTTTATAGTTGTAAAGAGGGCGCAGGGCAAAAAACTTTATTATGTTTTTAACGAGGAAAAGCTGGAAGATATTCTGGCAGACGGGGAAAACCGTCTGTTTCTCGCCTCGCTCGGCTACAACTGTTGCAACATAGAGAGCGTGCTGCGGCGGCTTAAGGCAAGACTGTCGGCAACAGGCGATTTCCCTCACGAGGTAGGTTTGTTCCTCGGTTACCCGTTGGATGACGTAAAAGGCTTTATTGCCGACGCGAAGGGCGGGGAGAATATCGGCGGATACTGGAAAGTTTATTCCCGCCCCCAGGAGAAAGCCAGGCTGTTTGCCCGTTACGACGACTGCACGCGGTGCATTTGCCGTAAACTGGAGAGCGGCACGCCTATAGAGCAGATTTTTAAAGTAGTGTAATTTTATCGGAGGTTAAAAATGATAAATATAGTTTACTGGTCGCAGACGGGCAATATCCAGACCATGGCAGAGGCTGTGGCGGAAGGCGCGAGATCTGCGGGCGCGGAAGTTGCCGTTACCGAGGTTTCGGGGGCAGACGCGTCTGTACTTGACAGCGACGCCGTTATATTCGGTTGCCCCGCCATGGGCTCGGAAGAACTTGAAGACAGCGAGTTCGAGCCCTTCTTTTCCTCGGTAGAGGGCAGCCTTAAAGGCAAAAAGGTAGGGCTTTTCGGCTCTTATGATTGGGGTGACGGCGAATGGATGCGTACATGGCAGGCGCGCTGTGAAAGCGGCGGAGCTGTTATGATAGCAGACGGCGTTATAGCTAACCTTGAACCCGATGCCGACGCCCTGGCGGAATGCAGAGCCCTCGGCGAAAAAGCCGCGAAAGCATAAAAAATTTTTTAAGGAGAGTTGCCTATAAGATATCTTGCTTTAACACCTTACGTTTAGCACTAAAATTGTTTCTTAAAAACCTTCAGACGGGACTGCTTGGCGGCAGTCCCGTCTGCTTTGTTTGGTAATTTATAACATTTTTGAAATTTACTAAAAATTATCAAATTCCCATTGACAAAGTAGGAATTACTTCCTATAATAATATCATACTAATTAAGTAGGATTTTGAGGAATATAGAAGTGGCAAAATCATTGGTATACGCAGATAATGCTGCGACAACAAAAATGAGCAAGGCGGCTATAGACGCTATGCTCCCTTATTTAGACAATACTTATTTTAACCCGTCTTCGCTGTATTCGGCTGGGCAGACGGCTAAAGAGGCGCTGGAAGGGGCTCGCGCGGACATTGCTAAATGCCTTAACGCCGACGAGAGGGAAATTTATTTTACCTCTTGCGGAAGCGAAAGCGACAACCAGGCTATCCGTTCGGCGGCGGCAAACGGCGCGGTAAAGGGTAAAAAGCACATTATATCCACGGCGTTCGAACACCATGCGGTGCTTCACACGCTCAATAAACTTAAGCAGGAAGGCTTTGAAGTTACCCTGTTAGACGTACACGAAAACGGCATAGTAACGCCCGAACAGGTGCAGGCAGCCATCCGCCCCGACACGGCTTTAGTTACCATAATGTACGCCAATAACGAGATCGGCACGGTTCAGCCCATACGCGAAATAGGCGAGGTCTGCCGCAAGGCGGGCGTGGTATTCCATACCGACGCCGTGCAGGCTGTAGGGCATATACCCGTAGACGTAAAGGCCGACAATGTGGACATGCTCTCTATATCCGCGCATAAGTTCCACGGGCCTAAGGGCGTGGGCGTGCTGTACTGCCGCAGGGGCGTACCCTTACGCAGCTTTATCGAAGGCGGTGCACAGGAACGCGGCAAACGCGCAGGTACAGAAAACGTTGCCTCTATATGCGCTATGGCGGCTGCTTTAAAAGAGGCTTGCGCCCACTTAGAGGAAAACGCCGCAAATCTTTGCGCTATGCGCGACAGACTCATAGAAAACCTTACAAAGATAGAACATTCCCGCCTTAACGGCGACAGAGACCGCCGTCTTCCCGGCACTGTCAATATGTGCTTCGAGGGGATAGAGGGCGAAAGCCTGCTGCTTATGCTCGACGCAAAGGGCATATGCGCTTCGTCAGGTTCTGCCTGCACGTCGGGTTCGTTAGATCCTTCGCACGTGCTGCTTTCCATAGGGCTGCCTCACGAGGTGGCGCACGGTTCTCTAAGGCTTAGCCTTTCGGAATACAACACCGAAGAAGACGTTGACAGGATAATAGAGGCAGTGCCGCCCATCGTGGAATACCTCCGCAGTATATCCCCCGTGTGGGAAGATCTGGTAAAGGGTATAAAACCCCATTTAATTTAAAAACAATCTGGCAATTGCCCCCGCAATATGCCTTAACTAAACGATAAATTTGCAAATAAGGAGTTTTTATTATGGCGCTTTACAGCGAAAAGGTAATGGATCATTTCACAAATCCCCGCAATGTGGGTAAAATCGACGACGCTGACGGCGTGGGCGAGGTTGGCAACGCAAAATGCGGCGATATAATGAAGATTTATCTTAAAATAGAGAACGATATTATAGTCGACGTAAAATTTAACACTTTCGGCTGCGCGAGCGCGATAGCTTCCAGCTCTATGGCAACCGAGCTTATCAAGGGCAAGCCCTTGTCGCAGGCGCTCGAGCTTACAAACAAGGCTGTCGCCGAGGCGTTGGACGGGCTTCCCGCATATAAAATGCACTGTTCGGTGCTTGCCGAAGAAGCCATACGCGCGGCAATAAAAGATTACTACGACAAAAACGGCATAGAGTACGACAAGTCGCAATTCCCCGACGAGGCGAGCGAAGAAGAACTCCACGCCCACGAAGAAGAATAAAATAACTTAAAAGCAAAGCCTTTCCTTTCACGGGAAGGCTTTTTTGCTATGCGAACGGGCGGTAATATAATATATTTTCAATATAGTGAGTGGGATTATTTATCATAATTTGGTTATTTTCCACAATTTCTGAAAAAAGTAGTATTGACATATGCTTTTTTGTGTGGTATTATAATAGGCAGTATAGTAAAATTTATTATATTCCTTATGGAACAAATGGGGGAAATCGATGGATAAAAGGCATATGCTGGCAGCTATCGACTATTTTAAAACTATTGATTTAAGCGGTGCGTTAGACCCGCTTACAAAAGCGTTGCGCCGCGAGGTTATAATGCAATATGCCCACTGGCTTATTGCCCGCAAGCATACTTTTGCCATGCTTATGGTCGATATAGACAATTTTAAAAATGTAAACGACATATACGGGCATGAAGTGGGCGACCAGGTATTATATAAGGCAGCCAATTACCTTATAGACGTATTCGGCTCTTCTGCAGTGGTCGGCAGGTTCGGCGGCGACGAGTTTTTAATACTTATGGACGGGGTAGAAGACTACGACGTGGTATGGGAACTCTGCCACCGCATCAACCTTGGCGCGGTAGACCTTACGTTTGAAGGGTATCCCACGCTTGCGTTAAGTTTTACCATAGGCGCGGTGCGTTGCCCTAAAGACGGGGATAATTTTAACGATCTTTTCAAACTGATGGATAAGGCGCTATACCGCGGTAAAACCAAGGGCAGGAACTGCTTTATCATCTACTTGCCCGAAAAGCATAAAAATCTTTTCGCCTCGCCTAAAATCAAGACGGATATAGACAGCATGTATCTGCACGCCCGCGTGTTCCATATGCTCAACGTGTCAGATGATATGCAGTTTAACGTAAAGCTCGCGGTAGACGCCCTGTCGGACTATCTTATGATAGACCACCTGTGCGTGCAGTCGTCTAAGGATATTTACTACGAGCATATAAGCCCTATATCCAAATCTCAGGAATTTAAATTTATAGACGGCTCGCTTATAGACGAAACCATAAATTCTGTGGGCGTATTCTACGTAAACAAGATAGAGCAGCTTAAAAAATCCTCGCATGCCGAACTGTACGACGTGTTGGCGGCACAGAATATCAAGTCGGTATTGTGGTGCAAGATAGACTGCCGCGACAAGACGTTTGGCTATTTGCGGGCAGATATGGCTGATACAATACGTATCTGGCAGACGGTGGATATGAACATACTTATCTCGGCTGCAAAATGTATAGGTATGGCTCTTTATTTGCGGGGCACTGACCTCGAAACAAAAGCATTGCCCAAAGAAGTACCTTCCGCCGAGTAAATTAATAATAAACCGTAACGCCCCGAGAGCATTTCTCGGGGCGTTTATGCAAAATCCCGTACCTGAAAAAAAGGTGAACAAATTAACTAATGCCAATAATTTTTACCATTTAATATTTACTTTTACGAAAATTAATGTTATACTACATAATAG
>JAJQII010000018.1 GCA_021199295.1 Clostridia bacterium
GTAATTTGCCGTATCTGCGCTTATTTTTTGCACATAATATATTTATGAAAAAATTTATATTGCCCGTACTTGCCGTATTCGCCGCGATGCTGTGTGCCTTTGCCGCATGCGGGCTGGATGCTACCACCACGCTTAAAGACCTTACTTCCCCCTACATTGCCCGCTACGAATGCACGCAGGCAACCCTGGGCGGAGACGACCTTTTGCAAGACTATGAATATATAAGGATAACCATACTCGACGAAAAAGAAATGGAACTTTCTTTCAAGCAAAAGGACGGTAAAGTAAAGGCAAAGACATTCGGCTATACCTACGACAAGGAGAGCGGGGAAATATCTGCCGAGCAAGGAGCGCTGGGCGTAGAAATAAGGGAACGCGCCGTGATAAAAGACGGCTCGTTTACCGTAAGTTTCCCCCTGGGCACAAAACAGCTTATTTTAAAATTTGATAAAATGTAGGTATACCGCCGTTGGAAATGACAGTACCGTATATGGCTTAACTATTACGCCTTGCCGCCTGTAATAATTCTGCAATTAGAGTTATGCTTGCTGTCTTTGGTAATTATAACCTTGCCTATGCCGCCTGCGCATATGCATCCCGACCTGGGATTTTTTACCGAGAGTATACTGCCGTTTATCCGTGCGTTCACGCGGGAATATTCGAAAGCAAGGTCTGTATTTTCCATTTCACAGTTTATAAGTTTTAATTTTTTGCAGTAACAAAGGGGCTGTGTGCCCGTTATTTTGCAGTTGATAAAAGTAAGATTTTTAGAATACCAGCCAAGATATTCGCCGTTCACGACAGAATTTGTAACAGTAACGTCTTCGGCATGCCAGAAGGCGTCTTTTGTGTGCAAAACACAGCCGTCTATATGCACGTTCTTTGTATACTGGAATGAATATTTGCCGTTGAAATTCACCCCTTTAAGCGAGATGCCGCGCGACATCAGAAAGGCATATTCCGATTGAATATCTGTATCTATAATGCTTACATTCTTGCATTTCCAGCCGAATTCGGGCGATACTATGCGGCAATTATCTATCTTTATGTCAGTACATTCCCTTACGGCTTTTATGCCGTTAAGTCTGCTGCCGCTGATATTTACCCTGCGGGAATACCACAGCGCCGCCCTGCAGGTTGCGGTCATTCCAACATTGCTTAAAACCACCTTTTTATTGTGCCACAGCGGATAGCGGAGCGCGAACGTACAGTCCTGCGCCTGAATATTTGCAGCCTCCTTCAAAGCCGATTCGCCGTCTTCTTCCCCGCTGAAAGTACAATTTTTTAATATAACGCCCTTTGCGGCATATAAAGCTCTTTCCTGAGAAAAATTCTTATTTACTATCTCTTTCATAAGTCCTGATATCAGTTAAATTTAAAAAGATTAAGCCCCACTTCTTCGCTGAACTGCCTGTCCACAGTGCCGTCCGTTATAAAAATAACCATCTCGCACGTAGCTGAAATTACCGCCCTGTTCAGGTGGCCGCCGAATACTTTGCCGTCAGCGCCGCCTGCACTCATATGCAAGTGAGCGTAAAACGCGCCGTCCTTTGTTGTTACAGTACCCGTCAAAGACACTATTTCGTAGTCACCCTTAAAACTGTTTGCGTAGTACTTTTTTTCGTCAGTTTTAAACACGCCGACGGTAAAGTCGCCCGTAGCTCCTATGGCGCTTACGTACGCAAGGGTGATATTTTCAGCTTTACACACATTTTTGAGCTGGGAAAGCACCTCTTCCCCTTTGTCTACGCGAAGATATATTGTATTGTTAAATCGCTTATATTCCACGGTCAACCGCCCCTTTAGCCTTATTTTTTATACATGCCTCGTAGCAAAGCACGGTTGCCGCCACGCCAACGTTTAAGCTATCGCACTTTCCCTGCATAGGTATGGCGATAAGTTTGTGCGGATAGTCGTACCACTCGCGGGAAATGCCGTAGCGTTCGCTGCCTACTATTATCGCCGTGTTGCCGCCGAAAGGTTCTTCGTAATAAAAAAGCTCTGCGCGGGTATCTGCAAGATAGACGGTAAATCCGTGTTCGTTGAGCCATATATTGCAGTCTTTTACGCTTGTAAATTCAAATACGGGAACGGTAAGCACTGCCCCCTGGCTGGACTTTATCAGTTTGGGGTGAGTCATTCTTGCCTTGCGGTTGCACATAAACACGGCGTTCACGCCAGCGCCGTCCGCCATACGCAGCATAGTACCAACGTTACCCGGGATTTCCACGCCGTCTATTACAAGTATCACCGACTTTTTTTGCGGTTTAAACTGCGATATGTCGGGGCGGGGCAACTTTGCGAGCAATAAAACGCCGTCGGGCTGACCTTTTTCAGATATCTTTTCGAAAGTTTTTGCAGATACGGTGTACAGCCCCTGCGCCCTTTGCGCGACAGCGTTTACAAGGTTTATCGCCTCGGGCGTGCGTATGTGTTCGGGGCATACTATCACCGAATCAACGGGAGTTGAAAACCTTTCGCACATACCTGCAAGCCACACTCCTTCCGCCACAAAAAGCCCTAACGGATTGGGCTTTGTGTTGGAAAGTATGGCTTTTACTTCCTTTATTTTGCCGTTGCTTTCGCCTATCGGCTGAAAATTAAATTGTGACAATACGTCTGTTATAGTCATTTTTTTATAAAATAATCAGTCAAGAAAAAGACTTTTAGACGGAATCCATCCCGTTGCTAATTCATCTGCCTTTTCCAGCCAGCGGCTGATGCGTTTTTCTGGCGGAACGCTTTCGCCCCAATATTCTACAAAAAGAGCATCATCCATTGTCTGTGCAGCGTTCCGCATTTCATTTTCAATCAGCTTAAGCGCCCGTTCAATGTAGAGCCCGCCCTCGTCGTCATTCTTGGGGTTTGCCACACTGCCGGCAGAAAATAAGTCTCTTGCCTGGTGACATAAAACGCCATGATATGTAAGAAGATACAATACCATATCGTCATATTTGTTCCGGGATCTTCCAGATTTGACAATGCTCGGACAAAGAAGCGCAGCTTCAGCCCTGAGGCGGCTTTTCTCCTCTACAGAAAGATTTGTGTAAAGTCTCGCCTGGACAGGCGTCGTATGCTCATCGGAATTTTCTTTCCCCTCAACCCACCATAAACGACCATCAGGGTGAATCTTTCGTGCATATGCCCGTATATATTTCATTTTATCCTGCATATCCAACTTACGAAAATCGTCGTATCCGATACCCATTTGCTCAAATAACGATTCTTTAACAGCAGCTTTTTCGCTTGGAATTTCAATTTCAAATCTGGGCACATGAGATGTACGTACATGAATTACGCACTTTTCATATTCACCCCAGCGGACTTCCGGAATACCGCCCATCTTTCCGAACACAACAT
Source organism: Clostridia bacterium (assembly GCA_021199295.1). Classification (GTDB taxonomy): domain Bacteria; phylum Bacillota; class Clostridia; order Christensenellales; family Borkfalkiaceae; genus Coproplasma. Next base: position 3,361 of record JAJQII010000018.1, read on the forward strand.
AGATATGTTTGACTTCATCTATTCTTTGCGTTTCAAGAACACTATTGGCAATGCTTCTCCATGTGTCATTCAGGGTAAACTTGACTTCAACCCCAAACTCACCCATTGCGATATCGGGAAAGGCTTGCGGATGAGGATTAAAGTCAATTTTAAATGTTTGATTATCCAATGTAAGATCTGCCAATACTTCCCGCACACGGTTTTCGAACTGGGCAGACGTCTTGAATGCTGTTGTACAGGACTCTGTTGTAAGCTGCTTACAGCATTTGTCTAAAATTATTTCAAATTCTTTCGTTGTCATTCAGCTGCCCGTCCTTTTCAATAACCCTTTTAACCGCATTTGCAATATGCCATGCAAGTACAGGCGGTACGGCATTGCCGATCTGCCTCTCCGTTTCACGCAATCCGCAGGGAAATACAAACGTATCGGGAAATGATTGTATACGCGCCGCCTCCCTCATTGAAATTCTTCTTGGCAACGAATAATGAAACTGTATATTTCCGTGACACTCAGCCCGCATCGTATAACCGGGGCGGTCTGCAACCAATTTACGGTTGCCCTGCTCACCGCTTACTTTAGCATTGCTCCAGATATGAGCAAATTCTTTATTAGCTGGCATAGATTCTAAATCATGCAAAGCTTCATATGCGCTGACAGGCTTAGATGTTAAAGTTTGCGGCGGTGTAAATTTAGGCAAGCCTTTTTTTACACCGACAAAAATAACCCGTTCTCTTGTCTGGGGAACGCCATATTCTTCGGCATGATAAAGCTTGTAATGCAGATTATAACCAAGAGAGTTAAAATCACCTAATATTTTATTTAATGAATAATCATTTTGCTTTAGCAGAAGACCGCCGACGTTTTCAGCGATAAACACCTTTGGATTAGTTCGTTTCACAGCCTCGACAATATAAGTATACAGACTGCTTCTTTTACCATTTACGCCAAGCATTTTTCCGTTGATAGATATGTCTTGGCAGGGGAATCCTCCTGCAACTATATCTACAGAAGACGGGAGAGAGTCAATTTTATCACTGATATCTCCCTCAATAATATAATCACCAAAATTTTTACGATATGTTATGCAGGCAGACGGATTAATGTCATTTGCCCATACAATTTCAAGCCCTGTTTTGCCGTAATGTTTCCCTAAAAAATCAAAGCCGCCGACTATACCTAAGTCCATTCCGCCGCAACCCGAAAACAGGGATGCAACCGTTATTTTAGAATTGTTCTTTTGCCGTTGTCTTTTAACGGGATACGCTTCTGCGCTGTCTACAACCCATTTACCATTTACTTTATGTGCGGTTTTTAGTGTGCCATTTTCAGCAAGCCGTCGGAGCGTGCAGTCGCTTCGATTGTAAATCTTTGCATATTCACTTAAAGCAATAAGCATATTTTTACCAACCTTTTCTTAAAATGGCACACGATATCGAGTGTAAGTATTTATTAATTACAGACAATAAACCCGACTTGATTTTACTCCCACTCTATGGTTGCGGGGGGTTTGGAAGTTATGTCGTAAACAATGCGGTTTGCGTGTTTTACCTCGTTTACAATGCGGTTAGATATTACCTCTAACACGTCGTAAGGGATACGCGCCCAGTCTGCCGTCATGGCGTCTACCGACGTAACGGCACGTATAGCGATTACATTTTCGTACGTGCGGAAGTCGCCCTGCACGCCCACTGTTTTACTGTTTGTTATAACCGTGAAGTACTGCCATATCTTGTCGTCAAGCCCTGCCTTGGCAATCTCGTCACGCAGGATATAGTCGCTGTCGCGGAGAGTTTCCAGCTTTTCTTCGGTAACCTCGCCCATTATCCTTATTGCAAGACCAGGGCCGGGGAAAGGCTGGCGCATAACCACCTTTTTAGGCAAGCCAAGCTCGAAGCCTACCTTTCTCACCTCGTCTTTGAAAAGGTCGCGCAAGGGCTCTATAATCTCTTTAAAGTCAACTACCGAGGGAAGACCGCCCACGTTGTGGTGGCTCTTGATGACGGCTGACTTGCCCTTGCCGCTTTCTATTACGTCGGGGTATATTGTGCCCTGAACCAAAAAGTCTACCGCGCCGATCTGTTTGGACTGTTTTTCGAACGCCCTTATAAATTCCTCCCCGATAATCTTGCGTTTTTTCTCGGGGTCGGTTACGCCCTTTAATTTTTCAAGGAACACTGCACCCGCGTCAACTTTTATAAGGTTCATGCCTAAGCCGTCTTTGAATACTTCCATAACCTCTTGCGCCTCGTACTTTCTTAAAAGACCGTGATCTACAAATACGCAGGTAAGGTTATCGCCTACCGCCTTATGCAAAAGGGTGGCTGCAACGGCTGAATCAACGCCGCCTGACATAGCGCAAAGCACCTTCTTGTCGCCTATTTTTGCCTTAAGCTCTTTTATTTTATCGGCTACGAAGTTGCTCATTGTCCAGTCGCCGCTCGCGCCGCACACGTTGTACAAAAAGTTGTGCAAGAGTTTTGTTCCGTACTCGGTATGCTGCACTTCGGGGTGGAATTGCACGCCGTATATCTTGCGTTCTATATTGCCGAAGGCGGCAAACGGGCAGTTATCTGAATGGGCGAGCATTACGAACCCTTCGGGGAGACGGGTAATCCTGTCGGTGTGGCTCATCCAGCACACAGCCGTCTCGGGAATATCTATTGTAAGGGGGCTCGTTTTGTAGTAGACTTCTGCCTTGCCGTATTCTGAAGTGGTAGCCTGCTGCACCGTACCGCCCAGAGTATAAGCGGTGAGCTGGCAGCCGTAGCATATGCCTAAAACGGGAATGCCCAGTTCAAAAATTTCTTTATCTATATGGGGGCTGCCGCTGTCGTAAACGCTATTAGGCCCGCCCGTGAATATTATACCTATAGGGGAATATTCCTTTATCTTTTCTATAGACATATCGCAGGGCACAAGGTCGCAGTATACGTTCTGTTCGCGCACGCGCCTTGCGATAAGCTGGTTATACTGTCCGCCGAAGTCTAAGACCAATACTCTTTCTTTCTGCATAAAATTCCTCTTGTAATTATTTGAGGGCTGCCGCGAAACAGCAACAGCCCGTATGATATTATTTTAGTTTTTGGGTGAGTAGTTAGGCGCTTCCTTGGTGATATTGATATCGTGGGGATGCGATTCCGCAAGGGAAGCAGCTGTCATTTTAACAAACTTCGCGTTGTGGCGGAGCTCGTCTATATTGTGCATGCCCGTATATCCCATGCCCGAGCGAAGCCCGCCTATAAGCTGGAATATGCTGTCGGCAAGAGCGCCGCGGTAAGGCACGCGGCCTTCCACGCCTTCGGGAACAAACTTCTTGGCATCCGACTGGAAATACCTTTCCTTGCCGCCCTTTGCCATTGCGGGGAGCGAACCCATCCCGCGGTAAGACTTGAACGACCTGCCCTGGTAAATTTCCAGCTCGCCGGGGCTTTCGGTAGTGCCTGCAAAGAGCGAGCCTATCATAACGGCAGCGCCGCCTGCGCCAAGTGCCTTTACTATATCGCCCGAGTACTTGATGCCGCCGTCGGCAATGACCGTTTTACCCATTTTATCTGCCTGTTCGGAACAATCCATAACGGCGGTAAGCTGGGGCATGCCGATACCGGCGACGATACGCGTAGTACATATAGAGCCGGGGCCTATACCTACCTTAACAACGTCTGCGCCTGCGTCTATAAGCGCCTTTGTAGCCTCGGCTGTAACAACGTTGCCTGCCACAAGGGGAAGGTTGGGGTAAGCCTTTTTAACTTTTGCCACCGCGTCTATAATTCCCTTGGAATGGCCGTGGGCGGAATCGAGCACTACCATATCCACCTTTGCGTTTACAAGGGCTGCAACCCTGTCTAACACGTCTGCCGAAGCGCCTATCGCAGCGCCCGCGAGCAGCCTGCCGTTTTTATCTTTGGCGCTGTGGGGATACTGTATAGCCTTTTCTATATCCTTTATGGTTATAAGTCCCTTTAAGTAGCCTTCTTTATCCACTATAGGGAGTTTTTCTATCCTGTGTTTGCCCAAGATCTTCTGGGCTTCTTCAAGCGAAGTGCCTTCGGCAGCCGTTACAAGATTTTCCTTGGTCATTACGTTGTTTATAGGCTGGTCAAAGTCTGTCTCGAAGCGCAGATCCCTGTTGGTAAGTATACCTACAAGCTTGCCCTCTTTGGTTATGGGCACGCCGCTTATGCGATATTTTTCCATAAGCGCTACCGCTGCCTTTACGGGTTCTTCCGGAGTAAGGAAAAACGGATCGGTTATAACGCCGTGCTCGCTGCGCTTAACCTTGTCTACGTGGGCCGCCTGCTCTTCTATAGACATGTTTTTATGAATAATACCAATACCACCCTCGCGAGCCATAGCTATCGCGAGTTTGCTTTCTGTAACGGTATCCATCGCTGCGCTTACAAGGGGGATATTAAGGTTAATACCCTTGCAGAGCGTGGTACGAAGGTCTACCTGTGCAGGAAGAACATCCGAAGCGGCGGGTATAAGCAACACGTCGTCGAACGTCAACGCTTCTTTAACGATTTTACTCATTTTACTTCTCCTGTTGTTTGTGTATGTAAATTTTTATTTTTAGCTTAGTAAGTGCCCTGCGCGACGGCTGTCATAATTGCCGTAAACAGCGTAAGGTTTGTAAGTTCCTGCCCTTCGGCGGTAATATCTGAAAGCACGGCTGCGATATACTCCGCAGCGGCCTCGTCGTAGTTATTTATAACTTTCAAAGAGAGGGTAATAAGCGCGTTGCTGTCGGCAAAGCCGTATATTGTATATGCCGCAGTGCCGTCTTCCGTGTACAATGCACGGTCAAAATTTGTATCTAACGCCTCTATCGCGCAGCCTATCGCACTTATTGTATCGCCGTTTGAATAATACGAAACGGCAATCTCGCCGTATATGTACTGCCTGTAGCTGTAACTTATATTATATTTTTCGCCGTAATATAAATCCCTTTCGGCGCAGTAGGCGTCAAAGTCTTCATGGTCTATAAACTGCGTGCCGTACCTTACAACGTATTTATCATTTTCGGCAAGTATGCTGTCCTGCGTGCAGCGGGCCACTTCTTCCACGTCGCCCGTATAGGCATAATGCAGAGAGGCGTACCTTGCCGCCATGGAATAATTGCCCGTCTTCTCGCACCAGCCTGCCAATACACCCGGCGTTGCTATGCTTAAAAAGGCAAAAAACAATATAGCCAATGCTATTACAAACCCCAGGGTTAAAAGGGCTATTTTACCTAATACGTTTTTCTTCAAAGACGAGTAACTTCCTGTAAAAATTCTTACGCTGTTTTATATTTAAACTATTTTATCATACGTGAAAATAAAATGCAACTATTTGAAAACCATTCATAAACTACAATAAAAACAATATATTGTATAGTATGAAGAAATTACTTTGCCTATCCTGCATAGCGGTGCTATGCGCCTTTGCTAGCGGCTGCGCCCGCGAAACAGATTACACCGAATACATATCCGAGCTGAGATACGACGTGTTTATTTACAGCGGCGACAGCGACGAGATAAAAGTTTACTGTTCTGAAAGGGAATCGCCGTACGCCGCCGACGGGGTAAAGGGCGAGATGGAAAATTTTACTGAAGTTTACGCAACCTTTGGCAAAAGCTACGAAAACGTTACCGTAGAAATTAACGACGAAAGCGGCGAGATGAGCTATCTTACCGTAAAAAACTGCTGGTACTTGAGCTTTTCTGGCGGCAGATACGAAACCGACACGCTGGCGGCGAAGTTCTCCCTGGGCGGGCAAAGCTGCGAATACACGCTTATAAGCGTACTCTCTGACGGGGTGATGGACGGCGCTTCGGCGCTGGGCTGCGTTATGGAATACGACGGCGATATTTTTTCAGGTATGACTACAAACGGCATCTTTTGCGGCGAAATATACATAAGGCTGCTTTACGACGAAAAATGTTATTACTATGTGGGCGTGTGCGACAGGAGCGGCAACATCAAGGCATACCTTGCCGACAGCGAAACGGGCAGGATTATAGCCGAACATTCGTCTACCGCTTAATACACAAAACCGCCGAGAGACCTCGGCGGCAATATTTTTATTATCTTATTTTAAGGGAATGGCGGCAACCGCGTTTAAATCGAGGTCGGCAAAATTCCTTGCCATATACTGGTTATAACCTTCTGAAGCTATCATGGCGGCATTATCGGTGCAGTACCTCTTTTCAGGCAGAATGAGCTTTAAACCTGCCTTGCCGCACTCTTTTATAAGGCGCTCTCTCAAGTAGCCGTTTGCGACCACGCCGCCGCCTGCCGTTACGGTAGTTACGCCATACTTGCGGGCGAATTCCACAGTTTTATCCGCAAGCGGATTCAATGCCGCCTGCTGGAAAGACGCCGCGACGTCGGCTTTGGGCACTTCTTCCCCCCTTTGTTCGAGCGTGTGGCAATAGTTGATTACCGACGTTTTTAACCCGCTGTAAGAAAACTGCGTGCGCACGGAATTTTTTACCAATGCAGAGGGAAAATTTATATTTGCCTGACCTTTTTCGGCAAGCCGCTGCACGTTAGGCCCGCCGGGATATGCAAGCCCGAGCACGCGTGCGCATTTATCGAAAGCCTCGCCCGCGGCGTCGTCTGACGTAGAGGCAAGCACTTCGAACTGCGTAAACGATTTTGTATAGAGTATAGCCGTATGCCCGCCGCTCGCGAGCAAAGTTATAAAGGGGGGCTTTAACAGCTCGTCGTCTAAATAGGCGGCGGATATATGCCCGCGGATATGGTTTACGGCTATAAGCGGAACGTTAAGAGCATAGGCAAGCGCCTTTGCGTAGGAGAGCCCTACAAGCAGCGCCCCTAAAAGCCCCGCGCCGTACGTTACGGCAACGGCGTCTATATCCGAAAAACTAATCCCTGCGTTTTTCACGGCGGCCTCGCATACCTCGCCTATAGCGTCGGTATGGGCGCGTGAGGCAATCTCGGGGACTACTCCGCCGTACTTTGCCTGCACCGCCGCCGAAGATATAATTTCGTCCGACAAAATTTTTCTTCCGCGCAGAATGGCGCAAGCCGTCTCGTCGCAGCTCGATTCTATCCCCATTATAACGGGGTTGTTTTTTATTTTAAAAGAACTTTTATCGTACATGGAAACTTAAGGTATTTTTATACCCTGCGCGAGCAAATTATCAGACGATATAAGGCTCGTTAAAGCCGTCGGGATCGTTAGAAGCCTCGTCGTCGAGCCCGTCAGATTCCGCCTGGCTTTCTGCCGTGCCGTTGTATGTAGACGATACGCCGATAAGATGCTCTGAAATCTTTACGGCGCTTGCTATCGCGTCTTCCACAGCGCTCTTTATAAAGAAGCCGCTTTCGTTTGCAACGTTAAGGATATAGATAACCTTGCTTATTTCCTTCATAGCGTCTACTGCCGTGTCTGAGCGTTGCGTACGCATGGGAACATAGTCTGCCGCTGTGATGTACGCGCCCAGATTTGTAGAGCTTTCTACAAGCTGGTGGTACAGTTCCCAGGCAGCGCGTTTGCTGTTTATACCCAAACCGAGTTTGGAAATTTTACGCGACAGTTCAAGGCATTCTGTCAATGCCGCTTTGTTAGTAGCCATAAAGCATACCCCCGTCAATAAAATTTATATTTTCCGCTTAAGCGGTTTTAGCCTGTCTTTTTAAGGTAGTCTATTATAAATCCCTGTATATCCCCGTCCATTACCGCCTGGATATCCGTCTGTTCGTAGCCTGTGCGGTGGTCTTTTACAAGGGTGTACGGGCAGAACACGTAAGAGCGTATCTGGCTGCCCCATTCTATCTTTTTAATCTCGCCCTTTATTTCTGCGTCGGCGGCTTCCCTTTCGGCAATCTTGCGTTCAAGCAGTTTTGCCCTTAAGTATTCAAACGCCATAGCCTTGTTTTGCAGCTGGCTGCGCTCGTTCTGGCAAGTTACCACTATACCCGTGGGGAAGTGCGTTATTCGGATGGCAGTCTCGGTTTTGTTTACCTTTTGCCCGCCCGCGCCCGACGAACGGTAGACGTCTATACGGATATCCTCGTCGCGGATTTCTATCTCGTTTTCGTCGTTTACTTCGGGCATAACCTCTAATGATGCAAATGAAGTGTGGCGGCGTTTATTTGCGTCGAAGGGCGATATGCGCACAAGCCTGTGCACACCCTTTTCCGCCTTTAAAAAGCCGTAGGCGTTTTCGCCTTCCACTTTAAAACTTACGCTCTTTAAGCCTGCCTCGTCGCCGTCCTCGCTGTCGAGTTCGGTAACTTTGAACCCCGACTTTTCGCAGTACCGAAGATACATCCTGTACAGCATCTGAGTCCAGTCGCACGCCTCTGTGCCGCCCGCGCCTGAATGAAGGTTTAATATGGCGTTATTTGCGTCATACTTGCCCCTTAACAGTGCCTTTATGCGCATTTCCTCTATATCTTCTTCGGCTGCCTTAAGCATAACCTCGAGCTCGGGTATAAGCGATTCGTCGTCTGCCTCTTCAATAAGGTCTATAAAAGCCGATGCGTCGTTCAACGCGCCTTCGCCCTTGCTGTAGACTGCCATCTTGCTCTCTATTACCGAAATTTCCCTGCCGATATGTTTTGACTTTTCAAGGTCGTTCCATACCTCGGGTCTTTCCTGCTCTGCCTTAAGGCTGTTTAATTTTTCGCCGAGATTATCGATATCAAGCGCGTACTTTGCCTCGGCAAGAGTTTCGGCAAGCGCTTTAATTCTTAGTCTGTAGTCGTCTGCTTTGAACATATAATCCTGTTAAAAATATATTTTAATCACCTGTACACTTTGCCTGCAAATCGGTATATTATCCCCCATCTGTCAACTTTGTTGACACCTTCACCCGTTTCTTCTCAGAAGGGGAGGCAAGGGCGAGATAAAGGTTAAGAATGGTCCTTCCAGTAGCAGCATTTTTTATATTTTTTGCCGCTTCCGCAGGGGCAGGGATCGTTCATTCCCACCTCTTTCTTTTTTCTGCTTAAAAGCTGGGTGGGCTTGGAAGTAGGGTCTGGCTTAAATTCTTCGGGTACGGTGGCAAGCCCGTTTGCTGCGGGTATGCGGGTAACCTTGGGCGTTACCTTTGCCGCAGCCTGTGCCGCAGGTGCGGTATTTTCAGGTGCAGCCGCCCCGTTAGCCTCTGCCTGTGCCGACGGCTGGGCGGTTGCCTGTTCGGTATTTGCGGCGGGCGCTTCTGCCTCTTTAGCCTGCGCGGGGGCTTCCCTTATATCCTGTACCTTTCTTACCTGCGGTGCATTGGGACGCACGCGCACTATCCTGCCCTTTAAAAGACGGGATATAGTGGTGGTCTGCACGCGCTCTATCATCTCGGTAAACATATCGTAGCCTTCTTGCTTGTAGGCTATTACGGGATCTTGCTGTGCGTATCCGCGCAGGCCTATGCCCTTGCGGAGCTGATCCATGGCGTCGATATGGTCTATCCAGTTTCGGTCTACGGCGCGTAGAAGCTCGTTGCGCTCTATCTGGTGATAGTCAACAACGCCGTTAGTTTCTTTCTTTATATTTTCTATCTTCTTTTCGTAAGACTGGGTTACTTCTTTGGTTATCTTCTTTATAGCGTAATCGTAATCCCACTTTTCGAGCATATCGCGGGTAATTTCGAATGTGCATTCGTCGGGGTATATCTTGGTGCGCAAAGCCTCGTTCAGCTTTTCCTCGTCCCACTTTTCGGGCATGGCGTCGGTATTTACCGTTTCGCCTACCACCTTTTCTACGTAGTCGGGGATATACTTAAGCATCTGCTCGTGCACGTCTTCGCCCTTTAACACTTTAAGGCGTTCGCCGTAAATGGTTTTACGCTGTTCGTTCATCACCTCGTCGTACTGCAGGGTGCGCTTTCTTATGCCGAAGTTCCTGCCCTCTATGGCTTTCTGGGCGTTTTCTATGCTGCGGGAGAGCATTTTGGACTGAAGGCATTGGTCGTCGTCCAGCTTGAACGCGTTGTATATAGATTTTATCCTTTCGCCGCCGAAGCGCTTTGCAAGGTCGTCTTCAAGGGAGATAAAGAACACCGAAACGCCTGGGTCGCCCTGCCTGCCGCTCCTGCCCCTGAGCTGGTTGTCTATACGGCGGCTTTCGTGGCGCTCCGTGCCGAGTATGCACAGCCCGCCTGCCTCTATAACCTTGACCTTTTCGGCGTCGGTTTCTGCTTTGAATTTGTCGTAAAGTTCGGCATACCTCGCGCGGGCGGTCTGTTCTTCCTCGTTAAATTCCCTGTCTGCGTAGGATATGGCTACTTCTATCATGTCATGCTCGTAACCTTCTTCGCGCATGCGCTTTTTGGCGAGATATTCGGGGTTGCCGCCCAAAAGAATATCCGTGCCGCGGCCTGCCATGTTGGTGGCTATGGTTACAGCGCCATACCTGCCCGCCTGGGCAACTATCTCTGCCTCGCGCTCGTGGTTTTTAGCGTTCAGAATGTTGTGCTTTATGCCGTTGCGCCTAAGTAGCCTTGATATCTCTTCTGACTTATCTACGGTTACAGTACCTATAAGCACAGGCTGCCCCGTGGAGTGGCGCTCTACCACCTCGTTTACTATAGCCTTCTTTTTGCCCTCTACAGTCGAATAAATCATATCGGCGTAGTCGGTACGCTTTACGGGTTTGTTCGTGGGTATTTCCACGACGTCGAGGGAATATATCGTACGGAATTCCGCCTCTTCGGTCTTTGCCGTACCTGTCATGCCGGAAAGTTTGGCGTACAGGCGGAAATAGTTCTGGAACGTTACGGTGGCGTGCGTCTTGTTTTCGTTGCGTACCTTTACACGTTCCTTTGCCTCTATCGCCTGGTGAAGCCCGTCGGAATATCTTCTGCCGTGCATAAGGCGGCCTGTAAATTCGTCTACTATAAGTATTTCGCCGTCGTCAGACACGATGTAATCCTCGTCGCGTTTAAACAGCTCGTGCGCCTTTAACGCCTGCTGTATATGGTGATGCAGGTCGGCGTTTTCTATATCCGAAAGGTTGGGGATATTAAAGAATCTTTCTGCCTTTTCTGCACCTTTTTCGGTGATGGTTACCGTTTTATCCTGGCGGTCTATTATATAATCCCAGTTTTCCATCTGCTGCAGAACTTCAGCAAGGTGTTCCATCGCCTTAATTTCTTCTTCGCTGTAATCCTCGTTCTTTTTGCGGCGGGGAGCTTTGTTTTCGGCGTCCTTTTTGTCGTCGTCAAAGCCGCCGTCGAGCGTACGGACAAACCTGTCCACGTCTTCGTATAGCTTAGAGCTTTCGCCGCCCTTGCCAGAAATGATAAGGGGCGTACGCGCCTCATCTATTAAAATGGAGTCAACTTCGTCTATGATGCAATAGTTGAGTTCGCGCTGAACCATCGCAGGAATGGAAGTTTTAAGATTGTCGCGCAGGTAATCGAAACCGAGTTCGTTGTTGGTAGCATAAATTATATCGCATTTGTACGCTTCCTGCTTTTGCTTATCGTCCATGCCGGGGACGACTACGCCCACGGTAAGCCCCATAAACTTATGGACTTTGCCCATCCATTCGGCGTCGCGGCGGGCAAGATAATCGTTTACCGTTACGATATGCACACCCTTGCCTGTAAGCGCGTTGAGGTACGCGGGCAAGGTGGAAACGAGCGTTTTGCCTTCGCCCGTACGCATCTCTGCAATGCGCCCCTGGTGCAAACATATGCCGCCCATTATCTGTACGTGGAAATGTTTCATTTTAAGAACGCGCCAGCTTGCTTCGCGCAGAGCGGCGAACGCGTCGAACATTATATCGTCAAGCGTTTCGCCAGCCGCCAGCCTGCCCTTTAAAATATTAGTCTGCCCTTTAAGTTCCTCGTCGGACATTGCCTGATATACAGGCTCTAACGCCTCTACCTTTAACGCAAGTTTATCGAGCTTTTTAGCCGCTTGTCTGCTGTCTGAATTCTGTAAGAAACTGATTAATCCCATGATTCTCCTTATTATCCCAAGGCAGTGCCGCCTGCAACGCGGCACGTATAATATTATCCATCTAATATTATACTT
>JAJQII010000090.1 GCA_021199295.1 Clostridia bacterium
AGATAATACTCATACTCTCCGTCCTGAGTCTTGCATTTGTAGCGGGCAGCATTCCATTCCCTGAGCGAAGAATTTAAATTATCTTCCGCAAGGAAAAGCCCCGTGTCTTCCACCTCTCCGTTGCGGTCTATAGACACGCGTGCGACAAGGTTCTGTTCGGAGTCGGCAAGAACGTTTATCTCTGCCGACCTCGGCAAAAATACATGACGTTTTTTGACGAATTTATCAAAAAACATAAACATATCGCGCGTACTGCCCTCGTTCACGCCTACACCGCAACGCAGCGAATAGGCTATGCCGCTTAAATCAGCGTATTGGCTGTTGATGCGGGAGAATGTGTCGTAAGCCCTGTCGTAATCAAAATGGGAATCGTTTGTAGAGCATAGCATAAGAACAGGGCAACGGACAAAGGGCGCGTAAGCCTGTGAATCAATACCCGCAATGTAGCGGTAGCGTTCCCCGTCAAGTATAGGTTCAGACGTACTGAATTTGGAGTATCCGTTGTATGCTTTCCAGCCTACGGCGTTGACTGTGACGGCGCAAGCAGCGTCTACCATGGTAATCAGCTTCCATACAATATCGCCGCCGTCGCGTATGCCTGCAGTACCTATCCTGCCCACGTCTTCGCGTTCTTCAAGGTATTTATAGGCATATCTTGCAACGCCTACCCATTCGTACCAGCTTGTGTGGAAAGCGTCTTCATCTACAAAGTCTTTGCTCCTGCCTGCTTCAAAATAATTGGCGTAATTTACATCTTCAGGATATATTGTAAAATGGTTTACGCCGTCTGCCCTGCCGCGATAATCTGGCATAAGCACGGAATAACCGCTTTTTACAAAAAATTTAAGCAAATCCTCGTCTACAGTTCCCTGGCTGTCTGAAAAGAGCAAAACGGTGCTGTCGGAAGGGGCTGACTGGCTGCATGCAAACGCCGCGTAAATTTTAACCCTGCCCTTCTGCGTCTGCCTGCCGTTTATATACATATATTCAATTTTAGTGCCGTCTTCTGTCTTGGATGAAATAACTTCAGGCGAACAGTCCAGACTTGCGTCAAAATCTTTCCACAGGGAAAGCGGCGTTAATATATTTGACAAAAATTACTCCTTTCAGCAACTTATCCGCACGGAAGAACCATGGTTTTCTGTTGCCTTGCTAACTAAAATTTTATTATTTATCCTGTGTTTAAGCTCCTCTACATGGCTTATAATGCCGATTGTAAAGTCTGCGCTTTTTAATTTTTCCAGGGCGTCTATAACCGTATCTATAAGGTCGCCGTCAAGCGTGCCGAATCCTTCGTCAAGGAAAAAGAATTCTATCGATTTAAGCGATCTTCGGCAGATTGTATCAGAAAGCGCCAGCGACAACGACAGCGAAACCAGGAAAGTCTCCCCGCCTGAAAGGGTATTTACCCTTCTTAAATTACCGCCGTTATAGTTATCTCCCACACAGAAGTTATTATCCTCGTATTTAAGAAAATACCTGCCGTCCGTAAGCCCGATAAGCGTTTTCGAAGCCGTGTGAGAAATATTTTCAAGGTATTCGTTGGCGATATACTTCATAAACTTATTGTCGCGAATAAGTTTATCGAGCTGTGAAATAACGTCGCGTTCTGCATTCAAAGCGGCAATTTCTTTTTCTATCTGCTTTTTTTGTTTAAGCCTTTCCTTTAAGCCTGCTGTTTCGCTTTCTTTTACCGCCCTTATCTGTAAAGCCACAGAATACTCCTTTTGGGTATTGAGCTTTATCTCTTCACTCTGTTTAAGGGTTTCTTCCGAGACTACCGTATCGGCGCGTTTATCGCCTAACCTCTTTACTTCATTTTCCGCAGCAGAATAATCGGCAATAAACTTATTATATTTTTGCAGCGCATCGGAATAACTTCCATATTTTTGCACTAACGCCGCGCAATCTTCAGCCGAATTTGTAGCGGACTTTTCAAGGCAGTCCTTTAAAGCCGACACGGCTGATTTTTTACGATCTTCCAAAGATTTGCATGCCTGCTCAGCAGCGGCGTCTTTAGCAGAATATTCAGCGAGAATATTTTCAATCTTTTTAAGTTCTTCTTCGTCCTTTTTTTGCTGCTGTTTAACGGCTTCAGCTTTTTTATATATTTTTTCCGTCTCTGCCTTATAGTCGGTGCAACTTCCAAAGACATCGGCAAGTTTTTGCGAAAGCTCGCCGTATTCTGCCTTTACCCGTTCGCCTTCGGCAAGCGTATCTAAAAGTACTCTCTCGGCATTATCTTTGTTCTGCTTTAAAAGCTCTGTTTCGGCAAGGCAATTATTTACTGCATTATCCGCCACGCGATGTTTTTTAAGTCTGTCACTGAACTTTTGCAACTGTCCGTAGACATCTACTTTAACATCTTTCAGAGATAATATTAACTCTTTATATTCGTCTGCCTTTAATTTTAGTTCTTTTGTTATATAATCATATAATGCAGAACCATCGGCGTAAAAATTTACCCCGTCTTGTAAATCTTTTATATAGCAAAGATTTTTAGCGTATTCGTCTTTTAAAATTCCTTCTTTTATCTGAGAGCCGAAATACTCTGCTATGTCAGGTTCTGGCAAAGCGTTAAGTTCGGATTGTAAACTAAAAAGCTGTCTTTGCTTTTCATCTAAAGATTTATTGATTTTAGCAAGTTCTTCCTGCCTTTGTTTGTATTTTTTACGGCATTCTGTAAGTTCAGCCGCTTTTTTTACAAGTTTATTTGCATCGGGGAGCAAACCGTTCATCTGTCCGTAAAGCTCGCTCAACTTTCTGTATTCCCCGTCGTAATCGCTTTTATTTATCTTTTCTTCTAAAACAGCTTTGCTTTGTTTACATTTTTCTGCCGCCGCACTATTTTCCGCACGCGCCTTTACGGCAGAAGATATACGGTCTTCCACCATTTTAATTTCTTCGGAACGCTCTACAGCGGTAACGCAATAAGGCAGAACGGGCAATAATTTACCCAGTTCATCGTAATAAATTTTTTCCGCTTTAAGTCCTTCCAATTTTTTTGAGGCGACAACAAAGGCTAAACTGTCTTCAAATAATTTTTTTTGTGCGGAATAAGCCGTTGCGGCATCTTCGGCACGTTTTTTTAACTCGGCTTCACCTTGCGCAAGTGCTTGCGTTTGCTGTTCAAGTTCTTTGATTTTATCGCGGGTTACGTCTTCATAAGAAGATAATTTGCCTGCAAGCGTATTATATTCGCCTTCTTTCTGCATTTTGTACCGCGAAAGTTTAAATTTAAGATTTTCACCGTATTTTTGCAGGGAAAAGAGCCTTTCTATAAGTTCGGTACGTTCCGACGGAGCAGATTTTACAAAGCGTGAAAACTCACCCTGCGGCAGAGCTATACACTTTTTAAAATCTTCTTCGTTGATGCCTATAATATCAACAATTTTGTTATCGACAGATTTAACGTTATCGGCAAGGCAAATGCCGCTGTCTGTACCGCCCAGCTCGTAAAGCATGGCTTTATGCGTGCCGCTCTTGCGTTTAATACTGCGTTCTATGTAATATTTCCTTCTTTTCCCTTCAGAAAATATATCAAACGTAAACTTAACTTCAAGGCTGTCACATTTATCATTTATTTTGTCGGTTTTAACGGCACTCCGCCCGATATCGCCAAAAAGGGCAAAATTAATTGCGTCAAGTATTGTGCTTTTACCGCTGCCTGTTTCGCCGAATATACCAAATATTCCGCCCTGCAGCAAGGGTGTGAAATCAATTTCCGCCTTCTCTGAAAAGCTGTTTAAACCTTTAAATTCCAAAAACAGAGGTCTCATTCTTCCTCCGTAAGCGAAAGAAACAATCCAAGCAGTTTATCTGACGGTTTTTCGCCATATTGCGAGACATAGTAGTCTGTAAATAACTGCGAAGCACTCTTTTCTGCATTGGATATGCCGTAATCGTGCCCGATATTGTCCTGTACCGCCATCTTTAACGAAAGCAAATTTTCGTTATCTTTTAAAAGAGTAAGTTCGGTAGGCGTAAGCGGGGCAGACAGGTTTAACGTAAGTTCTGCATACGCATTTTTGTATTCGCCCAGAAGTTTAGCGCCGTCTGAAGCACTGTTTGCCTGCAAGCGGACTAAAGGCTTTGCCTGCGTTATTTCTTCCTGACGGAAATTTTCTATTCCTTTTTCTGTAATATCAAATAAATTTATTGATTTTTTACTGCCGGCCTCGTCAAATGTAAAGCGCATTATCGCGCCGCTGTAGTATATGTTTTCGCCAAGTTTCTGCCTTTTGTGCAAATGCCCGAGCGCCGCGTAATCGCAATCAGGGAAAAGATTGAGCCCTACCACCCTTGCACCGCCTAAATCAATTTCGCGTTCGCTGTCGCTGGCGCTCCCGCCTGCGGCAAAGATATGTGAAAGAAAAATTTCAGGATACTTTTTATCTGTATTGCCCTGTTGCCCGATATCTATCCAACGCTTGATTTTATCGGCAAAACTCTCGTCTGATTTTTCTTCTTTAAAGCGTGCCTCATTGGGATACGGTAGTGCGTTTATGTATACGCGCTCGCCTTTCTCGTTTTCAAAAACGATATAGCCGCCCGCAGATTCCACGGGGTAACACGTTCCCCTCTTTTTGCATGTCACGGGGGCAAGATTGTTACCTATAATATAAATATTAAGTTCTTCGGCAATAGAGCCTGCGGCGGTAAGCCGAATATAATCGTCGTGGTTACCGCTTATAATAAGCACTGCGCAAGTTCTGGCAATTTCTTTTACGGAAGTATAAAAAATCTCCTCTGCTTCTGCCGAGGGTGTGTATGTGTCAAATACGTCTCCTGCGACAAGCAAAAGTTCCACCCCGTTTCCGCGGCATATTTTGCCGATTTCAGCAAGAACGGCTTTGAATTCTTCGCCGCGATCCCTACCCATAAGTTTTTTGCCGATATGCCAATCGGATGTATGAGCAATTTTCATAAATCCCTGCAATTCACAGTAACTTTGCTAAATAGATTGATTTTTTTTCGCGGAAAATGTATAATTAATTCCACGCAAAAGAAATAACCTTTACAAGCGGAACATTTACTTATATATTTGTTTTACACAAAAGAAGACTTTACAAGTCGGCTTTCAGATAAAAATCTCCGCTCTTATTAATTATATTCCTTTTAAGCGAATAAATCAAGCGTTGAAGCAGGTTTTTGCAATGGCTTTTATATCCCTTTCGCCCGAACTTTCGGGGCGTTCTTTCACGGGCGTAGAAAACAAATTCATAACAAAATATATGCCTGTATTAGACCCGCTTTCCGTTAAGGTATACCTTTACGGTTTATATCTTTGCCGCAACGGACTGGATTCGTACACTGTAACCGACCTTGCGACGGCGCTCAATATTACTGAAGAACAGGCAGTAAACTGCTTTGAGTATCTTGAAGAATTTGAGCTTGTAAAAATTACAAGCATGTCGCCTTTCGAGGTAAGCTACTGCGAGGCAGAAAACGTGCGCGGCACGCCTAAACGCTACAAACCTGAAAAATACGGTGATTTTGCCAAAAGCGTGCAGAGCGTTATTAAGGGCAGAATGATTTCCACAAACGAATACCAGGAATACTTTTACCTTATAGAAGAATACGGATTTGAGCAGTCTGCCCTTTTAATGATTATAAATTATTGCATAGGGCTTAAAGGGGACAGTATACGCCCCCAGTACATAAAAAAAGTCGCACAGAGTTTTGCCGCCGAAGGTGCTGTAACTGCACGGCAGGTTGACGAAAAATTATCAGCTTACACTTCTTCCACTCCTGCCCTGATAAGAATTTTTGCGGCTGCCGGTATTAAACGCCGCCCTGACGTGGAAGACGATAAACTATACAAAAAATGGAATTCCGAAATGGGATTTGAAGAAGACGCGATAATTGCCGCGAGCAAATATTTTAAAACAAAAAATATTGCTAAACTTGACGAAGCAATTACGGAATTGTATAAAAACAAGAAATTTGACGTAAAAGAAATTGAATTTTATGTTAAAAATAAAAATTCCGTTTATAA
Organism: Clostridia bacterium; assembly: GCA_021199295.1. Classification (GTDB taxonomy): domain Bacteria; phylum Bacillota; class Clostridia; order Christensenellales; family Borkfalkiaceae; genus Coproplasma. The sequence goes on from JAJQII010000090.1 coordinate 5,999, forward strand.
CGCCACTCTGGATATCGCCAAGTCTCTCGGCGTGTATATGCAGAACTCCGCCCCTTACATAGAAAATTACGTAAACGTATGGTGCAATAAAGGATTTGACTTCCAGTCTTTAAAAATTATCGCCCAATACTGCTTTACACACGGAAAAAACTCATTCGAGGATATGAATGTATTTGTAAACGGGCTATACGACCAGGGAATTGTCACAGAAAAAGCGGTAAATTCTTTCATAGCGCAACGAAACGCAGAAGACGACCTGCTTAAAAATATTATATCCGCTTGCGGTTTAAAACGCAAAGTTATAGACTGGGACAGGGAATGCCTCTTCCGCTGGAAGAACTGGAATTTTTCTGACGAAATGATGCTTAAAGCAGCCGAGCTTTCGCAGGGCAAAAACAACCCTATTGCCTATATGAACGGCATACTTTCCGCTTGGAAAAACGAGGGTATATTCTCTCCCGATAAGATTGAAAACAACTCTCTGCGCCATACCTCTGACAGCGGAGAGCCTGACAGGGCTACTATAGAAAGGCATTACGCCGACCTCAGGCAAATCGCAGAATCAAATGCGGAAGCTGCTTTAAGGAAGGCTATGTCGGACAAGGAATACGGCGGGCTGAGAAAGACAATCGACCAGCTTAATATTAAATTAATCTTTGCTGAAAGCAAAAATGACGCCGAAGCTGAAGAATTACGTAAAAAACTTACGGATGCCGAGACACTGGCAGACGAAAGACTTACTGTTTTAAGAATAGATAAACAGCAATTCATTCCTAAATATAATTGCGAAATATGTAAAGATACAGGCTACGATGCTAACGGAATGCAATGCCGTTGCCTTAAAAAATTTATCAAAGATTATAAAGCCTGAATAACTTTTACCGGCAACAAAGAAATAACCCATCCGTTTTTGCGGATGGGTTATTATATGTATGGAGCTGCTAACCGGATTTGAACCGGTGACCTCGTCCTTACCAAGGACGTGCTCTACCTGCTGAGCCATAGCAGCAAACCGTTTAAATTAATCTTACCTTGAATATTATATGAAAAACGGCTTTTATTGTCAATTAATTTGCAATACTAATAATTATAAATTTAATTTTTAAATTTTATAAATAAAGTAACAAATGGCTTTTCAGCTAAACCGCCGCAATTTTATTGCGGCGGTAAATTTATATTATGTATTGTTTTAATCGGTATTCTTTTTCTTGCAGCGCATTGTTCCTACCTTTATGCGCTCAAACTGTTTTATATATTTTAAATAAGCGTCGGCACAGGGTGTTTTACTGTTAATAACGCAAATGTCGCAAAAAGGCGCAAAATTTTTACACAAATCAGTATTTTGCATCTGGCTGTCGCAATATTTTTTTACGTCTATTGCCTGTTGTACAGCGGCTTCGTTTTTATAACTGCATCCGCCCAACATAGGCAGCCTGCCTCCCTTATATCTGGTTCGGTATTCCGCATACATTTTAGCGCATATCCTTTGGCTATGCAATGCGCAAAAACTGCAGAAAGGCGCGTATCCGCCGCAAAGGTCACAGCCTAATATTTCACTGTTTATGTATTTATCGTAATCTATTGCCGCCTGTATACCTTGTTTGTCGTCTATCGAATAATTTTCAAGCATACGCAACGCGCTTTCTTTATTCCACATAGTAAAAACTCCCGATGTTTATTTATGATTAAATTTTAGTTACCGTTATTCCAGCTAAAATTTCTTCATATTTGTCTTTTATAAATGTAATACTGTCCGGCGTGGTTACGGCAGCAGTTCCGCCTGCGACTCCGCAACGCAATATTTCTTCGAGCGGAGCGCCCTTTGCCAAGGCGTTAGCTGCAGCAGCTACCATGCCATCTCCAGCGCCAACGGTAGAATTCATTGCAACATTTATGCTCTTACAATAATAATTGTTTGTGCCGTTTGTAATTATTGCCCCGTTTTTGCCAAGAGAAAGAAGCACTCTTTTAGCACCCATCTGCAAAAGATCGTAGCAGCCAGCCAAAGCCTCTTCTTTGCTGTTTACGGTAATTCCGAGCGTGGATTGCAATTCGTCTAAATTAGGTTTAACTAAATCAACGCCGACTTTTAACGCTTCGAAAAGCCTGTCGCCTGACGCATCTACAACCTTTATTGTGTCTTTGCCTGCCCTTTTAAGCACTTCGCCGTAGTAAGAAGGTTTCATTCCTTTGGCAAGACCGCCGGATAAAACAACGGCTTCACAGTTATGGGAGAGCCTTTCCACAAGGTCTAAAAGTTCCTGTTTTTTTACATCGCTGACTTTAGGGCTTAAATCGTTTACTTCAGTAAGCATAGACTTATTGTCTACAAACTTATAATTTTCGCGTACCCTGCCTTCGCACCAGATAAACTTATAGGGGACTTGTTCGTAATGCAGCTCCTGCTCGAACAATCTGCCGTTATCCTCGTACATAAAACCCGTAGCGTAAACGTCTGCGCCCAGCCTTTTAAGCCCGCGGGCAACGTTTATTGCTTTACCCGTATAAAAAATACGTTTGTTTATTATTTTGTTAGTCCTGCCTACGCCTAAACTGTCAACTTCCATGTTGACGTCTATGCACGGACTTAAACATATACTTAAAATCATTATTACTTTAATAACATAAAAAGCCGCTTTACTAAAACGGCTTTTTTCTTTACATAGAAATCATTTGTAACGTCTCGTAAAGCTCGTAATTGAATTTCTTCTTCATATTAACCGCTTCGATAATATCCATATCAATGATTTCGTTTCTGCGTATGCCTACAACCCTGTTGCCAATGCCGTCGTTTAAAAGGCGAACCGCCTTATTGCCGAACTGCGCCGCAAGCATCCTGTCTGCCATAGAAGGCGAGCCGCCGCGCTGAATATGACCTATCGTAGTGGGCCTTACCGAATATGTAGTAATAGACTGAAGCTGCTTTGCAAATTCGTCTGCCGTACATACCCCTTCTGCCACAACGACAATGTTTGAATGTTTGCCGTTAGCCCTTGAACGGTTAATTTTCATAACAATATCGTCAAGGTCAAAGACAACTTCGGGAACAACTATAATTTCTGCCCCGCTTGCTATGCCGGCATATAACGCTATATCCCCGCATCTTCTGCCCATGACTTCTACAACAGAAATTCTTTCGTGCGACGTCATGGTGTCGCGGAGTTTATTAATAACGTCTATACAGGTATTTACCGCGGTATCGAAACCTAACGTATAATCAGTATATTCAAGGTCGTTGTCTATTGTGCCCGGGATACCTATAGTGGGGATTCCGTATTCTTCAGAAAGACATTTCGCACCCCTGAACGAACCGTCGCCGCCTATAACTACAAGCCCTTCGATCCCGCGGGCTTCAAGTGTTTTAACAGCCTTTTTCTGCCCTTCCCGCGTGAGCATTTCAAGACAACGCGCGGTACGGAGTTTAGTGCCGCCGCGCTGTACGATGTCAGAAACAGAACGCATATCCATCGAAACCATTTCGTCGTCGATCAATCCCTGGTAGCCGCGCTCAATGCCGTAAACTTCCATACCAAAATAAAGCGCACTTCGCACCACTGCCCTGATACACGCGTTCATGCCGGGGGCATCGCCGCCGCTCGTAAGCAAGCCTATTCTTTTCATAAAAACCTCCGTGGACAGAATAACTCCTATCGGATTACGCTAAAATGCGGCACAGCCGCAAAGCCCCCTTATACGCGTAATATCCGCTATTATTCTTTCCAATTTTATATTATATCATCTGTTTGAAAAAATTTCAATAATTTTTACAAGCAATTCGCATTAATTTGGGTAAATTTTAAACTTTAACAGCTTTTAAACCAGTTTTACATCGCCGTCGCCCAAAAATGTATAAAGTTCTGCCTTTAACCCCTTGCAATAATTTATGCCGCCGTCGAGTTTATACTTTTTATCTCCGCGTTTTATAGCGCATAACGTTTCCCCAGGATAATTATACAGCATATCTACAAGTTCGTCAAAGTCGTCGTCGCCGAGCATGGTAGCATTAAGCCACAGAGTCTGTTTTCTGCTTTCGTTACGGATTTCCTTAACTTCAGGTTTTACGTTATATTCCGTAACACTGTCTAAAATCAGACTGGGCTCTTTACCGTTTTCAATGTCAAGTCTGCCCGAAACTCTTACTATCTTATCTTCAGTAATTACATCCTTGTTCTTTTCGTAAATCTTGGGGAATGCAAGGCATTCTATACTGCCGTATACGTCTTCAAGGGTGATAAAAGCCATATAAGCGCCCGTACGCTTGGTTACAGTCTTTTTTACGTTGGTTATTATACCGCCCATCGTAACCTGCATGCCGTCAGTAACAGCGTTGTATGTCTTTTCCCCTTCTTCATCTTCGGTAACGTCGTCCAAAAGACCGCAATTAAAGTTGCAATCGGCAAACTTATCCATATATTTTTCAAAAGGATGCCCGCTTACATAAACGCCGAGCACTTCCTTTTCTTTGGCAAGTTTTTCATTGAGCTCGTATTCCGGTATATCGGGGTATTCAACCGTCAGTTTTTCTTCTTCAATAATGCTGCCGAAAAGGCTCATCTGCATACTGTTTTTTTGCTTGTTTATGGCAGCCGCACGTGCGTACAGATTTTCGTACACGGCAATAAGCTGTGAACGCTTTACATCCATAGAATCGAAAGCGCCTGAATATATCAGCCCTTCTATCATTCTCTTGTTAAGAAGATGGGCGCAGCGCGATATAAAATCAGGGAAGTCTTTAAACAAACCGTTTTTATTGCGTTCGTCTATAACCTGGTCTATTGCCGCCACACCTGTGCCTTTCATTGCTGAAAGCCCGAACCGTACACCGTCGTTTTCTACCGAAAATACCGTCTTGCTTCGGTTGATATCGGGCGGAAAAACCTTCAGCGATTTTTCCTTTAAATAGAGGACGTATTTTGTAATCTCGTCTATTTTATTCAGCCTGTCGTTTAAAAGACCGCAAATAAATTCTTTTATGTAATATTTTTTAAGCCATGCCGTTTGGTACGCAAGCGTTGCGTATGCTGCGGCATGGGATTTGTTGAATGCGTAAGAAGCAAAACCTTCCATGTCGGCAAATATTTTGGAAGCAACTTCCGCAGAAATCCCGTTGGCAACGCATCCGTTAATATGAGTTCCGTTTACGTCGCTTATGCCGCCGTAAATAAATTTTTCTCGCTGGGCAAGCAATGTCTTTTTATCCTTTTTACCCATTGCACGGCGCACCAGGTCGGCTTCACCGAGAGAGAAACCTGCAAGATACTGGAATATCTGCATTACCTGTTCCTGGTAAACGGGTATTCCGTACGTTACCTTTAATATTTTTTCTTCTTCGGGGCAGTCGTAAGCTATAGGCTCTTGTCCATGTTTTCTTGCACAGAAACTGTCAATAAACTTCATAGGACCCGGACGGTAAAGCGCAACGCCTGCTATAAGATCTTCCAGAGTGTCAGGCTTAAGCTGGCGCATAAACTTTTTCATGCCGCCTGCTTCAAGCTGGAACACGCCGTCGGTATCGCCTTCAGAAATAAGCTCATATGCGCCCGTATCTGTATACCCTATCTTGTTAAAATCAATGTCTATGCCGTAGTCTTCTTTTATATAGTCAAGGCATTTTTTTATATCTGTAAGCGTAACCAGCGCAAGGAAGTCCATCTTGAGCATGCCAAGCGCTTCTATCTCTTTAGCTACGTACTGCGTGGTAATATCTTCGCCGTTGCGCGACAAGGGAACGTTATCCGCAATCTTTTTGCGGCAAATAACTACGCCTGCGGCGTGCATACCTGTTTGCCTTGGCATGCCTTCAATCTTTAGCGCCATGTCTATAACTGAATGCAACGTCTGGTCTTCGGCATATAAGTTGCAAAACTCGTTATTTCTCGCATTCTGCAAATCGCTCAGCTTCCCTGCAAGCATTGCCTTCTTATCCTCGTCCGTTTCGGCAAGCATTTTTTTCTTGGTTTTTTCTATATTCAGCCCCAAAAGGTCGCTAATAGAAGTTTTGCCGTCCATAATTTTGGTAAGCCTGTCCGTTTCGGAATAGGGAATGCGCATTACCCTGCCTACGTCCTTTATAGAGTTTTTTGCAGCCATCGTGCCAAAAGTTACAATCTGGCAGACGTTTTCGGGGTGATATTTCTGCCGTACATACTCTATTGTTTCTTCCCTTCTTTCCGTACAAAAGTCGATATCGAAGTCGGGCATGGAAACACGGTCGGGGTTTAAAAAACGCTCAAAAAGAAGATCGTATTGTAGCGGTTCTACGTCGGTAATTCCTATGGAATAGGCAACAATAGAGCTTACGCCCGAGCCACGCCCGGGGCCGACAGGTATACCCTGCTCCCTTGACCAATTTATAAAATCCCAGACTATAAGGTAATATTCGGCATAACCCATACTGCAAATTACGTTGAGTTCGTAATCAGCGCGCGACCTTTCCCGCTCCGTTATAATGCCATAACGCCTGACAAGCCCTTCGTCGGTAAGCCTTCTCAGATACTCCTCGGGCGTGCTGCCGTCAGGCGGTTCGTACCCCGGGATAAGAGAAGTATCTCTTATAGGATAACCTTTTTTGTCCAGATTAAACGCAGGCTCGGTAACTTTTTCTGCTATTACCCTTGTATTAGAAATTGCTTTGGGCAATGTGGGAAAAAGTTCCGCCATTTCATCGCCCGTCTTAAAGTAAAATTCCTGCGTTTCGAACTTCATTCGCTTGGTATCGTCCAGCGTTTTTTTCATCTGTATGCACATAAGGACGTCCTGCATTTCGGCATCCTCTTTTTTAAGATAGTGCACATCGTTGGTTGCCACAAGCTCTATCCCCGTTTCTTCGGCGAGGCTTATCAAAAGGGGAAGAACCCTCTTTTCTTCTTCAAGCCCGTGGTTTTGTATCTCTATGTAAAAGTCTTCACCGAATATCTCTTTAAGATACAAAGCAAGCGCCTTTGCTCCGTCGTAATCACCGGAAAGCAGCCTTCTCGGTATTCCGCCCGCAACGCAAGCCGAAAGACAGATTACCCCTTCGGAATGTTCTTTTAAAATTTTATAATCTATTTTTGGTTTATAGTAAAACCCGTCTACGAACGCCATTGAATCAAGCTGGACAAGATTTTTATATCCCGCCTTATTTTTGGCAAGAAGTATAAGGTGTTCGGCGGTATTGCCCGATTTTTCGTGCATATCTTTTGTAACATAAAATTCACAGCCGATTATGTACTTTAAGCCAGCCACCGCCGCTTTTTCAGCAAAATGAAGCGTACCGTACATATTGCCGTGGTCGGTCATACATACAGTATCTATACCATTTTCTTTACAATAATCTATAAGGTTGTCTATCTTACACGCACCGTCCAATAAAGAATATTCGGTGTGAAGATGTAAATGAATAAAATCTGTCATAATATTTTTAATCTAAGTTTTTTTATTAATCTTGCGACAAAGAATTAGCTATTTCTATAATCTTGCGCATACGGTGGTTTATACAGCTTTTAGATATGTTAAGCCTGTCCGCAAGTTCCTGCATAGACGCGTTTTTATCCGCAAGCCTGCCCTCCGCCACCGAAAAAAGCTGTTCGTCAAGACTTTGCAGTCCGATAGTAGAACGTATAACCTCTATCGCGCAGACCTGCTTTACCGAAGCAGTAACAGCCTTGTCTATATTGGAAACAGAACAGTTGCTCACCCTGTTGGCATTGTTCAGCTCATCTTTATGTTCTGCAATCTTATCAAGTTTTTCAAGACAACCTTCTGCCCCCATCACGTTAAGCATATCGGCAATCGCTTCGCGGCTTTTGAAATAAACTACCACGTTTTCTTTTCTTGTTACAAGTTTAGGCAGCAAGTCAAAACCGCATAAAACGTTGGCAAAATCATCTGCCGTAACTTTATTGCGGAAAACAGTTTCAAGATGGTAACCAGTACGGCTGTGCGAATGGAAATCAGGTATAGTACAGCTGCCTCCGCCCAAAAACGCGCCTGCGACATATGCAGCACTGCTTTCTTCGCTTGCCGTAAGTTCGGGCTTTATTGTAAAGTCAATAAATAACTCCCCGTTATCCTCGCTAAGTATGCCAAGCTCTTTCATCAGTTCACCTGTACGGCTATTTACACAGGTAAAACAGAGTTTATCCTTTCCGCTCGCGACGTCTGAACTGGAATGAAAACCGTCCACATCCACATCAAGATAACGCTCTATAAGTTCGGCAAAAAAATGTGCCGTAAGCTGGCTTTCCGTTGAAAGTTCAAAGCCGTAAAACCCGTTTTCAACCAATAAAGAACCGCTTGTTCTGATAAATGCCGAAAGGGCGGATAGGCTGCACTGCCTTTCGCCGGGAAAATTTTTAATAATTTCCGCCTTGATTTCTTCGGTAAAATTGGTAAAATTCATATCGTTACCGTCAATTAAAGGTTTTTGCTTTTATATTCGGCAAAACGGAATTTCGGCGTTCTGCCGTCTATATTGTCTATCCTGTCTAAAGAAACCGACGCCGAAGATAACAACTCTTCTGCTATTTTTGTATCCCCTACCCTGTCGGCTGAATGGGCGTCGGAATCTATAACGAATCTTACGCCCGTTTCAGCGATTTCGTTTAATTCTTCGGGAGTTATATGATATTTTTTCGTGTTAATCTCTATATAAGTTCCGTAGTCGGCACAGCATTTGGCAACTTCTTTAAGGTTACAAAAACAACGGTAATTTATATGGGTGAGTATATCTATAGGATTATTTTTTATCGTGTTAATATAAGCCTTCGTGGTAAGATCCACAACCTTATCAGAAGGGCGCTTGCCCCTTTTGTACGCAACATAATTTTTGGCGACAAGGTAATAAAAATCTTTAATGCCTTTGTACCATAACACTTCGTGCAGCCCACACAGATAAAGATCGAAATACTGCAGATCTTTCTCCTTCATGTCGGTATCGCCGGCAATAGACGTAAGGTTGCTTTCCATTCCCATAAGCACTTTAAGCCCAGTCTGCCTTTCAGCTTCTTCGCAGTCAGCGCGGAGCGACGGCAAATCTTTGCGCTTGAGGCCGAAAATCACGTGGTTAAACCCATGGTCGGTAATACCG
>JAJQII010000078.1 GCA_021199295.1 Clostridia bacterium
CCTTTAAGGGGTCGCCTACGGTGTCGCCCACAACCGACGCGTCGTGCGCTGGTGTGCCTTTGCCCAGTCCGGGCAGACCGCCCGACTCTATGTACTTTTTAGCGTTATCCCAAGCGCCGCCCGCGTTGCCCGTAAACAGTGCAAGCATAATTGCGGTAATTGTAGCGCCTATAAGTATGCCGCCTACAAATTCAGCGCCGAACACGAAGCCCGAAACAACGGTAAACAGTATGGCGAGTATGCAGGGAAGGCGCATTTCCTTTATAGAGCCTTGCGAAGATATCTCTATACACGTCTTATAGTCGGGTTTGGCGTCGCCTTCAAGTATCCCGGGGATCTCCTTAAACTGTCTGCGCACCTCGTCGACCATCTTTCTTGCCGCTTTTGCCACGGCGTTTATAAGCATACCCGAGAAAAGGAAGGGCAGTGCCGCGCCGCACAGCGCACCGCAAAGGGTAAGGGGATCTATTATGTTAAGGTAGATATCTGTTTCAGTAAAGGCATACAGGTAGGAGGTCATAAGGGAAAGTGCCGCAAGTGCTGCCGAACCTATTGCAAAGCCTTTGCCTATTGCAGCAGTGGTGTTGCCCACACTGTCAAGTTTGTCGGTAATACCGCGTACATCCTCGTCAAGCCCGCTCATTTCGGCAATGCCGCCCGCGTTGTCAGATATAGGCCCGTAAGTATCTACCGAGACGGTTGCCGCCACGAACGAAAGCATGCCTACAGCAGCACATGCAACGCCGTACATACCGCCTACCATATAAGAGCCGAATATTGCCACAGCCAGCACAATTACAGGCAGCATGCAACTTATCATGCCGTTTGCAAGCCCCTGGGTTATGTTAAGGGCAGAGCCCTCTTTAGATGCCTGAGCAATCTTTTTGGTGGGTTTGTGGTCGTAGCTTGTGTAGTATTCAGAGATAAGACCTATCACAATACCCGCGACAATGCCGAACACCGACGCCAGCCAGGGCGAAAGGTTTGCCGCTTTCCAGCCAACAGAGGTAAAAAATTCGTTGTCGCCCTTAAATATAAAGAAACTTAGAAGGAAGCCCGCGACTACTGAAAGTCCTGCCGATATCCACGTGGCAATGTTGAGTTCCATATGCACGTTGGCAGAAAGTCTGGGCTTAATAAGCACGTACGCAATGCCCACAAGGCAGGCAAGCAGTCCGCCGCCAGCTAAAAGTATGGGGAACAGCATAAGTTTTGTTAAAAATTCACTGCTGAATCCCGCGTTGTGCAAAAACAGCTCGCAGGCGAGTATAACGCCCGAAAGTATCGCGCCCACGTAACTTTCCAAAAGGTCGCTGCCAAGACCTGCAACGTCGCCCACATTGTCGCCCACGTTGTCGGCGATAGTGGCGGGGTTGCGGGGGTCGTCTTCGGGAATGTGAGCCTCGGTTTTGCCTACAAGGTCCGCGCCCATATCAGCGGCTTTGGTGTAGATACCGCCGCCAACACGGTTAAAAAGGGCAATAACCGAACAGCCTAAAGCATAGCCCGAAACTGTCATGGTAAACGAAGCGTCCAGCCCCGTCCAATAAGTCTGCACCGTGCCGTTAGCTATATCAGCTATCTGTCCGCATGCAAGCCCGAAGATAAGGTATACTATAATAATGCCTAAAAGCGCAAAGCCAGCAACGCAGAGTCCCATAACAGAACCGCCTTTAAAGGCAACCTTAAGCGTTTTGCCAAGGTCTTTGGTTTCACGCGCCCTGTTGGTAACGCGTACATTGGCGTAAGTCGCTATCTTCATGCCTATAAAGCCGGCAGAAGCGCTCATCACCGCGCCGATTACGAATGCGCACGCAGCCTGCCAGCTGATAAATGCGGCAAGCAGTACGGCAATTACTGCGCCTATTATTGCCACAAGTTTATCGTAGCTTATAAATGCGTTAGCGCCTACCCTTATAGCCCCTGCAATCTCGCTCATACGCTCTGTGCCTTCTTCCATCTTTTTAACGCTGAAGAAGTTGAACACCGCGTAAGAAACGGCAAGGATTACGGCAATCGCTACAATAATAAGCAGAATTTCCATAAAATTCTCCCGTGATTTTTTATTATAAGGTGTATACAAAAAACCTTATGCAAACATCTTAACATATTATATAAAAATTTCAAAGTAATTTGTCGAAAAATGTCACACTTTTATCACAGTTACTACAAAATAAAAAAATTTACAAAAAACTCTTGACAAACAACTGTATCTATTGTATAATCACAGTAGTAACAGTAAAACTGTTTAAGGTAGCAGATGAAAATTATATTGTCGGTTTCTTCAAAAATACCGATTTACGAACAAATCAAAATACAGATAAAGCGCCAGATAGTGCAGGGGGAGCTTAAGGCAGATACTCCCCTGCCTTCAATAAGGATGCTTGCCAAAGAACTCGGCATAGGCATAATAACGGCAAAGCGAGCCTACGACGATTTGTGCGCAGAGGGGATAACCTATTCCATTGCGGGCAAGGGTGTGTTTGTCGCCAATTCGGATGATAAAAATATGCTTCAGGCAAGCCTGGGTGAACTGGAAGAAATGTTGCGTTCTGCCGCAATCTATGCAAAGCAGCATGGCATTACCGACAGCCAGGCGCTTGAACTTTTTAAAAAAATTATGGAGGAATAGTTGTATGTACGGGCTGGAAATAAGCGGTCTCAACTTAACTTTCAAAACTTTTTCGCTTAAAGATATCAACCTGAATATAAGAAAGGGCTGCGTGACTGGGCTTATCGGCAAAAACGGGGCGGGCAAAACCACGCTTATAAAAACCATAATGCGCCAGTATAACGATGCAAGCGGAAGAATTTTATACAATGGTAAAAAATTTAACGGCAACGAGATTGAAATTTTGTCGTCGCTTGCGTGCGTGTTCGATAAGCCGTCCTTTATGCTCAACCTAAAGCCGAAGAGGATAGAAAAAATTTACACCGATTATTACAAAAATTTTGATACGGATCGCTACAATCGGCTTATGGCAAAATTTAATCTGCCTGAAGATTTGCGCCTTAACAAATATTCCTTCGGCATGCAGCGTAAGTTCTGCCTTATTCTCGCGCTGTGCCAGGGCGGCGATATTCTTATCCTTGACGAACCCACGGCGGGCATAGACCCTGCCGACAGGGCAGAGGTGATATCTCTCATCCAGGAATATATGCTTGACGAAAACCACACGGTAATCTTTTCAACGCATATAACAGAGGATCTGGACAGGATTGCCGACTACATAGTTATGATAGAAGACGGAAGGGTAGTCCTCGACGAAGACAAGATAACCCTTACCGATAAGTATCGCCTTGTCACTGCTCCAAATCTTACAGACGAGATGAAAAGCGTCGCTATAGGTGTTAAAGAGGGTATGTTTGGTTACACATTTCTTACCAAAGAAAATTGTGACTGGGAAGGGGTAGAAGTAAAAATTCCCACCGTGGAAGAAATTTTCATCCATATGACAGACAGCCGCGACCAAATAGACCCCTTTTCCGAATTTACCACAACCGTGTAATCAAGCAGTTTACCATTCAGTGTGCCATTCCGCGTTAATTGCGGCATAGTACGGCATCAATTTATAAGAGGATATAAAAAATGTTTATTACAAAAGCGTATAATTATTACAGGGCAAGTCTCTGGAATAACTCTGTTTCAAAAAGGGCGATATCGACTTTTATTATAGTTATGGTTATAGCCATGATGGGTAGTTCAACGTCAGACGAAACGTCTACTATTATGAGCCTCGGAACGTTCGATATACTTTTGGCGATTTGCTGTATGGTTGCCTTATTTATGTCAAGCAATAAAAACGGTGAGCCCGTTCTGCGTAACGTTTTGCCCGTGTCACGGTGCAGGCGGATTGTGTACGACTATGTAATACCTTTGATAGTTTCGTTGGTTTACGCTGTAATTTTTATTGCCGCAAGCATAGTGTTGTGGCTTGTAATAGCATTGGTTATATGGCTGTTTTCGGGCGAAAATCCCTTCGTATACGAAAAAACAGAAGTTGCGCAGTTTATATTGTCGGGTGAACTTGCCTCGCTGTTCCGCTTTGTGCTTGTTTATTCCCTCTGCCAGATTATAGCTCATACCGATAAAAACTGGTGGATAGCGCTTATCGTAACGGGAGTTGTACACCTTGTCTGGACGATAGTTCCCGTTGTAATTGCTTCACACGGCGATGTGACGTATAGCTTTTATGCCTCTTTCAGCGTGCTGAATCTTGGTTGGCTGTACTTACTTATAAGCGGAATAGTCTCGGCGCTGGTATTAATCTTTTCTTTAATGTACGTGTACAACTACTACAAACCAAAAGATTATTGATTAATTGCATTCTACTTATTTATAAAGATAGGAATAAACGACACGCGTCATTTCGTCATCTTGAGCGGAACGGAGCGTAAGCGGAGTGCAGTCGAAAGATCTCGCGAGAGCGATAGCGGCTCGCGAACAGTCAAGTCGGGCGGTATTCAGATATCATTCGACCGCATTTAACAAGGTGAAGATTTATCAGAATAAACGTATTAAATTTGCATACGGCGTGAGGAACTCTATAAATCGCCTCAGTAAATATTATTTACCGCTTGCTAAACGCAATTTGCAGTGCTATAATAAAAGCAATAAAAAATAAAAGAAGGGGTAAAAATGATTAACCAGAAAAATGTAGGTCTTGGCGAAGTCCGTTCGGTTATAAGGGAACTTTTTGAGTACGGTAAAATGCGCAAGGCGCAGATAGGCGAAGAAAACGTGTACGACTTCTCCCTTGGCAATCCGAGCGTTCCGCCCCCTGAAGAGGTAACTTCAGGCTTAAAAAAACTTCTTACAGAATGCGATCCTGTGGAGCTTCACGGTTACACTTCGGCGCAGGGCGACTATGTTACCCGTAAAGCCATAGCTGACTACATAAATTCGCAATTTGGTGCGGGAATATCCCCCAACGAACTGTATATGACGTGTGGCGCGGCAGCCTCGCTTACCATAACTTTAAACGCCATTTGCAACTCTGGCGACGAGGTCTTAACGTTTGCCCCGTTCTTCCCTGAATACAGCGTTTTTGCCGACCACGCAGGCGCAAAACTTATCCCCGTGGCTACCACAAAAGACGAGTTCCGCATAGATTTTTCCAATCTCGAAAGGGCGCTTTCGCCCGCAACAAAGGCGGTAATTATCAACTCGCCCAACAACCCAAGCGGAGTAGTGTATACCGAAGACGAGATTAAAAAACTGTGTTCTGTATTGGATAATTACGGTAAAGCACACGGCACTGAAATATATCTTATCTCAGACGAGCCTTACCGCGAGCTTGTTTACGGTAATGTAAAAGTACCCTACGTAATGAACTATTACGCCCGCAGTATTGTTTGTTATTCTTACTCTAAAAGTCTTTCTTTGCCTGGCGACAGGATAGGTTATATAGCGGTAAATCCCGCTATGGAAGAACATTTAAAGGTATATTCCGCCATATGCGGCGCTGGCAGGGCACTCGGCTATGTGTGCGCACCCAGCCTTTTGCAAAAACTTGTGGCAACCCTTCAGGGCGTCACTTCAAATATTTCGGTATACAAGGCTAACCGCGATATGCTCTGTTCGGCACTGGAAAGTTACGGCTATTCGGTAGTAAAGCCCGAAGGCGCGTTTTACCTGTTTGTAAAGGCGATGGAAGGCGATGCCTCAGCCTTTTCAGAAAGGGCAAAGGGGTACGAGCTTTTGTTAGTCCCCGGCGACAGCTTCGGCGTAAAAGGGTACGTGCGCATATCTTACTGCGTATCCCCCGATATGATTAAAAGATCCTTGCCTGCATTTAAAGCGCTTGCCGAAAGTTATAAATAATTCCACAATAGTTAAGCCCCTTTATGGGGCTTTTTTGTTGCAAAATTAACATAAAAGGCACAATTAAAACAATCTAAAATTAAACGTAAATAATTCTGTTAAAATGCTTGACAGTATGCAGAGTATGTTGTAGAATATCTTTCGTTAATGAATGGTTTGATTTCTAACTATTTTTAATTTGTTCTTTATAAAGGGCAGGGAAGTACCACATTGGAAAATAAAAGGCTTTACGGACTTATAAATTATGTAAACCGTGAAATGGAGAGGCGCGGAAGTGTAAATATGGCGAGCATCGGCTTGTCGGGGGCACAGTTCCAGGCGCTTATTTTTATTCGCATAAGCGAAAAACACGGCAAACAGGTATGCCAGCGCGATATCGAACGCGAGCTCAACCTTCGCCCCTCGTCCGTCTCAACCCTTATAAAAAACCTTGAAAACGGCGGTTATCTTACCCGCAGTTATTCCACGGGCGACGCAAGGCAAAAATTTGTAGAACTTACCGATAAGGGCAAAGACGTCTGTCTTTTAAATAAAAAGATGATGGATAAAAGCGATTCGGTATTGCAAAACGTGCTCACCGAGGAAGAACAGGAAGAGCTAAAGCGTATACTTTTAAAGATAGTAGACAGCATAGAAAGTTCGTCGCAAAGATAATTAACCCGCATATATACCGCAATTAACGCGGTATTTAATAAATAGAAGGAGAATAAATAACAGGAGAATTTAGATGTTAAAAACACTTTTAAAAAGCGTAAGGGAATATAAGCTCCCGTCTATCCTTTGCCCTATTATTATGGTGGGCGAAGCCGTGATGGAAATTATAATCCCCTACCTTATGACCTACATAGTAGGGCAGGTACAGGTTGTGCAGGCAGGCGGAAGCCCCGATATTCCTCTTATAGTAGGCATATCGCTCGGAATGGTTGCCTGTGCCCTGGCGGCGCTTGCATGCGGCGTTATAGGCGGCAGACTTGCGGCAAAGGCGTCCTGCGGTTTTGCGCATAATCTTCGCGAAGATATGTACAACAACCTGCAGACATATTCCTTTGCCAATATAGACAACTTTTCCACGGCAAGCCTTATAACCCGTATCACTACCGACGTTACAAACGTGCAGAACGCATACCAGATGTGCATAAGAATGCTTGTCCGTGCCCCCGTTCTGTTTATCGCGGCAATTATTATGACGTGCATAATAGAGCCCACTATGGCAGGTATTTTTGTATGTGCTGCGATAGTTCTCGGCATCATTGTATCCATATGTATGGTAAAGGTCACGAAGCCGTTCCGTATAATGTTCAAGCGTTACGATGATTTAAACAGAGTTGTGCAGGAAGATTTAACGGCAATCCGCGTGGTTAAGTCTTACGTAAGGGAAGACGAAGAGATTAAAAAGATGAAACACGCTACGCAGGAAGTTTACACTTATTCTGTAAAGGCGGAAAAAATTCTCGCCATAATGAATCCTTGCGTTACGCTTGTAATGTATATATCCAATATTCTTATATTGATTGTGGGTACAAACATTGATATAGGGTACAACAATGTGCAGGCAATGATCCAGTATTCCGTGCAGATTCTTACAGGCGTAATGATGGTCGCTATGTGCCTTAACTTCATATCCCTTTCAAGGGGCAGTATGGAGCGTATCTATGAGGTTCTCACCGAAAAGACTACACTTCCCAAGGCGGTTAATCCGGTATACGAAGTTGCAAGCGGCGACATAGAGTTTGACAATGTGGACTTTGCTTACACACAGAAAGCCGACGTCAAGGTGCTTAAAAATATCAATTTAAGCATCAAGGCTGGCGAAACGGTGGGCGTAATAGGCGCTACGGGTTCAGGCAAAACCTCGCTCGTCTCGCTTATTCCCAGACTGTACGATACGGCAGAGGGCACTGTAAAGGTAGGCGGCGTGGACGTAAGAAATTACAATCTTGACGCTCTCCGTTCCAAAGTTGCCATGGTTTTGCAGAAAAACGTGCTTTTCTCGGGCACTATCCGCGAAAATCTTCGCTGGGGCGACGAAAACGCTACCGATGAAGAGATGGTAGAAGCCTGCAAAGAGGCGTGTGCCGACGAATTTATCCGTCAGCTCCCCGGCGGCTATGACTACGACTTGGGGCAGGGCGGCGTAAACGTCTCTGGCGGACAGAAGCAGAGGCTTTGCATAGCACGCGCCCTTCTCAAAAAACCCAAGGTCATCATATTCGACGACTCCACGTCGGCGGTAGATACCAAGACGGACGCACAGATAAGGGAAGCCCTCAGAAAGCATGCCCCTGAAACTACAAAAATAATAATAGCACAGCGTATAAGTTCGGTACAGGATGCCGACAAGATTATCGTGCTTGACGAAGGCGTGATAACGGGCGTGGGCACGCACGACGAACTTTTAGCTTCCAACGAAATTTACAGGGAAGTTTACGAAAGTCAGACGGGAGGTACGGCGGCATGAACGAATCCAAACCTATCCAGAACGCCCGCGGCGGCGGGATAAAGGGCGGCAAAAAAGCAAAAACTCCTGTAAAAACGCTTATAAGGCTGCTTAAATACACTTTTTCAAACTATAAACTGGCAACCTGTTTTATGGTTGTGTTTGTAATATTTGCATCGATTGCTTCAGTTGTCGCGACTCTTTTTGTAAACAACATCGTGACCGAAATGAGTTTAGGCGCAGACTGTGATGTTAGCGTTATTTATACAAACGTCATATATATCGCATGTGTATATGCTGTGGGCGCACTGTCAAACTTTGCGTATAATCTTATAATGATGTTTATCGCGCAGGGTACGCTCAAAAAGATGCGCAACGATATGTTCATGTCTATGCAGCGTCTGCCCCTTATGTATTTCGATACTCACACCCATGGCGAACTGATGAGCCTTTACACCAACGACGTAGACACAATGCGCCAGCTTTTAACTCAGACTATACCGCAGATTATAACGGCAATAATAACAATAGTCGCCGTGTTCGCGTTTATGGTCTACTACAGCGTAACGCTTACGTTCGTTATACTTTTAGTACTCGCCCTGATGATCGTTGCTATAAAGGTAATAGGCGGCAGATCGGCAAAATATTTCTTAAAACAGCAGACTTCGCTCGGCAAACTCAACGGCTATGTAGAGGAGATGACCGAAGGGCAGAAGGTAATAAAGGTATTCTGCCACGAACAGAAGGCGCGCGAGGAGTTCAAAAAACTCAACGACGACTTAAACGAATCGAGCAGGACGGCAAACACCTATTCGTTTATTTTAGGACCAATCAACAACAACCTCGGCTATCTTCAATACGTTATAGTAGCTGTTATTGCAATCGTTATAATACTTGCCACAAACGGCAGCGCGGCGGCGCTTCTTTCATTGCAGGTATACACAAGCTCTTACGAACCTATCTACGCTTGCGCAGGTATGCTTGTATCCTTCCTTATGTGTTCAAGGCAGTTCAACCAGCCCGTGCAGACTGTGTCACAGCAGTTTAACGCGATAGTAATGGCTCTTGCAGGCGCAGAAAGGATCTTCGAGATGGTTGATACCGAGCCTGAAGACCAGGGCGGTGAAATTACCTTAACCTACGGCGAACACGGCGAAAAGGAGTGGGCTTGGAAAAAGACCGTCGGCGGAAACGCTGAATATATTCCTTTAAAGGGCGATATCCGCTTCAACAACGTTGTGTTCGGCTACACGTCCGAAAAGGTAATTCTGCACGACATTACGCTTTACGCAAAGCCTGGGCAGAAGATAGCCTTCGTAGGCTCTACGGGCGCTGGCAAGACTACGATTACCAACCTTATAAACCGCTTCTATGATATCCAGTCGGGCACAATAACTTACGACGGTATTGATATAAAGAGTATAAATAAAGACGACTTGCGCAAGTCTTTAGGTATAGTTTTGCAGGATACGCACCTGTTTACAGGTACTGTAATGGATAACATACGTTACGGCAGACTTACCGCAACCGACGAAGAATGCGTAGAGGCAGCAAAACTTGCCAATGCTGACTCGTTTATCTGCCACCTGCCTGAAGGCTACAACACGGTGATACGCGGAGACGGCTCTAACCTTTCGCAAGGCCAAAGGCAGTTGCTTGCAATAGCAAGGGCTATGGTTTCCCAGTGCCCCGTATTAATTCTTGACGAGGCTACAAGCTCTATCGATACCCGTACCGAAAAACTTATCGAAAAAGGTATGGATAAACTTATGGAAGGCAGAACGGTATTTGTAATAGCTCACAGGCTTTCAACAGTACGTAACAGCCACGCGATAATGGTACTCGACCACGGCAGAATAATAGAACGCGGCAACCACGACCAGCTTATCGAGCAGAAGGGCACTTACTACCAGCTTTACACAGGCGCATTCGAACTTGACTGATAGCAGAATAAAGTCATAGAAATATAGACAAAGAAAAGAGCTTTCCGATTTTCGGAAAGCTCTTTTCTGCACGTCATCCTGAGCGGAGCGGCGTTAGCCGCGTAGTCGAATGGATCTCGCGTGCGAGCGTAGCGACACTCTGCGCACCGCATTATAAAAGTTTCAGATAATAAGGCGCAGATAGCGTAGCGGCTCGCGACAAGTAGGCAAA
Organism: Clostridia bacterium; assembly: GCA_021199295.1. Classification (GTDB taxonomy): domain Bacteria; phylum Bacillota; class Clostridia; order Christensenellales; family Borkfalkiaceae; genus Coproplasma. Next base: position 10,416 of record JAJQII010000078.1, read on the forward strand.
AACGCTTTTCAGCTATCATTGACCTGCAAGCTTTCCCCTCAAGGGGAAGGCAAGGGTTATGTCATTGCGAGCCGCTTTAGCGGCGTGGCAATCTAAGCAATTTGACATTCAGATACCATTACCACCTTTTAAGCGGTGGTAGCGCATTGCAACTGGCGTTGCACGACAGCCGAGCTGCAAAGGCAGGAGATCTTTCGACTACGCCTTTCAGGCTTCGCTCAAGATGACAATGGCGTTGCCCTTGTAAACCCCTTCGCCACTTCGTGGCCCTCTTCCCCTCTCAGGGGACGCAAGGGCTGTCATTCCGAGCGTAACGGAGCGAAAGCGGAGTGCAGTCGAGCGAATCTCCAACAAAGAAGGCAAGGGTCATGTCATTGCGAGCCGCGTTAGCGGCGTGGCAATCTAAGTAACTTGGTATTCAGCTATCATTCAGCCGCAATTATTATTCAATTAAAAGTTGTAATTTATCGCAATATCGCTTTGAATAACGGTGTAAGAGGTGTAGTCGGTAAGTGCTGTTGCCTCAGATACTGTAGAGCCTATGCTGCTTGCTGTCACTGCCACGTCCATACCGCTAAACGAAGTTGCCGTTAAGTACCTTGTGCTACCTGAAGCCCAAAGGTTAAAGCTGTGATAAGTTACATAGTCGCTGCTGTATATGTGGGTTGAATCGTTATAAGTTACAATGCTGTTGTCATAGCCTGCCTTATTCACTTCATTTAAGAAGTACTCAAAGTTTTCGTAAACGATAATGTTAGCGCAAGAGCAGGCATCTGTTCCACTCGGGTGGCGTACATTTTCATAATATACAAATACAAAGTTTCCTTCAAGTATGTCGTTGTCGTTTTCGGCTATTCCATTGCTACCGTAGGTGTAATTCAGCGTATTGCTTGATGAAGTACCGCCGTAAATGTATGTGAATGAAGTATTGCCACTGAAATGCGTATTGCTCGTATCCATCCACAATTCTGTAGAAGTGCTACCCGTAAATGTAATAGTGAACGAATACTGCATACGCGCGTAGTAGGTGTACGTTCCGCTTACAAGTTCAGAAGTCATTCCGCTGAATACAGAATAACTGTAGTTGCTGAATTCAGTTTCCCAAGTAAGATTGCTGTAGCTTGTATCACCCTGATAAGTCTTGTTATCAACAAAGTTTGCTGTGCCGCTATAAGTATGTGTTTTATAACCTGTATACCAGCTGTAGAATGTGCCGCTTGTTGAAGCTGAGGGCGTAGGCATAGTGGCAGTACTTTCGTTTACGGCAGAAACGGTAAGCTCTGCTATGGCACTCTTGCCCCAGATTGCGTAATACGTCGTGCCCGTGCTGTTGTTATCGGTAAGCGCACTGCTTATATTAACGCTTGTGTATGCAATAGTTCCGTTATCCGTTGCATAGCCGAGGAAGTAATAACCGCTTTCGTTAGCCGTCAGCGCGGTAAGGGTGGCACTTGTATCACCTTTTGTAGCATTTGCCCCTGCGTAAGCCGCCGCCTCGCCTATATAATAGGTGTTGCTGCCTACACATTCCAAAGGCGTTCCGTTATAGCTTGCCGCAACGTCGCTGTAAATGATAACGTAGCTTTCAGTTATTTTCTCCCACGTGAGGTAAATAGTGGGGCAGCTGCCAAATTCAATAGTTACAGAGTAAGTACCGTTTTCTTTATCAGTAATAGTATAACTGCTGTTGTCGCCATAGCTTACCGCCGTGAGCTTGTAAGAGCCGACGGGCGTAAACGTTGCCGTAACGCTGCCTGCAAGGTAGTTGCTGTAGGTGTTTTCGCTGTCGGAATAGCAGCTTGAGTAGCTTACCGTGCCTGTGTTAGAGCTGACGCTATCACCTGATACGGCGGTAGTAATCGCGTAATAGGGTTTAGCGCTCTCTGTTATTTCTACGGTAATGCCGTAGTCGCTTATGGCGACATTTACGTCATAGCCGCCGACAAAGCGGTCAGTTTCAGTTGATGCGGTGTGATTGTTGATTGCCGCAAGCACAGCAGCCTTTATACTGCTTTCTACATCGCTTGTTGGCAATGAGGTGGTAAAGAAGTAATACCCGTCAACCGTTTCCACATAACTATAGGTGGCAAGTGCCTTGGCAACAATGCTTTGTATATCGCTGGTTTCGTAAGTCAATGCCTTGTCAACGCCCTCGCCGTAAGTCACGCTGATGTCATTATACAAAGTCCAAGTAGTGGTGTAACTTACAAAGTAATCTTTTGTACTACCAATCGTTGGTTTGTTGTAGTATGAATAGAATACGTAATGGTAAGTATTTGAACTGCTTTCGCCTATACCGACAACATTTTTATAGTATACGGTAAGGTTTGTATAGTTGCCGTTAGAGTTATCCATGTAAAATGCGTAACGTGTTCTGGGGTCGGTTGTCTTTGTTTCTGATGCTGTGCCGCCCGTATCGTTGCTGAAGTATACTTTGTTTGCAAGGAAGACGATTTTGCTTACAGCTGTATTCTTATAGAAAGCACGAGCCCATACAAATATTAGTGAATCGGGGAATATTATTGTAGCAGGTGTATCACTCAATCCTGTATTATCCATAGAGAATACTTCTCCCTGTATGGCTACAACGTCAAATCCATTTATTTCGCTTTCTATTACAAGTACGTCATTTTTTACGTCGTAATTGTTGTTATCTGCCGTGGTTGTATATGAATAACTCGTTATAGCATAGTAACCGCCGTTTGCTTTTACGCTGTCAATCTCTAATGTGGTGGGTGATTTACTATAATAATATGTGTAGCCAGTTGTTGATGTGCTAAACGTATATGTTACGCCATTAATAGTTACCGTACTTGCGGCGGCTTTCGCGTAGTAAGTGTAAGTATCTGCAGTAAGTCCGCTTGCCACAGTGCCAAGTTTGCTATCTGTATACCAGCTAAAGAATGTGCCGTCAAGCGAGGGCGTAGGCAGATTTCCGCTTGTTACCGCCGTCACAGGGGTAAGCGTAACGCTGCTATACCCCCAGATTGCATAGTAGGTGCTTTCACTGTCGAAGTCAGAGGTTACAGTTATATCGGTAAATGTAAGGCTATCGCCTGAAACTTTCGCCCACCCGAGGAAGTAGTAATTTGTAACACCTGCTGTAACAGTGCCGTTGGAAAGGGTGCTGTCTTTAAGTTTCGCTACGTCGTTTGTGGTAAGTATAGAATTACCTTTGCTTAAAGACGTATCATTTTCGCCGTCGCTAAAGGTGAACGCTATATCGCTGTATACGTTTATATAGCCTACATTGTTTGAATTCCAGCCGAGAGTCAGCGTGCCGCTGCTGCTTATATTTTTTACGGTAGCAGAGTAGGTGTAGCTGTCAGCTGTTGGCGATGCGTCAGTGTCATTTACTTTGCTTAAGTTGTAGCTGTACTTGGTGTAAGCGGTAACAGTAACTTCGCCCGTTGCATAAAGAGCTGAAACTTCGCCAGAGTCAGTGGTGTAAGTAAAGTACTCAACGCTGCCCGAATAAGTTACCGTAGCCGTAGTGTTTGTGCCAGTAATGGCGTAGGTGTAAGTAACAGAGCCGTCACTGTTAGTAGTTACGCTGTAATCACCGAAAATACTGTCTGTCGTTATATCAACTTTGTAATACTTGGTATACGTATCAGCAGTGTCCAAGCTTACGGTGATATCGTAGGCGTTTTTCGTGAAGGTAATTCCTGTCTCTTAGACACAGCTCCGCGCCCCCGAGACGAGCATGAATCTCGTATGACGTCGGAGGGTGGTAAAAACAATCTGGGGGTG
>JAJQII010000058.1 GCA_021199295.1 Clostridia bacterium
ATACTAATTTGCTAACCCTGTACTTTGATGTAAATCCTTCAACTGTTCTGCTTTTATGTTCCTCTAACCGTCTTGATAAATTATCGGTAACGCCGACATACAACGCTTTACAATTTCTACTTGTCAAAATATAAACATAGAATTTCTTTTCCATTCCCTTACCCCGTAATATGGCGTTCGAGGAGGAAACTCACGTTGCCGCTGTCGCAGTAAACCGTACATTTCCACAAATCGTCGGTTGTGTCGTAACTTACAAAAGTTATCCCGGTTATATATTCTGCAGTCAGAGTTAAAATATTAATCCCCTTTATATCATCGGGATCACCGAAATTGCTGTCGTATTCGTATTCAAGATATATGCAGGAGTCCGCATAATACACACTATAAGTTGTTGTCTGGCTTGTGTCGGTTGGGTTTGCCGTCAGTTTGTATGTTCCGTTATCCTCTGCATATGTATAGCTATATTCTGCCGTATCAAAGCGGGAAAACCATTTTTCCACAGCCGATTTATAAATATAAATTTCGTCCATGGCGTCGTTATAGCCCTGAACTTTATTTCTGTAACTGGTAAGGTAGGCGACAAATGTTACTACAAGGGTACTTATTATGGCAATAAGAGCTATAACTATTGTAAGCTCGTACAAAGTAAAGCCTTTTTTATTACCCTTGAAAAGCATAGACTACCCCCTACTTTTATTTTACCGTTTTTGTATACTATTGTCAAATGCTGTAGCAAATATTACTTGTGTTACACATTTTCTCGCCAATCCTAACAATGTACAACACTATTGCTGTGGTAACGATAGCTGAATACCGCCCGACTTGGCTTTCCGCGCGTTCGCGCGAGATCCATTCGACTACGCGGCTTACGCCGCTCCGCTCAGGATGACGTGATAGACGACCGTTTTAAAGGCGTCCCTGAGAGGGAAGCTGGCACGGCTTGCCGTGACTGAAGGGTTATTAACCCCACCTTTAATTCCTCCCCTCTCAGGGGAGGCAAGGGTGTGTCATTGCGTGCGAGCGATAGCGACACTCTGCGCACCGCATTATATTATGTTTCAGATAATAAGGCGCAGAACGGAACGACTAACTTTCAGATATCATACCACCGCTTTACCCTCGCGAGCAATAACACATTAAGCTACTTGCCATATTATTAATGGCGCAATGAAAATTGTTTGTTGTTCAAATAGGCAACAAGCCCAAAAAATAGAACTTTTTTGGGCTTGCTGTTGCTATTTTGTTTGTCGTTTATTCAACGTGTTTTTACTTTAAAAATTACAATATCTAATTATTAACAATATAAAATTAATTCATCAGATTAAACAGATGTTGAATCATCTGCGCTAAAAGCATATAAATCAACACCCGAATAAGTAGAAGATGCTTCGCTATCCCACTTATGAAGTTCATATGTACCTTTTATAGTCGAACCACCAGTTGCAATATAAGACGAGACATCAGAACCTGAATCCCACTCAATAGAACTATCTGATGCTATTGCGTTTAAGTAACTTATCAAAGCACTGTGTGAAGAAGATACCTTGCTGTCATCTGTTTCATAAGGCGCACTACCAACAACTATGAAAATATACTTATCATCAACTACAACAAAAGAGCCGTCTTCAGGATTTTTTCCTTCTTCAAACATGTACTCCTCAATAGCATATTTTGCTGTCTGTAAAGCGTTGCTCTTATTTGCGTTATTTATTATAGCTGTAAATGTGGGCACAAGAACGGCAATTAATATGGCGATAACCGCGATAACTATGGCAAGTTCGGTTAAAGTGAAGCCTTTTTTAGCGTTCCTTTTGTCCCTGTTTTGTAAAGTTGTGAGCATTTTTAATCCTACCTTTAAAAAATTTATTTAAATACCCTGCAACAATAAATAACGCGGGTTAAGCATTTTTACCTGTATTATTTGCGATTTTAACAAGGTTATTTAACAAAATTTATAGCGTACAAGCAGACGTGTTGCACTAATTGCCGTACTGCTTTTAACATAATAATTTTACTATTATCACTACCTTTTGTCAATAAAATATGGGTAGTATTTGTCATTTTTGTAATATTTTTATATTACAAAAGGCTAAAATCATATGACAAATTTCACATTTGCAGGGAATTGGTTTGTCTTTGGGGGAATGTGTCGGCATTTGGATAATGTAGTACCGATTTTACAAGGTGAAAAGTTATTTAGAAAGTAACATATTATTTTTAAATAACTAATCTGCCGCCCAGCCTGCTGGTCGCGAGTCCTCGCGGGATTGCCACGCGGTAGAGACCGCTCGCAATGACATATAGTTTTCTGCCGTTCTCAAGCAGTCGCAACGATAACTGAATGTTGTTGTGGTTGATCGGTCGCGTGCCGCTTGCGGCGTGGCAATCTAAGCTGGATTACTTTCAGATACCATACCACCGCTTTATAAGCTTTCCCCTTGAGGGGAAAGTGTCCTTACCGTAGCTGCAAGCAAGGTAAGGACGAATGAGGTGTAAAAGTAATTCCACCTCATCAGTCAACTTCGTTGACAGCTTCCCCTCAAGGGGAAGCCTTATAGCGGATAAGCACATTATAAATGCCTTCCAGGAAAGGAAGGCATTACAATATTAATTATTCAACATAATTATTCAGCTTTTTCTTCTGTGTCGGTATCTTCAGTCTTTATAAGCTGGGGATTTGCCGCAAGAAGGTCGCGGATCTGGGTGAGAAGTTCTTCGGTTGTGGGAGCTTTGTTTTTAGCTTCTTCTGCAGCCTTTGCATCAGCTTCTGCCTTGGCTTTAGCCTCTTCTTCAGCGATAAGCTTTTCAGCCTTAGCCTTTGCATCGGTGTAAGAAATGTTTTCGCTCTTTTTAATTTCCTTGGCACGCTTTGCTATTACTTTTTCCTGCTTAGCGCCTTCCTTTAACTTTTTGTTGGAACTGCTAACGCCTGCCATTATTTTAATGATGGCAAACAGGATTATAGCTATAAGTATAAAGTCTATTATAGCGCTTACCAATGCACCCCAGTCAATATAGATAGAGGCATCAAGGTCAAGGACGCCATCTGTATACACTTTACTTAAAAATGTATACCCAGTGCCATCGATATCGCCTACGCATAAGTAAATAATCCAGTTTACGAGCGGCTGGATAATGTTAGACGTCATAGCGGTTACTATCGCGGTGAACGCACTCGCAATAATTACGCCGACAGCCATATCCACTACGTTACCGCGTGTGATAAATGCTTTGAATTCTTTCCAAAGTTTCTTCATTTTGGTTTTCTCCTACAAAATAATTATTTAAATTGCTTAAAGCAATTCAGTAACAAGATTATCTATTTCTGCAAGGCTTTCGTCATTTAACGCCGCGCGAACCTTTACCGCCACCTGTGTAAAGGTAAGATTTTTGCAGGGCGCGAGCCTGTCGCGCATAAGTTTTGCAGATATCGGCGACCATGTGCCGTTTTCTATTAAGCCTACGGTGCGGTTTTTATAACCGCGTTCGTTAAGGCAATCTATAAATTCACGCATAGCGGGGAAAATTTCGGCGTTGTACGTTACCGAAGCAAGCACAAGCCTGTCACAAGCGAACGCCTGTGCGACGCACTCTGCCCTGTCTGAACGGGCTAAATCGTATAAAAGGACTGTTTCACCCTTGCTTTGAAGTTTTTCGGCAAGCAATTTTGCAGCCTGAGCCGTATGCCCGTAAATAGAAGCGTACGCTACCATTACAGCATGTTTTTCAGGCGCGTAAGACGACCATATATTATATAAGCCTACATAATAACTTAAATTACTATCCAATACAGGACCATGCAGGGGTAAAATCTTTTGTACGTCGAGCGAAGATACCTTTTTTAAAAGGTTCTGGACCTGTACGCCGTATTTACCCACTATCCCTATGTAATACCTGCGGGCTTCGTCTTGCCAAGGCTGTTTGCTGTCTGAAGCGCCGAACGTACCGAAGGCATCGGCTGAAAACAACGCTTTGTCGGTTAAATCGTACGAAACCATAACTTCAGGCCAATGCACGAACGCCGCCATGATAAAGCGCAGGGTATGTTTGCCGAGAACGAGTTCGTAACCTTCCTGCACTGTTACGGGATTTTTGATATCAATATCAAAATACTCCTTTATCATAGTAAAGGTCTTGGCGTTGCCTACAAGCTGTACTTCAGGGTATTCCTTTATAAATTTTGCAATATTCGCCGAATGGTCAAATTCCATATGGTGAATTATAAGGTAGTCGGGCTTTCTTCCGCCGAGTACCTCTTTTATGTTTTTAAGCCACTGTTCACCGAAAGACGCGTCAACCGAGTCGGTTACCGCTATTTTTTCATCTAAAATTACAAAGGAATTGTAAGTCATACCATTGGGAACATGGTACATACCTTCGAAAAGGTCTATCTCTTTATCGTCTACGCCGACGTAAATTATATCGTCAGTTACGTTATACATCCGCTTCCTCATTTTCTCATAATTTATGTAATGTTTTAACAGAGAATATTATATATTTTAGTAATTGCGTTATCAAATAAATAAAGTTATTTTTTGGTCGTTGTTCGCGGGGGATTTGCGCAATGGTGGTTGAAATTGCACTATCTTCTTATTTAAAAACCCCTCCTTTAGTTCCTCCCCTTACATGGGAGGCAAGAGTGTGGTTAATACCAGCTCATCCTTACAGGGGTAGCAAGAGCGTGATTAATACTGGCTCGTCCTTACAGGGGCGGCAAAGGGTTGTGTACAATTTACTCTACTGGTTGGAGATCTTTCGACTACAGGCTACGCCTTTCGCTCAAGATGACAACCTTGTAGGGATAACGCCGCTCCATTTTGCGCCTTATTATCTGAAACCCCTTCGCCACAAGTGGCTCTCTTCCCCTTACAGGGGACGCAAGAGTAAGGTGCGCAGGGCTGTCATCTCGACCGTAACGGAACGTAGTGTAGTGCAGTGGAGAGATCTCCAACAAGTAACGCGCTTTGTATCCACAACTCTTACCCCTTTGAAGAAAAAACTTGGGCGGCAAGAGATATGTTCTGCAGTTTTAAAAAAAGGTTACCTTATCTGACCGTTGCCGCGGACTACGTATTTGTAGGACGTGAGTTCTTTAAGCCCCATAGGGCCGCGGGCATGCAGCTTTTGGGTGGAAATGCCCATTTCACAGCCTAAGCCGAACTCACCGCCATCGGTAAAACGCGTGGAAACATTTACATACACGGCGGCACTGTCTACCGCGCTTACAAAATAATTTGCGTTCGCAGTATTTTCAGTTACTATACAGTCGCTGTGGTGCGTTGAATGGGCAGAAATATGCTCCGTAGCCTGCTCCACGCCATCCACTACCTTTACAGCCATTACGTAATCTAAAAACTCGGTATCGAAATCGGTTTCGCCTGCGGGAACGCAATTTTCTTTGCCTGCTAAAATTTTGTAACTTTCTTCGTCAAGTTTAAGCGTTACAGGGTTTTTCTTGCGGTTTTTTACCAGCCTTTGCCAGAGTTCGGGCAAAAACTGAGAAGCTACAGCACTGTCCACAAGGCACACTTCCATAGCGTTGCATACCGAGGGACGACTGGTCTTTGCATTCTCTATTATATTTAAAGCCTTGGAAAAATCGGCGTATTTATCTACATAGACATGGCAAATGCCCGTGCCCGTCTGTATACAGGGTACTTTGGCATTCTGCACGCAAGCGTTTATCAACCCAGCACCGCCACGGGGTATCAGAAGGTCTACAAGTCCCGTTGCCGTCATAATCTCTTGCGCACTGTTGCGGGACGTATCCTCTATTAAATTTATAAAATAAGGTGAAAGCCCTGCCTTTTCCAGCCCTGAACGCATAGCGTTTACTATAGCCACGGCGGAAGCGTGCGCCTCTTTACCCGTACGCAGAACGCAGACGTTTCCGCTTTTTAAACACAACGCGGCGGCATCTGACGTAACATTGGGGCGGCTTTCGTATATTATAGCCACAACGCCGAGGGGAACGGAAACTTTTTCTACATTTACGCCGCTCGGACGGGTTATTTTATCGTAGACTATTCCCACGGGGTCGGGAAGGGCGGCAACCTGCCTTATACCTTCCGCCATGCCCTCTATCCGGCTTTGGTTGAGCATAAGGCGGTCTATCATAACCTGGGAAATTTTGCCCTGGGCCGCCTCAACGTCCTTAGCATTAGCCGCAAGAATTTCACCGCTTTGGGAAAGGATGCAGTCCGCCATTGCGTTAAGGGCGTTATTCTTTTTATCTTCAGTTAAAAACAAAGCCTCGGGCTTTACGCTGTTAGCGTGTTGTAAAATTTCTTGCGTGGTCATAATTTTTCTCCGCTATCCCTGCCAACAAACTTAGTGCCTACCGCCTCGCCGTTTACCGTTTTATAGATAACGTCAGGGCTGCTGCCGCTGGCAATAACCATATCTATTCCGTTTTCCATACACATTTTAGCCGCCTGCAATTTAGTACTCATGCCGCCAGTGCCGAATGTGCCAGCGCCGCCTGCCGCGACAAGCATTTCTGGCGTAATTTTATTTACTACAGGAATGAGTTTTGCATCTGCATCCGTTCGGGGATTGCCCGTGTAAAGCCCGTCGATATCCGTCAACACTACCAGCATATCCGCCCCCACGCTGACCGCTACAATGGCGGCAAGAGAATCATTGTCGCCTAAAGATATTTCTTTGGTGGCTATCGTGTCGTTTTCGTTGATTACGGGGATTATGCCGAGTTCTAACAGCCTTATTAACGTGTTGTGGAAATTGGTACGGCGGGCATCGTCTGAAACGTCATCTGCGGTAATTAATATCTGGGCGACCGTCTGGCCATAGTCAGAAAAAAACCTGTCGTACGTATACATAAGCTCGCACTGCCCCACTGCGGCAGCCGCCTGCTTGGTGGGAATATCCGTAGGCTTTTTTTCGAAAGCAAGTTTATCCATTCCCCTTGCTATCGCGCCGGAAGAAACAAGAATTACCTCGTTGCCCATATTTTTCAGGTCGGAAAGAGTCCTGCACAGACCGTCTATAAATTTAAAATTAGCCTTGCCCGTTGAATGGGTAAGGGTTGACGTGCCAACTTTTACAACAAGTCGCATAAATCCCTCGATAAATTTTTTGTTGTTTGAAATATAATATAATATTTTAGCGCTTTAGTCAAATGAATTGAGCCTTTTGCCTGCCTGGATTGGAGCACTGAAACAGCAATGAATAAATAAGCCCGTAAGGCGAAAACCTTACGGGCAACTTGGGAAAATAGAATTGTGCTTAATAGCTATAGGTGTAAATGCCGCCTATACTACTGCCGATATATTCGTATATTGTGAGTGGAATACTATTGCCTATAGTGAGATAATAACCATCCCAACTTGTCACCCAATTATCTACATAGCTTTGCGTAAATACATAATAGGTAGTATCATTTTCACTATCATAATAAGTTGTAAATTCCGTTCCGCCTATTGTAATAGTTTTAGTTTCAGCACCGCTGGGCAATGCGCTTTCGCTTATCCAGCTATATGCGGGGAAACTGGTTATATCACTTAATTTATCCACCTTGAAAGTGATAGAATATGACCCCCAGCTTTTATTCGAATCATCTGAAGCGTTCTTAACGGTAACCCAGAAAGTAAATGAAACCGTATAATACGAAGGAGTTGCCGAAACAGATAAACTATCTAAATCAAAATATCCGTCTTTGGTATTTATATCATTAAACGTAGTATCTGTACATTCGCCGCCTTCGCCATTATAAAGGTTATCTGAGTTGGTTTCTACCCATGCCACAATCATGGCATTAGTTACATTTTTACTTCCCCATTGACCGCCACAGAGAAGATTACATTGATATCCCTCCTTAGTTTCTCCGCCTTCGCCATTGATACCATAAATCTTACCATAGTTTACACAGTTATTGACAGTAATATCACCTAATGTTAGATAATCAAAAGCTGCTCCATTACCTAATAACATTGATACATATCCTGCCGTATGTATTAATGTTCCATAGTTTTCGCACCCATCAAATTTTAAACTGCCATAACCATATGCGCTCCCAAGGAATACGGCTGACGATGCCGATGCTGTAGAAGCTATATTAACATTGCTTATACAGTTTTCAAAAATAAGAGTATGGCTTGTGTCACCTCTATAAAGATATCCAACAAAAGGTGCTGAAAAGTTATCTGAAGATGTAAACTGCCCAGAAATTTCTATATTGGATAAAGTTACGTCTCCGTAATACATGGTAACATAATAAACAAGACCGCAACCATTGTAAACCGTCAAATCCAAGTTTGATATTGTCGAGCCGCCATAGGTGTTTGAAGTTTCGACAGTAGTAAATAAATAACTGTTTGAATAGCTCTTACTCAGCACAACAGAATGGTTATCAAAATCAATATTGCCGATAAAGCCAGATACACTGTATGTAGCTGTTGTTTCTGAGAAATCAAGATCAGCCGTTACTTTCCAATAATAACCTTTTGATCTATTTGAACTGCCCTTTAATTCAGAAATCCATTCGCTTTCGCTGGAAATCAAATAAGGATATTTTTTCGTGCCGAGCTGGAGCGTGCCGTCAGCGCTATATTTAGCATTAGCTGTTTCCACATAATCAGGCTCGTTTTCGCCTTTCTGGTTTACAGTAACATTTGCACCCGCGTAAGCCGAACCGTAGTAGTCGTTTACGGTGATTGCCGCAGACGAATCAAAAGTTACAAGCGTATTGGTAGAGTTATAGCTCTTTATAGTTATTGCTGCATCAGACGATACTTTTACTGCAGATATATCAATATTTAAAGTAATAGTCGCATCGGCAGTGCCGTCATATGTATAATTAATTTCTACATTGCTTGCTTTGTACGTGCTTATACCACCTGAGCTTTTTATATTCAAAGTTGTGGTTGTAGCCGTTTCGCCGTCGGTTGTTACTATCTTATTATCAGACACGCGTGTTTTTACCGTCTGTTTTGCAGCTTCTGAACTGAAATCTCCAGTAATTATATAGCTGCATGTAGCCGTATTACTGCTGTCTATCTGGCTTGAGCTTGAAATAATATACCATGTTGTAGCGGCTGTAGTGTCTATTTCTACACTGTTTTGGCTGTATAAAGTTTTGCCGTCGCTGTCTACAAGGGCAAACGTCTTTGTATTCTCGTCGTAAACAATAGAATTACCGTCTGAAGTAGGCGATAATTTATCTATAGAGTAACCGGATTCACTTGCGGCTGCCAAAGCGTCTGCAGGCGTCTCTATACCATTTGTTACACTCTCTATAGAAAGATACGTATTTACGGTCTTTACCATCTGTTTATCGTTGGATTCGTTAGCCTTGTCAATTATCGCAATAAACGAAGGAACTAAAACGGCGACAAGTATAGCTATTACCGCTATCACGATTGAGAGTTCAACAAGTGTAAAGCCCTTTTTGCCTTTCATATGTTTTTGCATAATTTACTCCTTGATAATTATTCATAAAAATGCACAATAAAATATCCCATTTCAAGAAAAGCATACTTTTTTTAGAAATTTTATTGCAAAACATTTTTTAGTGTGATAAACTGATTTCGAGTAAAAATAAATAATAAAATAGTTAAAAAAAGGGCAAAAAATACTGGTTAAAAAAAGTATACTTTCTTTAGAAATTTGTTAAAAATAACAGGCAAAGCGATATATTAACGCTTTGCCTGTAAATTTAAATCAGATTTTCAAAATATATTAAACTATGCCCTGTGCCATCATAGCTTCAGCAACTTTTACAAAGCCTGCAATATTTGCGCCCATTACATAGTTGCCTTCGTAGCCGTATTCCTTTGCGGCATTATCTATATTGTGGTAAATATTTACCATAATGCCCTTAAGTTTAGCGTCTACCTCTTCGAACGACCAGAACATTCTGCCTGAAGACTGTGCCATTTCGAGTGCGGAAGTTGCAACGCCGCCAGCGTTAGCCGCTTTTGCGGGAAGGAACACAACGCCGTTCTTCTGGAACACTTCGATAGCCTCGAGCGTGGAAGGCATGTTTGCGCCCTCGCCCACGTACTTAACGCCGTTATCTACAAGAATTTGTGCAGAAGCTGCGTCGATTTCGTTCTGCGTTGCGCAGGGAAGAGCTATATCGCAGGGAATTGTCCAGATGCCTTTGCAACCTTCGGTATAAACAGCACCCTCTACCCTTTGGGCGTATTCCTTAATCCTGCCGCGTTTTACCTCTTTAATATCTTTTATGATATCGAGCTTTAAGCCTGCGGGATCGTAAATGTAGCCGTTGGAATCGTACATTGCCACTACCTTTGCGCCAAGGCTCTGTGCCTTCTGGCAAGCATAAATAGCAACATTGCCAGAACCTGAAATTACCACGGTTTTGCCTTCGAAGCTGTCGCCCCTTGCCTTTAACGCCTCTTCAGTTATATAAATAAGCCCGTAACCTGTTGCTTCAGTCCTTGCAAGGCTGCCGCCGTAAGAGAGCCCCCTGCCCGTAAGCACTCCGACGTGTTCGTTCCTTATTTTCTTGTACTGACCGAAAAGATATCCTATTTCCCTGCCGCCTACGCCTATATCGCCTGCGGGTACGTCGGTATCAGCGCCTACGTGACGGTAAAGTTCGGTCATAAAGCTCTGGCAGAAAGCCATAATCTCCCTGTCGGATTTGCCCTTGGGATCGAAATCAGAACCGCCCTTGCCGCCGCCGATGGGCAAGCCTGTAAGGCTGTTTTTAAGGATCTGTTCAAGGCCTAAAAATTTAATAATGGAAAGATTTACCGAAGGGTGAAACCTTAAACCGCCCTTATAAGGGCCGATTGCACTGTTAAACTGCACACGGTAACCTTTGTTTACCTGAACTTTACCCTTATCGTCTACCCAGGGCACACGGAACATTATCACCCTTTCAGGTTCTACAAATCTTTCTAATAATGCAGCCTTTTCGTATTCGGGGTGCTTTTCCACTACAGGTGCAAGCGTAGTAAGAATTTCTGTTGCCGCCTGATGGAATTCAGGCTCGTTGGGGTTACGCTTCTTTAAGTTTTTTAAAACTCTCTCAACGTATGTCATAAGTCGCTCCTTTGATGAACAACGGAAAAAGCCCGTTGTATAATTTTTACTTATACCGATTATAACATAAGCAAATCACTTTTTCCAAATTGACGCACGGCAATTCGGCATTAGTATTTTTTATACCACCTATAAGTTTTACTGATATTTTAACGATTTTTAGTAAAAACACATAAAAACTACCCAATTAAAAATAAATCTTTTCGGCTGTGTTATAAAAAATATCTTTTAGCTCGCCTGACGTAAACACATTACTATCTATAATATAATCTTTTAAATGGGCGTAACTGTCCCTGTTTAAAGTACCGGGCATATCCGAACCGAACATAAGCCTGTCTGCCCCTGCCACCGCTTTTGCAACTTTTAAATGCTCTACCGCCGTAGGGTATGGGAATTTTTCAGGCTGCTGGTTATGAGCGAGAGCGGCAAGGTCAAAATACACGTTTTGGCGGGTAAGTTTTCCCAAAGCCTGTTTTAAAAGCTCGTTATCGGTACGCTGTGGAGCTAACAAATGACATATTACAAAATTTGTATCGGGATATTTTTTTATAGCTGAAGCGAGAGCGTCTACCTGCCAGCAGCAATTACGCGGTCTGCCTATATCCATTACCACGGTTAGCCCGTTATCCGCCGCGTGACGGTAACAGCCGTTCATTACCTCGCCGTCAAGATCTACGGGCGGATGATACGCCATAAGCCCTGAACCATTGCTTACTTCAAACTTTACTGCTTTAAAGCCGAGAACAGAGAAAAGGTAATTCTTTACCTCCTCTGCCCTGTTGCAAAACGGATCGTAAGTGCCAGCGCCGACAAAGCGGCTGGGATATTTTTTTACAGCCTGGGCGGTGTATTCGTTCTGAAAGCCAAAGAAACTGCCCTGCAAAAGAACAGCCTTTTCAACCCCATTGGCATCCATTACTTCTAAAAGTTTTTCAGGCGTTACTCCGTATTCGCCCATATCGGGCGGAATCATCTGGAATTCCTCGCCGTTGGCATAGCGGGCTCTGCCGCCGCCTGTGCCGCGAAGCTCTCCCTTAGAGGTAAAACCTGCAATGTATTGCACGACATGCGCGTGCGCGTCAATAATTTTCATAGATATATTGTAACACTTTTAAAATTAAATTCAAGGTCTTGCGGATAAATTTGCGATAGTTACATTATACAAATAGCGAGCGCCCCGCTTTCGGGGCGCTCGGCATAATAATTATATGGTATTATTCAGTAACAATATAGCTTGCGTCAGGATCTCCTGTTCCTGTGCCACTTGTGAACGTCATGTAACTATCTCCTGTATACGTATATGAATATGTTACGCCGTCAATTTTTGTATACTTGGATATTGTACCACCAATCAACTGCTTATTTGTATTTGGATTAGTATTATACGTTACACCTGAAGTTTCTGTATATTCGAGACTCCAGTTTCCATATTCATCTCCAATCCATTTTTCTTCATCCAAATCATGCTTATAATATGTTCCTTCAAAATTATATATATCACCATCGCTTGTATGACAATATACAACTATTTCTCCATTTGCTTTACAATTATTTAATTCCAGCAAAATTGGAAGATTATCAACACCGTAACTTGTTGCATATGTACCTTGCATACTAACTGTGCCGACAATCTGACCTATATTATAAATTATATTCCAATCGTCGTTTTCACACCAAATCCACGCGGTATCTGCATTACTGTAATCATATGATTTGTATTTAAACATCAATGTACCATAATTTATACAATTATCAAATGCAACAGACAAATCTACATTAATAAGCTCTGTATAACCACTGCTGTGCATATTATCATAATTGCAGGCAACGGCGCAAATTCCGCCTATTGTTGTGCTATCGTAATCATTTGCGTAGTTTGTACTTACTGTGGTAATATTTGCATAATTTACGCAATTTTTAAAAGTACAACCATATGCTGTTTTTGCTATACCTCCAGCAGTAACGCCCGCAGTAATTGTACCAGTAACGGTAATATTTTCAATTATTATACTATCCGCCCCATCACCAAGAATATTAGTTGCAAGCGCACTACAACTGTTAGGAGCAACATCAAGAATGCACTCATCATCGTCGTAATAATAATCACTAACACTTGCATGAACATCCATAACAATATTCAAATTCTTAATTGTAGTAGGATTATTTGAATCCCCAGAAGAAAGCACATTCGCAAATAACGCATAGTCGCTCTGACCTTCATTGTAAATAGAATCTGTCATAGTTATAGTATGAAAATCACCGTCAAATACACCTATAAACGAACCACTTTCACTTGCAGAGGTTACATATACGCCTTCACCATAATAATCCCCGACATAAGTAATGTTACCGAAAGGTGTAAACGTGTCACCAAGCACCAAGTCACGGTCAAGTTTAAAATACCTTTCACTCATATTTATTGCAGAAGCCGTTAATTTTTGGGAAACAAGTTCTTTAACATTTGAACCTGAAACCTTTTGCGAAGCTGCACTGCCACCTGAAGTCGATATATAAGTTCTTAAACTTTCAAGCTGGTAAGTTGTAGCCATTATGTAAGGGTTATTTTCCGTTCCATTGCCATAAGCAAACCCTGCGTATTCACCAGAAACTACGGTAAGGTTATACAATTTGGCGGTAGCTGAAGTTGTGTAACCTTCAGGGTAAACCGCAACATTTTCCTTAGTGTTCCAAAGAACTACAATGTTCTGCTCGTTATCCCACTTATACACGGTATTATCTGCTTTTGTAGTAAACGATTCGTCGTAGCCATCAGCAACAAGAATATCTACCGCATCGCCAACGCTTTCAGGCTTGCCGTTTACCGCCGAACTGATTGAAAGCGAAGTGTTCATTTCTGAAACCAACTGCGAATCAACCGACTCGTTTGCTCTGTCAAGAAGCGCAATAAACGTAGGCACAAGCACGGCTACAAGTATAGCTATTACCGCTATTACGATTGAAAGCTCAACAAGCGTAAAGCCGTTTTTGCGTTTTTTCATTTTATACATTTTTTGCATAATCTCCCCCTTAATTTACCTGAACCACACAGAAAGTTTACAAAAAAGTCATACTTTT
>JAJQII010000091.1 GCA_021199295.1 Clostridia bacterium
ATCCCGCGCGGACGCGCGACCAGCAGGCAGGGCGGCAGATTAGTTATTTAAAAATGATACGTTTATTCTGATAATTTTTTGCCTTATTAAAAAGGTGGTATGGTAGCTGAAAAGCGTTTTTGCTTGGCTTTCCGCGAGCCGCAACTTACGTTGCTCTCGCGAGATCCTTACGTCGTGCCTTACGTCACTCCTCAGGATGACAAAAGGGTGTTGCCGTTTGTTAGCGGTGATATGATAGCCGAAAGGCGATGAGCCTAGATTGCCACGCAAACTATGTTTGCTCGCAATGACAAGAGAATGCTCTCGGTCACCAGGTTAAAACAAATACTACAAGGAAATACAAAATAAATGAAAGCAGAAAAAAGGAGAGAGGAAATTCTGGCGATAATAGGCAACAGCGACAATCCGCTTACAGCCAACGTCCTCGCCGAAAAATTTAATGTGTCAAGGCAGGTTATAGTGCAGGATATCGCCATTTTACGTGCAAACGGGGTGGATGTTATAGCCACAAACAGGGGCTACCTGATAAATACAAAGACCGCCGCGACGCGCGTATTTAAATGCCGCCATTCCTTTGAAGAGATTTTAGACGAAGGTTTTCTTGTAATAGAACTCGGCGGCAGGATAGAAGATATTTTTGTAAACCACCGCGTATACGGCAGGATATCCGCAAGGCTTGAACTTTATAACCGTACCCATGTAGAAGAACTTTACCGTTCGCTTGTAAGCGGGGCGTCAAAGCCGCTTATGGCGGTGACGGACGGCTACCATTACCACACGGTAACGGCAGACAGCGAACAGACCTTAGACAAAATTGCCGAGGCGTTGCGCGAAAAAGGCTTTTTAATAGAGATATAATAAGGTAATAATTATGACCATTCATCACGACAAACTTGCGTACGGCAGGCTGGCTTCTATGAAGGAAGAAGCCGACGAGCAGAAACTTAAAAAGATGGCAGAAAAACTTTCGCAGGGCGGAAAAGCCGAAAGCGGCGACAAATCCCAATCAGATGATAAAAATAAATAATTTAAAGGTACGGTTAAGCCGTACTTTTTTTTATGCCGCCTGCTTTCAGCCTGCAGTGCAACGTTAATCTGCTTTTTGTATAAGTTTTGCTTATGTTAAATATAAAAACTTGCGAAAAGCAACGGGGTGCATATCATTTGACAGCAACCGTTATTTATTTTATAATTTTTACTGTAATTAGTTCGGGCGCTTTAAAAATTAAGGGCGCAGGAACGCAGGGGAGATTATGAGAGAGCCCCTGGAAAATTAAAAACTATTTAAAGGAGTAATTATAATGTATCTTCCCGACAAGTTTGGCGAAAACGTTTTTAACGACGACGTGCAAAAAGAAAGGCTGCCCAAAGATATTTACAAGGCTTTAAGGGCGACTATCGAATCGGGCCGCAGGCTGGATGTCTCCATAGCAGGCTCGGTTGCATCCGCTATGAAAAACTGGGCTATGTCTAAGGGCGCTACGCACTACACCCACTGGTTTCAGCCCCTTACAGGTCTCACCGCAGAAAAACACGACAGCTTTATCGAGCCCGAAGGCGACCACGTTATTATGCACCTTACAGGCAAGAGCCTTATCGTAGGCGAACCCGACGCGTCCAGTTTCCCTTCAGGCGGTTCAAGGGCTACATATATGGCTCGCGGCTATACGGCATGGGACCCCACGTCGCCCGCGTTCGTAAAGGGAACAACGCTTTACATTCCCTCGATCTTCGTATCGTACACGGGTGAAACGCTCGACAAAAAGTCGCCCCTGTTAAAATCAATGCACGCACTCGACGTGCAGGCTAAAAGGGTACTCAAACTTTTCGGCATAGAGTGCAAAAAGGTCTCTACCACGGTAGGTCCTGAACAGGAATACTTCCTGGTAGACGAAGAAGTTTACGAAAAACGCAAAGATTTAAGGCTTACGGGCAGAACGCTTTTCGGCGCTCCCGCGACAAGGGGGCAGGAGCTTGAAGACCATTACTTCGGTGTGCTGAAACCCCGCGTGGAAGAATATATGCGCGACCTTGACGAAACGCTGTGGTCTTACGGAATACCTTCCAAAACCCGCCACAACGAGGTTGCTCCCGCCCAGCACGAAATGGCCCCTGTATTTTCTACGACAAACGTCGCTGTAGATACCAACATGCTTACCATGGAGCTTATGCGCAAGGTTGCCAAAAAACACGGTCTCGTGTGCCTGCTCCACGAAAAACCCTTCGAGGGCATCAACGGTTCGGGCAAACACAACAACTGGTCTATGTCTACCGACGACGGCTTTAATCTGTTAGACCCCGGCGAAGAGCCTGAAAACAACGCCCTCTTCAAACTTGTGCTTGCGGCTGTTATCAAAGCTGTAGACGATTATCAGGGCATATTAAGGGCTTCGGTTGCCTCGGCTGGCAACGACCACCGTTTAGGCGCTAACGAAGCTCCCCCTGCAATCATCTCGGTTTACCTCGGCGACCAGCTCGGCGCTTTGGTAGATAGCATCACAAAGGGAGTGGACTATGTACACGTAGACCCCGAAAAGGGCTCGATAGACGTACCCGAATCGCCCATATTCCCCAAAGACGCGACCGACCGCAACAGGACGTCTCCGTTCGCGTTCACGGGCAATAAATTTGAATTCAGAATGCTGGGTTCGCAGTTCAACGTTGCAGACCCCAACATTGTATTAAATACCATAGTCGCGCAGGTGTTCGAAGAATTTGCCGACGAACTGGAAGGCGCTGCCGACTTCGATAAAGCCGTTGCAGACCTTACCGAAAAGACTTTAAAGGCACACGAAAGGATTATATTCAACCTTGACGGCTACGGTCCCGACTGGGAACCCGAAGCAGAAAAACGCGGTCTTTTAAACAACAAGAACACTGCCGACGCAGTGCCCGTGTTCTTCGAAAAGAAGAATATCGACGTGTTTGTAAACCAGGGCGTTTATACCGAGGCAGAGGCTATAGCCCGTGCGGATATCCAGCTTGAAAACTACGTAAAGACGATAAATATCGAGGCGCTTACAATGCTCCAGATGGCTAAGCAGGATATACTTCCCGCGGTATCAGACTTTATCGCCGAGCTTTGCGGCAACGTGGCGGCTAAGAAGGCTGTATCCGAAAGCATCCCCTGCGAAACGGAAAAAACGCTTATTACAAAGCTGTCCGAACTCAACGACAGATTCTCTTCTGAGATTGCAAAACTTGAGTTCGAGCTTTCCAAGATAGATAAAGAGGATATAAAGCCCGCTTCGCAGGCAATGGCGCATATAATAGTACCCCAGATGGCAACGGTAAGGGCGTTAGCCGACGAAATGGAGACAATGACGTCTGCAGACTACTGGCCTTACCCTTCGTACTTCGACCTGTTATACAGCGTTAATTAATAAGTTATAATTCAGAGGATGGAATTTTAAAAGCAATGCGCGGCGGCGTTTTGCCGCCGCGCAAAAATTTTAAAAGGCGGGTTAAATGGAGGATTAACCCTGAAATTTACAGAGGATAATATTGGCGCAGAAGGCGCTAAAACAGAGGATTGGACGGCACATATGCCGCAATTAATTAAATTGTTTAAAGGCTTTAAGCCTTTTAACGAATCCCTGCGGGAGAGGGATAGAAAACAGTTTCAAATTTTTTTATATTTCGGAGGACAATTTTATGGAAGAATACCTTTCCGAAGCGTTGAACCTTTCTAACGAGGCTATCTTCGGCGTATGGTTTCTTATCGGTGCGGCATTAGTGTTCTTTATGCAGTGCGGCTTTGCGATGGTAGAGGCTGGTTTTACCCGCGCGAAGAATGCCGGCAACATTATTATGAAGAACCTGATGGACTTCTGCATCGGTACGGTAGTATTTATGCTTCTGGGCTATACCCTTTTAGTAGGCCAGGAGGCATGCGGGTACTTTATAGGTACTCCCAACTTAGGGCTTTTTACCGACTTCGACAATTTTGTTCAGTCGGGCGAAGCGTCTAACTTTGTATTTAACCTTGTGTTCTGCGCCACCACGGCGACTATAGTTTCAGGCGCTATAGCAGAAAGAACGCGCTTTATGTCTTACTGCATATACTCGGCGGTAATTTCCCTCGTAGTATATCCCATCGAGGCAGGCTGGACATGGGGCGGCGGCTGGCTTGCAAGTTTCTCGTCGCTTACAGGTCTTGTAGCTTCAAACGGCAACGAAGTAAACTTTATAGACTTCGCCGGTTCTGCCTGCATACATATGGTAGGCGGCTGCGCGGCGCTTATCGGCGCTATATTCCTTGGCGCACGTATCGGTAAGTACGACCGCGACGAAAACGGCAAGGTAGTAAAAGTAAACGCCATACAGGGGCACTCCATTACCCTCGGCGCACTCGGCGTGTTCATACTTTGGTTTGGCTGGTACGGCTTTAACGGCGCTGCCGCAAGTTCTGTTGAGGAGCTTGCCCACATATTCCTTACAACTACAATAGCCCCCGCCACGGCGACGGTCGCAGCTCTTATATTTACATGGATAAAGAATAAAAAGCCCGACGTAGGCATGTGCCTTAACGCCTCGCTTGCAGGGCTTGTCGCAATAACGGCAGGCTGCTATATAGTAGACGCCCTGGGCGCTGCCATAATCGGCATTGTTTCGGGCATACTCGTGGTTTTAGTTTGCGAATTGCTTGATAAAAAACTTCACATAGACGACCCCGTGGGCGCAATAGGCGTACACTTTGCCAACGGTATTTGGGGTACGTTTGCCTGCGGCTTATTCTCTACAGAAACAGGTCTGTTCTACGGCGGCGGCTGGGGACAGCTCGGCTTACAGTGCCTCGGCATCGTTGCCATACTCTCCTGGACAATAGTGTGGATGGTAGCCCTGTTCTTCTGCATCAAGTACGTGCCCGTAATGATTAAGTTCAAGGTCAACCCCGTAAAGGCAGTTGCCGTTGCGAAAGAGAAAGGCTGGAACGGTCTCCGCTGCTCTGCTGAAGAGGAAGTTATCGGCCTGGATATCACAGAACACGGTCTTTCATCCGCATATGCCGACTTTATGCCCACCATACCTTCTTACGACGGTACGGGCGTAGGCGTGGATGTATCGGGCGTAAAGCCTGCCGATATGGATCTCGTTTCCCAGGACAGGTACACAAAAATCACGATTATCACCGCCCAGGACAAATTCCTTACCTTAAAAGACGCTATGTCGCAGATAGGCGTTACGGGTATGACCGTTACCAACGTAATGGGTTGCGGCACGCAGGCAGGCAAGACAGGCCAGTACCGCGGCGTAAAAACTTCTATGCACCTTATCCCCAAGGTACAGGTAGATATAGTAGTTTCTACGGTAGATCCCAAGTTAGTCGTTGCCGTTGCGCAGAACGTGCTTGACGACGGCAAGTACGGCGCAGGCAAGATTTTCGTGACCGACGTGGAAAACGTAATGCGCGTGCGTACGGGCGAAACGGGTATCGATGCTCTCGACAACGGAGTGCCCGAACCCGCGGCATCAAATGCTTAATTTAGCTTATCCCGCTCTCTCATAGATACAAAGAAAATCCCGGTTGCTTGGGTTTCAGGCGATCGGGATTTTCCGTTACAGGGCAATATGCCGTAAATACCGCGTTATGCAGGCATAAAAACCTTGTTTTAAATCAAGCCGTGCATATTTTTTGACTTTGGCGCGGCAAGGTGTTATAATACTTAAGAATATGGCAAAACCAGTTATAAAAAATAAAAGCGCCCGCGCCGTGGCAGAGGTAATGCTAAATACCTTTGTATTAAGTTTAATCACCGGTCTTTTCGCGGGCGTGGTAGTAACTTTTTACAATATATTCGCAGGCCTCGGCGAAGAATATTCAGCCGAACTTTATACCCTGCTGGTAGAAAACCCTGCGTTTATCCCCCTGCTTTTTCTGGGGCTCGCGGCAGGCGCGATAGTTATAGGCACGTTTGTAAAATTTGTTCCCATGATACGCGGCAGCGGTATACCTCAGATAGAGGGGGCTGCCCGCGGAATGATACATTTCAAGTGGTACGTGGCTATGTGTTCCATGTTCGCGGCGTCGCTTGCCTGTATGTTTATGGGCTTGCCTGCGGGTGCTGAAGGGCCTTCGCTTGAGATAGGCGGCTGCGCGGGCAGCGCCACGGGCAGTCTATTAAGGCGCAACCAGATGGTAAAGCGCCTGCAGATTGCCGCAGGTTCGTCGGCAGGTCTTGCCGTTGCCTTTAACGCACCCATAACGGGTATGATTTTCGCGTTGGAAGAAGCCTTCCATTCCTTTTCGGCACAGGTGTTTGCCTGCTCTACCGTTTCGGTAATAGCGGCTATATTTACCCGCAATGCAATACGCTCTGCCCTGGGGCTTTCGGTAGGCTATACTTTCGATACTTTCGTGTTTTGCGAAATGGGCTGGAAGGGCTGTGCGTACGTCGCGCTTGCCGCTTTGATAGTCTCCCTTATAGGCGTGGCTCTTTATCACTGCATAATGCTTGCCAAAAAGCTGTTTGCCAAGATAACCTTTTTTAAGGGCACTGGCAAATATCTTGTTCCATTTCTGGCGGCGGGCGTGTTCGGGCTTATAACTGTTTACGCGATAGGCGGCGGACATTCCTTTATAGAATCGCTCGGCACGGGCGGCACGGGCGAAATTTCTATGGATACCATATTCGGTTCAAGCGTTATAGTAACGCTTATCGTGGTGGTAGTAATCCGCTTTATATCCATAGTTCTCGATATGGGTTGCGGCGTTCCGTGCGGCATATTTATCCCCATGCTCGCGGCTGGCGCGGGACTGGGCGCTATTCTTTCAGTGGCGTTCACGGCAATGGGAATGGATTCGGCTTACACCGACTATCTTATAATAATCTGCATGGCTACTTTCTTTACCACGGTGGTGCGTGCGCCCATAACTTCTATAGTAATGGTGTTCGAGCTTACGGGGCAGTTTACAAATTGCCTTCCCGTGCTTATCGGAGTGGCTATCGGCTACTTTATGGGCGAGATTTTGCGGTTAGACCCCATCTACGAAAAGTGCCTTGAAATGTTTATAGAGGAAGAAAATATAAATACGCATGCCAAGAAGGAGAGGGTAGACGTAGTGGTCCAGGCTGATTCCTCTGCAGACGGCAGGCTCGTCAGGACGGTTATATGGCCTGCGGGCGGGCTGGTGGTAGAGGTGGTCGCCCCCGACGGAACGCGTTTTGTACCCGACGGCAAGACAAAGCTGCGTGCTGGCGATACCATAACCTTTGAGTGCGTCACGGCTTCGCCCGAAGATTTAAAGGAATATCTTTACGATATAGTGGGCAAGCCGAAAAAGATAGAGATTATGGCAAAAAAATAGCAAGTTGCAAATAGATAAAAAGGGCGCAGCATGCCTGCGCCTTTTTTGCTGTAAAAGTTTACTTTGCGCCAGCAAAAGGCTTTATTCATAAAATATGCGTTTATTTACGATTTTTGCGTGATATAAGTTATATTTATAAATAATATAAATATTTAAAAACTCAACATATGCGCATAAATTGCCGATTGACAAATTTTAACGCTTGACTAAATATTGCGTTTTTTATATAATATCATAGGATGTATATTATTCTGCGGGGGAGCTTGCTCTTTTGCGGATATTCCGCGGGCTTTAAGAGAGAGTCCCCGCAGATTTTGGAGTTAATTATGTTTACGTCAGATACTGTTTACAATAACGGCGCACCCTTAGAGGGCGAAACCCGCATACCTTCGGGCTGTGCGGTAAGCGCCATAATAGACAGAAGCGGCAAAAGGATGACGGGCGAAAAGATTA
Source organism: Clostridia bacterium (assembly GCA_021199295.1). Lineage (GTDB taxonomy): Bacteria > Bacillota > Clostridia > Christensenellales > Borkfalkiaceae > Coproplasma. The sequence goes on from JAJQII010000091.1 coordinate 7,763, forward strand.
TCCGTTCCATAGCTACCATGCACGACCGTTCCAACGGGCTCGGCGGCGGCTTTGCAGGCTACGGCATCTATCCCCATTACAAGGATTACTACGCCTTCCACCTGTTCTTTAACGACTTTTCCTGCAAAAAAGAGACTGAAGATTTTTTGCTTGGCCATTTTGAAATCGTCTATTCGTCCGAAATGAAGACGCGCAAGGTAAAGGGTATTACGGGCGAACCCCTTATATACCGTTACTTTTTATATCCCCTTTCCAAAAGGCTGGCTAACTCGCTTATGGACGAGGAGCAGTACGTGGTAAAATGCGTAAATACCATAAACGCGAAAATAAACGGCGCGTACGTCTTTTCCAGCGGCAAGGATATGGGTATTTTCAAGGGCGTGGGCTTCCCCGAAGATATAGGCAGGTTTTACCTTTTAGACGAGGAATACGAGGGCTATATGTGGACGAGCCACGGCAGATATCCCACGAATACCCCCGGCTGGTGGGGCGGCGCTCATCCCTTCGGGCTATTGAATTATTCCATAGTGCATAACGGCGAAATATCCTCTTACGACGCCAACAGGCGGTATATCGAGATGTTCGGCTATAAATGCTCGCTGCAGACCGATACCGAGGTTATAACGTACATAATAGACTACCTTTTGCGCGTAAAGCACCTCACCTTGGAAGAGGTGGCAAAGGTAATTTCAGCCTCTTTCTGGTCCACTATAGAAGATAAGAGCGAAGAAGACAGGGCGCAGGAGACCTATTTAAGAAAGGTTTTTCCCTCGCTTCTTATAAACGGGCCGTTCTCTATAATTTTCGGGTTTGACAACGGGCTTATGGCTTTAAACGACAGGCTTAAACTGCGTTCCATGGTATGTGCCGAAAAGGGCGATTTAGCTTTTGTATCCTCAGAAGAATGCGGCATACGCGTTATAGAACAGGATCTTGACAGGATTTATGCCCCCGCAGGCGGCCAGCCTGTAATTTACACGCTCAACAAAAACCTCGGCGAAGGAGGTGTAAGATAATGGATTTTTATATTCCCCCCGAATACGAGGTGGTCCGTACCGCCGACCTTTGCATCGGGTGCAGGGTATGCGAAAGGCAATGCGCCAACGAAGTGCATAAATTCGACAAGGACCTCGGTAAAATGATAGCCGATTCGTCCAAATGCGTAAACTGTCACCGCTGCGTAAGCCTTTGCCCCACGCACGCATTAAAGATTGTAAAGAGCGACGATACATATAAATTGAATTACAACTGGTCTATGCAGACCATGAACGAGGTATACCGCCAGGCAAATTCGGGCGGCGTGCTGCTTTCGTCTATGGGTAACCCTACTGAAGCGCCCATATACTTCAATAAAATTCTTGTAAACGCCTCGCAGGTTACCAACCCGCCCATAGACCCTTTAAGAGAGCCTATGGAGACGGTTGTCTACCTCGGCAAAAAGGACGTGGATATTCAAAGGGACGAAAAAGGCAGGCTGATAGACAATCTGCCTCCCCAGCTCAAACTTACCACGCCTATAATGTTTTCGGCAATGAGCTACGGCTCTATATCGTACAACGCGCACGAATCGCTCGCGAGGGCGGCTGAAGAACTGGGAATATACTACAACACGGGTGAAGGCGGTCTGCACCAGGACTTTTACAAATACGGCAAGAATACAATAGTACAGGTTGCTTCGGGCAGGTTCGGCGTGCACGAGCAGTACTTAAAGACGGCTGCCGCGATAGAAATAAAGATGGGGCAGGGTGCAAAGCCGGGCATAGGCGGTCACCTTCCCGGGATGAAGATATCAGACGACGTTTCCAAAACGCGTATGATACCCAAGGGCGTAGACGCCATTTCCCCCGCACCCCATCACGACATATATTCGATAGAAGATTTAAGGCAGCTTATATTCAGCCTTAAGGAAGCTACCGCTTACAAAAAACCCGTGATTGTAAAGGTTGCCGCCGTGCATAACGTGGCTGCCATTGCTTCGGGCATAGCAAGGAGCGGCGCTGATATAATAGCGATAGATGGCTACCGTGGCGGTACGGGCGCAGCGCCCACCCGCATAAGGGATAACGTGGGCATACCTATAGAGCTTGCGCTTGCCCAGGTAGACGAAAGGCTGCGCCAGGAAGGAATACGCGACAGCGTCTCTATAGTTGTGGGCGGTTCTATCCATTCCAGTTCAGACGTGGTAAAGGCTATAGCGCTCGGCGCAGACGCGTGCTACATAGCAACTGCTGCGGTAATGGCGCTCGGCTGCCACCTTTGCAGAAGCTGCCATATCGGCAAATGCAACTGGGGTATAGCCACCCAGCGCCCCGACCTTGTAAAAAGGCTCAATCCCGACGTGGGATCTAAGCGGCTTGTAAATCTTGTGCACGCGTGGACGCACGAAATACAGGAGATGATGGGCGGCATGGGTATTAACTCTATCGAAGCTTTACGCGGCAACAGGCTTATGCTCCGCGGCGTAGGCTTAAACGAAACCGAGCTTAAAATTTTAGGCATACACCACGCAGGCGAATCTATGTAATATAACCCCTTGAGAGCGGGGTTGCAAATAAAAATTTAAAGGGGTAACAAAAATGTTGACAAGTATCTGTGGTATCAACTGGGGCGACGAAGGCAAGGGCAGAATGGTCGATCTTTTGTCGCAGGACTACGATATAGTTTGCAGGTATCAGGGCGGCAACAACGCCGGGCATACCGTAATAAACGACAGGGGCAGGTTTATACTTAACCTTCTTCCGTCGGGAATACTTCGCGAAGACGTGGTAAACGTGCTTGGATGCGGCATGGTTATAGACTTAAAGCATCTCTGCGGCGAGATAGAAAATCTTCGCAAGGCGGGCATAAAAATTTCGCCTGAAAATCTTAAGATAAGCGACAAGGCGGTAATAACCATGCCCTATAACGTGCTTCAGGACGTTATGGAAGAGGAGCGCCTTGAAAAAGCGACGGGCAAGCCCTACGGTTCTACAAGGCGCGGTATCGCGCCCATATATGCCGATAAATATATGAAAAAAGTCTTCCGCATGGGCGAGCTTTTAAACACAAAACTTATGTACGGCAGGGTTGCCGATATCGTCGAATGGAAAAACCTTACAGTTAAGGCGTACGGGCACGAGCCCGTCAAGGCAGATGATATGATAGCCTACCTTGAAGAATACGGCGGCAAGCTCAAAGAATATGTCACCGACACGGGGCTGTATCTCAACAAAGCCAACGCCGAGGGCAAGAAGATTATGTTTGAGGCCCAGTTAGGCGCTTTAAGGGATATAGATTACGGTATAGTGCCCTATACTTCCAGTTCGTCTACCATAGCGGCGTACGCGCCCATAGGCGCAGGCGTGCCCAACCTTAAACTTGATAAGTCTATAGGCATTATGAAAGCTTATTCGAGCTGCGTGGGCGCAGGTCCTTTCACCTGCGAATACTTCGGCGGGCAGGCAGAAAAGCTGCGCGAGGCGGGCGGCGAGTACGGCGCTGCGACGGGCAGACCCCGCAGGGTAGGTCCTTTCGACGTTGTGGCGTCGCGCTACGGCATTATGTGCCAGGGGGCGGACGAAATCGCCCTTACCAAGCTTGACGTTTTAGACGGCTACGAAGAAATAGAGATATGCACAGCTTATGAGCTGGACGGCAAAATTTTACACGACTTCCCGTTTACCGACGTTTTAGACTACTGCAAGCCCGTGTTCGAAAAAGTGAAGGGCTGGCACTGCGATATATCGGGCTGCCATACTGCCGAAGAACTGCCCAAAGAGGCTTACGATTATGTAAAGCTGCTTGAAAAACTTTGCAACTGCAAAATAAGGTATGTCTCCGTAGGGGCAGAACGCGAAGCATTTATAAAAATGTATTGATCACAAACCGCGTATAACGCGGCTCTGGAGTTTATATGAAGAGGATATACGTCAACGAACAGTGGTGTCTCGGCTGCCATCTCTGCGAATACGAATGTATTTTTGCAAATTCAGGCTTAGACGAAATGTTCAAACTTAAGGGCAAGACGGGCAATTACATACCAAGAATAAAGGTAGAGGGCGACGATTCGTCACTTATCCATTTTGCTGTAAACTGCCGCCACTGCACAAACGCCATATGCGTGCAAAGCTGCATCGCGGGGGCATTATCCAAAGATGAATACGGCGTGGTTACTATAAACAAAGATAAATGCGTGGGCTGTTTTACCTGCGTGCTTGTATGCCCCTTCGGGGCTATAATGCCAGCGCCCGACGGCAAGGCGGCGCAAAAGTGTGCGCTGTGCACCGACAACGCCATGGGCGAGCCTAACTGCGTAAAGCACTGCCCCAACAACGCCATTGTTTACGAGGAGCGTGACTGAAATGAAGTATGTTCTTATAGGCAATTCAACGGCTGCTATAGCCTGCATAGAGGGCATACGCAGCATAGATACCGATGGCGAAATAGTGGTTATTTCTTCTGAAAACCACGCGGCTTACGGCAGGCCGCTCATCTCTTATTACCTTTTAGGCAGAATCAAGAAAGAGAATATGGCATACCGTCCTGCGGATTTCTATACCAAAAACGGCGTAGAGCTTATGCTTGGCAAAACGGTTACTTCGATAGAACCTAAGGAGAAGTATGTTATGCTCGGCGACGGCAGCAAAGTCTCTTACGACAAGCTGCTTGTTGCTACGGGCTCTCGCCCGTTCGTTCCCCCTATGGAGGGGCTTGACGGCGTTAAAAACAAGTTCTCGTTTATGACGTACGACGATATGCTTGCGCTGGAAAGCGTGCTGTCGCCCGAAAAGAACGTATTGGTTATCGGCGCGGGGCTCATCGGGCTTAAGTGCGTTGAAGGCATTCTCCACAGGGTAAAGGCGGTAACGGTAGTCGATATGGCAAACAGGGTGCTGCCGTCTATTCTTGACGAGGAAGGCGCTGCAATAATACAAAAGGGGCTGGAAGAAAAGGGCGTAAAATTTTACCTTAATGACAGCGCCGCTAAGTTCGAAGACGACACGGCTTACCTTAAAAGCGGTGAAAAAATCGGCTTCGATATATTAGTCGTCGCAGTGGGCGTCCGCCCCAATACCGAGCTGGTAAAATCTATCGGCGGTGCGGTTAATCGCGGCATAGTAGTGGACGAACGCATGCACACGTACATACCCGATATATACAGTGCGGGCGACTGTGCCGAAGGTTACGATTCGGTGGCAAAGCAAAACAGGATACTCGCTATTTTGCCCAACGCGTTTTTCCAGGGCAAAACGGCAGGCATAAATATGGCGGGCGGCGACAGCAGCTTAACAAACGCCATACCTATGAACGCGATAGGTTTCTTCGATACGCACGTGCTCAGCGCGGGCATATACGAGGGTGAATGTTACAGCGAAGTTACCGATAAGGTATACAAAAAACTGTTTGTCAAAGACGGCAGGCTTGTGGGCTTTATACTCATAAACGACTTTTTACGCGCAGGCATATACACCTCGCTTATACGGGGCGCAACCCCGCTCGACGAGGTCGATTTCGAAATTTTGCGCCATGCGCCCGAACTTATGGCGTTCAGCGCGGACGTAAGAAAGAACAAGCTGGCTAAAAGGGTGTAACATATGGTAATAAATGTAGACGAAAACGTGCATTTTATGGCACTTAACGCGCAGGTGCGCGACAGCTCGGAATCGGATATAACTATAAACGGCTGCATAGGCCAGCGCTATATCTGCAACGGGCTTTCGGGCAAGCGCATGGTTATAAACGGTACGCCCGGCAATGCCCTCGGCGCTTACCTTAACGGCTGCGAGGTTATCGTACACGGCAACGCGCAAGACGCCACGGGCGACACGATGAACAGCGGTAAAATAGTAATTTACGGCAACGCGGGCGACGCTACAGGCTACGCAATGCGCGGCGGCAGGATTTATGTAAAGGGCAACACTGGTTACCGCGCAGGCATCCATATGAAGGCATATATGGACTTTAAGCCCGTGATAGTCGTCGGCGGCAGGGCAGGCTCTTTCCTCGGCGAATACCAGGCAGGCGGCATTATTGTAGTCCTCGGTCAGAACAACGACGGCGAGCCTATAATTAATAACTTCTGCGGCACTGGTATGCACGGCGGCAAGATATATCTGCGCTGCGAAAAATTGCCAAAATCACTGCCCAAGCAAGTTTCTTCAGAACGCAAATGGGGCGGGGATATCCCCGAATTAGTCGAGATTGTAAAGGATTATTGCAACTACTTCCCCGAGTACAATGCCGAAAGACTTTTAAACGCTTATTTTTACGAGCTTGTTCCTAATAGCGAGAATCCGTATAAGCAAATGTACACCAACAATTAATTAAAATC
>JAJQII010000046.1 GCA_021199295.1 Clostridia bacterium
ACTACCTTACCACCGACACTTATGCGGTTTATACATATACTTCTGAGGGCTGGAGCTTAGTTATCGAAAACCTTACTTCAGAAATAGTAACGCTTACCTTTGACGCGAACGGCGGCGTTATAGATAATGACGGCGAAGAAACAGAAATTTACAGCATAACCGTAAACAAGGGCGACAGCATAGATCTGCCCACACCCACAAGGGAAGGCTATGCGTTCACGGGCTGGTATTATGGCACGGGCGCAAACGCAGGCCATGTAACCGACGTAACGCCCATATCCCGCGACATGACCCTGACGGCTAAGTGGGAAAGATGTTATGAAATGTCTGCCTATTATCTTAGCAACACAGAATTAACCGAAAGCGGCAATGTGAGTTTTGAATATAATTACGAAGGCAATTTCAGCACAACCGGCTATAATAATATTACAATAGAGATAGAACTTGACGGCGTAGTATATTCTGCAAACGAGGCTATTATTAACGGCTATATAAGCGAATATGAAGTATATAATGGATCTAATTATTTCTACGGTAATATATACTTTGTCGCTTTTGGCGAGTACACCGTGTACTTAAGCTATAGCAATTCTTCCGCAGCGTTTGAAGTTACCGTAAGCCAATATGTTTATTCTGGCTCTGTTTATGTGGAATATATAGAGTCCAATAACTACCTCTCATCCCCTTACTACACCAGTATTGCAGAAGTATCGATATCAGACGTAAATTCAACAGACAGCAGCTATGTGCGTGTTGCCTTCCATGCCCCCTCTGATGCAACAGTCAGCGTTACTTTAAACGGTAACCAGGTTGACTATTTTACTTCTTATAGTTCAGGGAATTATTATGTATATTTCAACCCTAAGACTATTGTTAATTATACCCCGGATACATATATATTCGTTGTTACGGTATCGAGCGAAGATTACGGCAGCGGCTCTGCTATAATAACCTATACGCTTGAACAAGTTCCCGATTTCTATTATACGTGTACGATATCAAGTACTCTGTATACGTGTAATAGCACATACTTTGAACTTTATTACTACGGCGAGGAGAGCTACAGCTACCCCATAGTAACCATATCGGACGGCACGAATATATATACCATTAATTGTACGCAATATTCTAACAGCTCCACAATATCTGATAACGATAATAATGAAGTTTTAAATTACGAATTGTATTACAACGAAAATAATATTTATGGCTATCTCACATTCTATGTCGTAGGCGACTATGACGTGACAATAGCTTTCGGTGAAGACGCTGATTCCTTAGATATAAATGTTATAAACTTTAGACTGTATTCATATAACACCGATATATATACCGATGAATATACGCATTTTGCCGCCCAGTATTATGGCAGTTCAGAATATGAATACCCTGAAATTACCATAACAAGTACCGATGGGTATAGCTATACATACAGTATCACCAATTACGGAAATTATTATAGTTATGATGACAGTATTGAGGCAACGGAAGATACGAATGCGACGGCGGCAACCACGTATTTATATGTGTATTGGAACAACAACGCACAATACATGTCTGGCGAAATAATATTCTATGAAGCAGGCACATATACCGTGACAATAGCTTTCGGCGAAGACAGCATAAGCTATACCGTAACTGTTACCGAATATGTATTCGAAGGCGATGTAACGCTGAAATATATTTATTGGGGCGGCAATTCGGTTAATAATGGTTCTACAATAACCGGGTACACCGATGAAGATTATTCCTTATACCTGGTACTTGACGCACCACAAGATTATGTTGTCACTGCGGCTATAGACGGCACAGAAATTGCCGATTTCAGCTATAATGATTCTTGGTCTTACGGTGAACTTTATCTTTATCTGGATAATATATCCTTTGCCGATTTAGTGAACAATACCACGGGTACATATTCAATAACCATAACCGTATCAAGCGAAAGCAACGGCTCTGTAACAGTAACGTTGACTTATGTATTAGCGGAAACACCCGCTTATGTATATGCTATCATCTCAGATAGTATGGATGAGGAATATTATTCCGTCAGCGATGGTATTGACGCGGCATACACAGGGTATATTCCCGCATATAGCAGCGAGGTGATTTGTATTGCTATCTATGCCGCCAGCCCTGAAATAACTGTTACGCTTAACGGCACTGCATTGACTAAAGATACTGACTATTATATTGAGCAGGAAGATAACTTGTACATTGTATACATTTATGCAAGCGTGCTTGAAGTAGATGAATTAACCGACTTTACTTTAGAGGGTTTGGCTGCAAAAGCTGCCTTGAATACAATAGTTGTCAATGCTGCCGACAGTGACAGCACTGCCACCGCTACGCTTTCAATTTATTCCATTGTTTGGCTGTACGAAGAATATACCTATGATACAACAATAGCAGAAAATTACGAAATGGAGCTGGTAGCCGCATACTGTGGAAATTCTGAGGGAAATATAACCATAACAATAACAGGCGCAGACGGCTACGAATATACCTATACTTTATCTGACGGTACAAATTATTTTTCTGACAGTGAGAATACCGCCGTTTACGCTACTGTATATACAGAGTCTTCAGATTACTATAATCTGATAGAAGTATCCGGTGAAATTTACTTCTACGTAAGCGGCGAGTATACTGTAACGGTTACCTGCGGCACAGAAAGCATTGTGGTTGCAGAGCCTTACGATTACAAGGGCGTAGACTTCAATTCCGTTTCCTACGGCGAGTATTATTACAGCCAAGGCGTTAGCGAAGCCTCTGAAACAATAAATATTTCAGGAACAACAGAAATAATATATTATTTTATACCTGCAACAGACGGCATAATTACAATAACCACAACAGGCAGTGTTGATACTTACGGCTATCTGTATCAAGGCGATGATTGTATTGCCGACGATGACGATGAGGGTTATGACGCAAACTTCCTTATAACTTACACAGTTACCGCAGGGCTTTTATATGAAATCCACATTTGCGGTTTTGACGAGTATGAAAGCGGAATTTCTGTATTATCAATAAGCGGCGTTATATTTGTATATGGCGACTCAAGCGATATAAGCCTGCCTGAAGCTGAAGATATAGTTATCACCGACTCCACCTCGGTTGACAGCGACATAATGGAACTTGCCTTCAAGGCAGCCAAAGATTCGACTGTTACAATAAAAGTAAACGGCGTAGAAATTGATACTACAAATATTGTAAGCACCGAATGGAATATGGGTACGCTTACAATTAACGTTGACCCCAGGCTTTGCACAGGCACAACGGCAGGCACGTATACCATAACGGTTACTGTTTCAAGCGAGACCTACTCTTGCTCTGATACAGCTGAAATCACCTATACTCTGGCTGCATAATCAAACTAAAGCCGCCAAAGCATAAAAAGCATTTGGATAACGTTAAACTTAAAGCAGACCGTTCACACAGAACGGTCTGCTTTTACTTTGTTAATAGAAACGGTGTAAAACGCGTATGCCTCCACTTCTTTACTGAGGGGCAGCATACTTAATTTTGGGAAATATATTTAGTATAATACTACAAAATTATTGAAAATTATTTTTTAGTGTGGTATAATTTAACTGCGCTACAAATAAATAATACTCTAATTCGGTACAATAGGCATATTGTATCCTTTTACCGATATTAGAGTGATTTGTAGCGCAAAACCAATCACGGGATACTTTTGCAGGCGTCCCGTTTTGGGACGTTTTTTTATGGAGGTAGTTTAATGAAACGGAAAATTTTATTAGTTTTTCTTTCGATTGTGACGGTCTGTTGCCTTGCTTTGGGTATTTCAGCCTGCTCTGGTAACAAAGAAACAACCGTAAGCAGCAGCAACAGCAGCGAACAAAGCAGCTCAAGCAACAGCAGTTCTGAAGACACCAGTTCAAGTGAAAGCAATTCTGAAAATACGAGTTCAGAGAACAGCAGTCCTGCGCATTCGCACAACCTTACCCATTCAGATCCTGTAGCGGCGACCTGCACTACAGACGGCAACATAGAATATTGGTATTGTGCGGAATGCGGAAAGTATTTTTCTGACGCCGAGGCAACCACAGAAGTCTCACAGTCAGCTACTGTGATTGCAGCCAAAAATCACAGTTTAACCCATACCGACAGTGTGGAAGCGACCTGCACTACGGACGGTAATATAGAATATTGGTATTGCGCGGAATGCGGAAAGTATTTCTCTGACGCCGAGGCAACTACACAAATTTCACAGTCGGCTACTGTGATTGCAGCCAAAAATCACAGTTTAACCCATACTGACAGTGTGGAAGCAACCTGCACTACGGACGGTAATATAGAATATTGGTATTGTGCGGAATGCGGAAAGTATTTCTCTGACGCCGAGGCAACTACACAAATTTCACAGTCGGCTACTGTGATTGCAGCCAAAAATCACAGTTTAACCCATACTGACAGTGTGGAAGCAACCTGCACTACGGACGGTAATATAGAATATTGGTATTGTGCGGAATGCGGAAAGTATTTCTCTGACGCCGAGGCAACCGCACAAATTTCACAGTCGGCTACTGTGATTGCAGCCAAAAATCACACATACAACAGTTACAGCTATGACGAAAACGGACACTGGCAAGAATGCACTGCCTGTGGTGAAAAAACAGAATCGCAAACGCATACATACAATGAAAATAATATATGCTCCGTCTGCGGATATGAATATATCGCTTCAAGCACAGGGCTTGGATATACCGCCGTTTACGATTCCGATGGAACAACGGTAGTTTCTTACACCGTCAGCGGTATAGGTGAATGCACCGATACCGATATTGTTATTCCTTCAACATATAACGGTTCGCCCGTAACTGCTATAGAGATATATGCGTTCAAAGACAATACAAAAATAACCAGCGTATCTATCCCTGGCAGTGTAACTTCTATTAGCGTTAATGTGTTCAGCGGCTGCACCTCTCTTAAAAGTGTAGTTATGGGTTACGGCGTAAAACAAATAAACTCTTATATGTTTAAAGATTGCTCATCACTTGCAAGTGTAACAATACCTGATAGTGTTACTACTATTAGCATTAGTGCGTTCCAAAACTGCACCTCACTTGAAAGCATATCAATACCAGACAGTGTGACAATAATTTATGAAAGCGCGTTTAAAGGTTGCACCGCACTTTCAAACATAACGATAGGTAACAGTGTAACATCTATCGGTAGCAATGCGTTCAGTGATACAGCATACTATAACAATAGTAACAACTGGACCGATAACGTATTATATATAGATACTTATTTGATACAAGCTAATGGAAGCATTACAGGAAATTACAAAATAAAAGATGCAACAACAACTATTGCCAATTACGCGTTTTCATCTGGCTACTCGCTTACAAGTGTAACGATTCCCGATAGTGTTACTGCTATTGGCACTAGTGCGTTCCAAAACTGCACTTCGCTTGAAAGCGTATACTATAGCGGCACGGCTTCACAGTGGGCAAGTATTTCGTTTAGCGACGCATATGCCAATCCTTTATATTGCGCAGGTAATTTATATATTAATGAAACGCTCCTGACCGATTTGAAAGACACTGACATAACGTCTATATCCGATTTTTCTTTCGCTGGCTGGAATGTTACGAGTATAACCATACCTGACAGCGTAACTTCTATAGGCAGTGCTGCATTCAATGGTTGTTCGAGTCTTGTAAGTATAAGTATACCATTTGTAGGCTCAAGCGCAAGCGCGACAAGCGTGTCGAGTTCAACGCTTTTCGGCTATATATTCGGTACAAGCAGTTATACGGACGGCACAGCAACAAAACAGTTTTATTCAAGCACAAGCAGCAGTTATAAAACGTATTATATCCCTACCACATTAAAGACGGTAACAATAACGGGCGGCAAAATATTTTATGGTGCTTTCTATAATTGCGGAACGCTTACAAAAGTTACGTTACCTGACAGCGTAACTTCTATAGGCAGTTATGCGTTCTACGGTTGTTCTTTACTTGAAAGCATAACTATACCCAACAACGTGTCAAAAATCAGCGGTTCAGCGTTCTATAATTGCACAGCTTTAACGGAAATAATTTTTAACGCAACCGCAATGGAAGATTTATCTTCGACCAACAATGTATTCTATTGTGCAGGACAGAGCGGCGATGGAATAACAGTGACAATAGGTGCAAACGTGACAAAAATACCAGCGTATTTATTCTATCCTTGTTCTTCATCAAGTGATGCACCTAAAATAACAAGCGTCGTGTTTGAAGATGACAGTGCTTGCACAAGTATTGGCACTTATGCTTTCAATAATTGTACTTCACTTGTAAGCGTATACTATAGCGGCACAGTGAGCGAATGGGGTGCGATTTCTATAGCTGCGTCAAACACTTATCTCACTAATGCCACCAAATACTATTACAGTGAAAGCGAACCCGATTATACCGACGGATATAATTACTGGTATTACGACGAAAACGGCGAGATTGCTAACTGGGTACAATCCTGAAAAAGATAAACTCTCAACCACGTTTAAGGCGGTGCTGAATTTCAGCACCGCCTTCTTTATAACCTTTTTAATAATCAATCTTTATTTATCGTAAGCGTATAGAAAAACTCTCTGCTGTCGCCGCCGTCGAAGTTTATAAACGGCTTTAAAGTTATCTCGCGGGGAAATGAGGGCAAATCGTTTATGCCCCACCACGGCTCTACGCATACGTAGTCGCCCCCTTCTTCGTTAGACCAGAATGCAAATAGCGGGCACGCCGACTTATACGTATAGGTATAGCCGTCCTGCGTGTACATATTTATCGCTCCGCCCGACAGCGAGCCAAGCTGCAATGTTTTACACTCTTTAAAGAAAGCCTTGTCTGCCACAAAGCGCTTTAATTCAGGCAGGGTTACGGCAGTGGCACTGTCTATCGGGTACATTACGGGGTGCTCGGTATTTTCAAACTCTATAACGGCACTGCCGCCCGGGGCGCTCATCCCGGGGTGGCCGCCCACATAGAAGGGCATCTTGCCGCCTTTCGATTTGACAAAGTAAGTGACCTTTAACGTGTTTTTATCTAAGGTGTACGACACCGAAAAATCAAACTCATACGGGTACACCTTTAACGTCTGCTCTGTTGAAGAGAGCGACAGCGTTATTTTATTTTCCTCTGCCTGCGCCGACAGTGTCGCGTAACGCACCACGCCGTGAGATTTTAATTCGTAAGTTGTGCCGCTTACCTGGTAAGGGGCGGCATGCCCGATTATGGGAAAGATTACCACGTCGCGGCTTTTCCAGAATTCCTGCCCCTGCCATAGTCTTTCCTCGCCCGTGGGCTTGTAGACAAGCGAACACATTGTGCCGCCCTCGTCTGTTACGGTAAGTTTCAAATACTCGTTTTCTATTGTGTAAAACATAAGTTACCCCCTTACTATGCCTCAATTAATCCCACGGAAGATTTTCACCGCCAAGGATATGCACGTGCAGATGGAACACCGTCTGCCCCGCGTCGTCACCCTGGTTTACCACAAGGCGGTAGCCGTTTGTACAGCCGTTCTCGGCGGCAACCTGCGGCAGTTTTGTTAAAATGCGGGCAAGCACCTGCGCCCTGCCATCGTCCATCTCTGAAATGAGTTTGTAATGGTCCTTAGGTACGGCTAAAAGATGCACCTTGGCTTTGGGCGCTATGTCTTTAAAGACATACATATCCCCGTCTTCGTACACCTTAGACGAAGGTATCTCCCCCTTTATTTTTTTGCAGAAAAGACAATCGTCTTTAAGCATTATACTATCCTCCTGATTTATATAATTTCAGCAAGCGCCCCGTCTTTGTAATGGCATACAAGGCGAGCGCCTGTAACTTTACCTGAATAATCGCCCCTGGCGTAAGCCCTAATATAGCCTGCCGTGTAGCCGGTGGTATATTCGCCGTCATATTCTTCCCACACCACCTGCTGGGGCAGGGATATCTGCCGATCAATAAAGTTATAAGCAGCTTTTTCACCCTGTGCAATAAGCCTTTTTAGCCGTTCGCCTTTTACCTCAGGCTTCAAGTCCTTCATTTTGTAGGCGACAGTGCCTCCCCTGGGCGAAAAGGCAAAGGCGTGCACGCGGGCAAGGCGAGCCTCTGTTATTATGGAAAGGCTCTGTAAAAAGTCTTCTTCCGTTTCGGCGGGGAAACCAGCTATTATATCGGTGGTTATAGCCGCGTGCGGAAAATAACTGTAGATGAGCGAACATTTTTCAAGATATTGTTCACGGGTGTAACGGCGGTTCATCGCCTTTAAAACGGCGTTACTTCCGCTTTGAAGGGACAGATGAAACTGCGGTGCAAAATTTTTTAACGATTTACACGCAAGCAAAAATTTATCGTCTATCACGGTACACTCTATCGAGCCGAGGCGTATGCGTTTTTCCGTCTCTTTCAGGGCGGAAATTAGCTCGGCAAGACCACCTATGTCACTTTGATAGGCGGAAATATTTATGCCCGTAAGCACAATTTCAGGGCTTTGCGACAAATTTACTTCGGATATGATTTCTTCGGCGGGGCGGCTTTTTACCCTGCCGCGCAGATAGGGTATTACACAATACGAGCAGAAATTATTGCAGCCGTCCTCAATTTTTATAAAGGTACGCGTACGGCTGTTTTTAGGTGCAGGCAGATTGTCGCAGGCGTTATTTAAGGCATATTCCCGCCCGAATAACTTAGCAAGCTCGGCAAGCATGGCGGCTTTCCCCTGAGCCCCGCACACGTAGGTCACGCCCTTTTCGTAAAAAGCGTTTTTATCTTTTTCGCTGGCGCAGCCGCATACATACACAAGGGCGTCGGGATTAAATTTACGCGCCCTGGCAATAAGCTGGCGGCTCTTTTTTTCAGCCTCTCGGGTGACGGCGCAAGTGTTGAGAACATAAATATCGGCAGGGCACAGATTTTCGTAAACCTCAGCGCCCCAATCTTCCAATGCCGCTATAAACGACGAGGATTCTACCTCGTTCACCTTACAGCCGAGAGTGAATACAACCGCCTTCATCCCATCTCCCCCAAAAGGAACATTACTATAGAAGTGAAAGCTATTGCCGCCGTCTCGGCACGCAGTATGCGTTTGCCTAAAGTTACTCCTTTAAAACCGTATTTATCTTTAGCGAGGGCAAATTCCTCTTCGGCAAAGCCGCCTTCACTGCCCACGATAAGGGCAGACGGACCTGTTATTTCGCGCATATCCACGTCTGAATGGTCGGCAAATTCACAGGCGAACAGCCTGTTTTTATATTCCCCGCAAGAGGCGAGGGCTAATTCAAAGTTATCAAAATAAACCACTTCGGGGGCAACGGAGCGCAAGCACTGTTTGGTAGCCTCGCGGGCAACCTTGTTAAGCCTTTCGAGCTTAGCTCCTCCGTTCATAAATGCCGAACAGTACTTTGAATTGAAGACGCCTATTTTGCTTACCCCCAGTTCCACCGCCTTTTGCACTACAAGTTCAGTCTTGTCGCCCTTAAGCGCTCCGCACAAAAGGTAAACGGGTGTTGCCGCCTCTTTGCCGCCGTCAGCAAAGCCTGTAATATGGGCGGTAAGCGAGTGTTTGCCTATAACTGTGATAATAGCGGTGTACTCTCTGCCGCTTCCGTCTAAAAGTACAATCTCCGCCCCGACGCCCAGCCGCAGGACGCTTTTTGCATGGTTGAATTGCTCGCCCGAAAGTTCTATCTCGCTTTCATTATCTATTCTGTTTTCAAGTAAAAACCTGCGTGAAGCGCTCATACTTTTTCAAACGAAAGGGCATACCACTCGCCCTTGTTTACCGTGTCTTTCAAAGCAAAGCCGTTTTGCGAATAAATGAGCTTGACGCCTTCAAGTTTTTCTGCGATAATGCCGCTTAAAATGAGTATGCCGCCCTTGCGCACGCTGAGCGAAATATCAGCCGCGAGCCTTGCAAGAATGTCTGCCGTAATGTTGGCAAGGGCGATATCGGCGGTAATTTTAAGGTCGCCCAGTAGATCGGCGCGTTGCACGCGGCATTTATCCTGCACGCCGTTTAACTTGCAGTTGTGCAGACTGCTTTCAGCCGCCACTGCGTCTATATCGGTAAGCACAGCCTGCTTAGCACCCAAAAGAACGGCAGATATGCCCAAAATACCGCTGCCGCAGCCGACGTCGAGGCAGACGCTTTCGGGGGTTAAATAGCGCTGTAAAAGCTCTAAGCACATAGATGTGGTTTCGTGTTCGCCCGTACCGAAAGCCATGTTGCTGTCCAGCTTTACTACCACTTCGCTGTCAGCCTTTTCGTACGGTATCCACTCGGGCACTACTACCACCCTTTCGCCTATGTGTATAGGGCGGAAGTGCTTTTTCCATATCTCTATCCAGTCGTCGCCCTCGATAAGTTTTGTTGTCGTCTCAAGCGAGCCAAGCGGCATAACGCCGCCGCAATTTGCCGTGAGTTCTTCCAGGTCGGCGCGTATCTGCGGCAACACGTCGGGGGCGTCACCCTCTGCCACAAACGATTTTACAAGCACGTCGCCCGATTTATCGGCGGTAAGAGAGTCGTCCATATAATCCCAGTACATAACCTTGTTTTCCTGGAGGGCTATAACGTCTTTAACGTCGGAAATGGCTACGCCGTAAACGGTGTACCGCCACAAAATGTCGGCCACAAGCTCGCTGCCCTCGGTAGAGGTATGTACGGTTACTTCAATAAATTTCATAATATGTCCTTGTTATTCTTTTACTATATAATTTTATCACAATTTTTTGCCGAATACAATAGCTTGGGAAAATTATTTATCGCAACGAAACGTAGTCTTTACTTTTTATCGTAATCGTCTAAAAAGTGGTGGCGCTCGCCGCCCTGTTTATAGGCTATAACCGTGTCGAGGTTTACGTTTTCCACACTGCGGAATATGTGTGTTTCCACCTCGGGATTGGTCTTTTTAAGCGTTTTTATAAGCTGCTTTACCTCTTGCCGCTTAGATTTAGTCTGTTCATTCCCGCAGCTGTTGCTTTGTTCGGTAAACCTGCACGCGCACTGCAAAAAATTAAGCCCGCAGTAATTTGCCCACGCCTTTATATCGTCTTCGCGTATAAGGTACATAGGGCGGATGAGCTCCATCCCTTCAAAATTGGTGCTGTGCAGTTTGGGCATCATAGTTTGCACCTGCGCCCCGTACAGCATACCCATAAGAATAGTTTCTATAACGTCGTCAAAGTGATGCCCCAGGGCTATTTTATTGCAGCCGAGCTCTTTGGCATAACGGTAAAGATAGCCCCGCCGCATCCTTGCGCAGATATAGCAGGGCGACTTTTCTATATTGAAAACGTTGTCAAAAATATCCGACTGGAAAACGTTCACGTCAAGTTTTAAAAGTGATGCGTTGCGTTCTATAAGTCTTGCGTTTTCTTCACTGTAACCGGGATTCATCACGATATACTTTACTTCGAACGGAAATATACTGTGCTTTGCAAGCTCAGAAAACAGCTTACCCATAAGCATAGAATCCTTGCCGCCCGATATGCACACGGCAACGCGGTCGCCTTCTTTTAACAAACCGTAAACTTTGATAGCCTTGGTAAAATTGCCCCATATCTCCTTTGCGAACTTTTTATGCAGGCTGCTCTCGGCAAGCGCCGATATCTCTTCATCTGTTAAATTTTTCTTGTCTGCCGTTTCCATTCTTTACTCCGAAGCCGTAAGGTCCTTTACCACCTCTCCCGCTATGATCATACCGACAACCGATGGAACAAAAGCAACGCTCCCGGGAACTTTGCGCATGTCTTCTGTCGGGTTCTGTAAAGGAGTTAAGGGCTGTTCTTCCGAATAGACAACTTTAAGACTTTCTACTCCCCTTTTTTTAAGCTCGTGCCGCATAACCTTTGCAAGCGGGCATACCTTTGTATCGTAGATATCCGCCACCTTGAATGCCGCAGGATTTAATTTATTGCCTGCGCCCATGCTGCTTATTACGGGCACGCCGCTTGCCTTTGCCTTTAATATAATTTCTATCTTTGCCGAAACGGTATCCACTGCGTCTATTACATAGTCATATTCAGAAAAATCGAAGGTATCGGCGTTTTCAGGCAAAAAAAAGCATTGGCGCGTATCCACCTGCACGTCGGGGTTAATTTGCAGCATACGCTCCTTCATAACGTCGCATTTAAGCCTGCCCACGGTGCGGGTTGTGGCTATAATCTGCCTGTTTATATTGGTAACGCTTACCCTGTCGCTGTCGATAAGTTCAAAAGAGCCCACGCCGCTGCGCACGAGCCCTTCGCAGACGTAACCGCCCACGCCGCCCACGCCGAACACGGCAACACGCGAACGGGATAATTTTTTTATAGCGTTTTCACCGAGCAAAAGCTCTGTCCTTGAAAAAATGCCTTCCATTTTTCTATCCTTTTAATATAAAAGCTACCTTGCGGTAGCCCCTGTATGGTGCGAATAGTGAGATTTGAACTCACACGGTTGCCCACAGGATTCTAAGTCCTGCGCGTCTGCCAATTCCGCCATATTCGCATAATTTTTTATTTGAATTCGTTAATACTGTAAAGTTATTATCACTAAATTGTATAAGTCCTGCGCGTCTGCCAGTTGTCGCCTCGTATCCTCGTTGGTCGTCCCCGCGGCGGCTCACGGCTGCGCCTCGCCATGCCGCGGTCTCTCCGCGCGTCAAAACAGTGTAGTACACTGTTTTGGGAATACGCGCTCGTCGCCATATTCGCATAATTTTTGTTTTGTCATTGCGAGCCGCTTTAGCGGCGTGGCAATCTAAGCAAAATGTTCGGTATTTTTTTCTTCACAATACCGCTATGTCTTTTGCGCTCGTCGACATATTCGCATATTACAAATTAAATTTTAATACCATTCAACTTAAAATGTCAACCAAAAAAACCAGCGATTAAAAATCATATTGCCGTTTATCCATAAATTACCTGCGCAAAAAAATAATTATTTAACAAATTATTTACCAAAGCGTATTGCAAACTTGCATTTATTATGTTATAATTTGCAATATAAAATAACTTACAAGGTGGTAAAATGAAAAGCCAGAGCGTAGTTACCGATTTAAGAAAAAAGATTTTTACCGAAATTGC
>JAJQII010000026.1 GCA_021199295.1 Clostridia bacterium
TATTAATGCGATTTGTTTTGCTATCACCGGCAGTAATAATTTTATAAGGTAGTTTTTATTACTGACAGTTAATATTTATTTCCATTTTTACTACTAACAGTAAATATTTACTGTCGGTTTTTTTATTACTGATAGTCAGAAAAAGTACAAATTCAACATCTATTCATAATAGTTTTCAAATGGCCCGTGCGGGCTTTAAAAAGCCCGCACGGCTGAACAAATTTTAGATTATTGTCCTTTTTTATCTTTGCGCTTCTTGGTATCTTCGTTCATTTTGCGAAGCACTTTTTCACACTCCACATCAAAGCTCCGGCTGTATTGCGGCGGTTCCATGCTACGCATACAGCACATTATATGATCAACGGCCTGATAACTTGCCTGAACGCCTTCGTCATCGGCAGTGAATGCGGCGGAACGGTTTTCAGAAATCCCGAAGCTTTTCGCCGTCTGCACGACGTCGATATTAGCGCCTAAAAATATAAATTCCCAGCCCTGTTGTTTTTGATTTTCTATAAGTTCTTTTACCTGCGGAAGGTTATATTCGCGGCTGGAATTTTCATAGCCGTCTGTTATAATGACAAACATTACTTTTTCCGTCCGATAATCTTCTTCAATGTTGTTTTGTGCATTTTTAATTTTAGAAATAGTCCTGCCCACTGCATCCAGAAGCGCGGTACTGCCGCCTACGAAGTATTCCTTTTCGGTTATGGGTTTTACTCCGCGGATATCCGCTCTGTCGTGCAAAAGCACATAATTGTTGTCGAACAGCACGGTGGTAATAAGGCATTCGCCCTCTATCGCCTTCTGCTTTTCGAGCATCGAGTTAAAGCCGCCTATCGTGTCTTTTTCAAGTCCGCGCATAGAGCCGCTTTTGTCAAGCACGAATACCAATTCAGTAAGTCCTTTTTTCATTTTTTATTTATCTCCTTAAAATTAGTTTTTTTATCAATTTCTACCGAAACCTCGTAATTACCGTTTAAAAATCAAAAAAATCGTTCTTGCCGTATGTATTGGCAACTTTGATAAATTCTATAGCGTAAGGTAATATGGTTTCAATAAGTTCTTCAGGCGTGTGATTGTCGATGGGAAATTTAGCGTATTTGGATTTTTTGCACCATTCTCCCATACAGGTGTAAATGAAAGTTGGTTATTAATGCTCTCTTTATTAGCAAGAATTACCCTGCCTATCGGAGTGTTTCTATCCGATATATACAGACCAACTCTTACACAATTTTTTTGGTTTACCAAACTTACATGTAAATTTATATTCATTGTAGATTTATATTTATTTATGCATGCCCAATAAACTTCTCTGCCGGCAAACTCGTGAACAATCTTAAAAGGTTCACCGTTTTCTATCAGGATTTGCTCAAAAGTTCTCCAAAAACTTGCCAGATCAATTTTGTTTCCCATAATTAATGTTCCTCCAGTTTAATTTTTATTTTAAAAATCAAAGAAATCGTGTTCGCCGTAAATTTTAGCTATTTCTACATACTTCATTATGTAGGGTAAAGCGTTTTCAATTATTTCACGGCTTGTTTTGCCTGCTATAGGGAATTTTTTAATAATACGCAAAGTATTCGGGTTTCTTGTGCCGTCTTCCCATATATGTTCAAATGATATTTGCCTGTCAATATTTTCTTTATTTGCAAGTAAAATCTGACCTATTCTTGCATTTCTGTCTATAATATACAGACCCACCCTTAAAAAACCTTCTCTCCGAACAAGGCTTATGTCAACGCAATTATTGTTTAATGCCTTATTTTTGTTTACACACGCCCAATGCGTTTGTTCACCTGCTTTTTCGTGTATAATTTTAAAAGGTTCACCGTTTTCTATCAGGATTTGCTCAAAAGTATTCCAGAAAACATCTAAAGAAATATTTCGCCCAATCGTGTCGGGTGTTTGATACTTAAGTACAGATATAGAGCAATTCACAGTAAAGCCGCCATCTTCGGCTGTTGCCGTTACCGTGCATGCCCCTTCCCCACAGGCGGTAACCATACCGTTTTTTACCGTGGCAACGGAGCTATCAGAACTCGACCATATTACCGCTTTATTTGTGGCATTGTCAGGCAAAACGGTAGCATGAAGCAATTTTTCTTCGCCCATACAAAGTCTAAGCGAAGTTTTATCCAATACTATTAATTCAACAGGAACAACGGTGACAATAGTGGTAATTATTATGATATTTATTTCTCTTTCAATATCCACGCAGTACGAAAAAATTATTAGTTGTAATGCCGTAGTAAGTTGATACGGTATTACAGAGCCTTTCTGTTACGGCTGTTTTTTACACAATATGGCGCAAAAGTAAGCCGCCGAGGTGATATTAGTGTACCCCGCCGACAGAAAGTTAAAAAGAAGAAAGGTATTTATAAAGGGAAAAATTACGAAAAAAATTTAACTGGTCCCTTGCAATCAACTAATAAATATTGTAGAATATAAACACGGGCGTAACTTGCGCCTGTAATAAATTAAAAGGAGAAAATGACACAAGAAGAAATACTTAATATAATAACTCAACTTAGAGAAGTTGACGCCAGCGATGACCTTATAGCAACGGTGCTTGCCGCCGCTACTAATACAATCACGGTGGATACGATAACTTCTTTAATTGACAATAAACCAAAGGGAAATAAACGAACGGCGAAACGCCGTTCACGAGGGAGACCGTCCGAAAGCGGCAAAACTTTTAAAATACCTAACGAGGAGATAAATAAGATGCCTAAAATGTATCACAAAGTTTTTGCCTGCCAGGACAGGCTTGTACCCTACCGCTTTCATAAAGGAGTCTACGAAGCGCACTACCGCAGACACGGGTTAGACGTGTTCGCCTGCGCAAAGGACTTTGAAGAAATGAAGCGTAAATTTTATGAAAAACTTAATATAGCTATAGCCTGCGGAGAAATGCCAATTCCCGTAACGCAGACAACAATGGCAGCGACAGTAGCACCTGCAATAATAACAATACCAGCAGAGAATGAAAAACCCGATCCTATGTTTATGGATTACGTTAACGAATGGCTTAAAATAAAGGAAAGGACGGTAAAACCTTCTACATACAAAGAGTATGAACGTATGAGCCGTTACCACTTTGAAAAGACATTCGGCAATATGAAAGTGAGCCAGATGACAAGGACAGTGCTTCAGGACTACTTGTTCGGTATAATAGACGACGGGCACAGCCGCACGGCGGAGAAAGTACATTTAGCGCTTACTTGCATTTTTGACCTTATAAGTGAAGATACGGGATTGCCGTCGCCTATGAAAAAGATAGTGTTGCCGTACTACGAGTCTAAAAAGAGCGTTCCTTTTTCAAAAGATGAAGAAAAGAAACTTGTAGACTTTTGCATTGCCAACCCCGACAACGCCGCATCATCCGCTTTGCTTGTGCTGTTGTACTTCGGTTTAAGGCGTTCCGAACTGTGTACTATACGGATAGAAGGCGAATGGCTGACGTGCGTTACAAGCAAGACTAAACTCGGCAGAAACGAAGTTACAAGGAAAATTCCTTTTTCGCCAGTGTTTAAAAGGGTGTTGCCCTATGTCGATTTTGACAAGGCAAGGACAACCAATGTAAACACCATCAATACGGTAATTAAAAGGCTGTTCCCCGAACACCACACGCACGAGCTGCGCCATACCTACATAACCAGGGCAAAAGAAGCGGGTGTTAATCAGGAAGTTGTAATGCTCTGGGCGGGACATTCTTTCGATAAGGACGTGGTAACTTCTGCTGTGGACAGAGGCTATACGCATTATTCCGACGAATATATGATGCAAGAAGCGCAGAAAGTTGACTATAGCTTATAAATAAAAATTGCGGGGTACACCCCCCACAATTACCCCACTTTTTACCCCACAATTGTAAAAAGCCATGAATAAAAAAGTGCCGTTTTTAGCCAAAAAATGGCTAAAAACGGCTCAAAAATGGCTGGGGCGAAGTGATTCGAACACCCGAATGACGGAGTCAGAGTCCGTTGCCTTACCGCTTGGCGACGCCCCAATATTTCAAATGCTTTATCATTATATATAACTTAACTCAAAATTTCAAGCGTTTTCAGGTACTTTTTCAAAAAAATTTGTAAGTTAAATAAATCTTGTTGTTATAGTTAACTCAATAAAACAGTGTTGAAATTTTTACTCCGTTTAATGTGGGGTTTATTTTTCATAGTTCTTGCTTGTTTTGTCCATGCGTTGTTATAAGTTTTCTTTATTAACTAAATTAGGAATATAGTCTTTGTTTAATTTAAAGTGGGAGGTGATATTTAAGATAACTGAAATAATGCTATTTAAATACCTAAAAAGGCAATGGCGCAAAGCATAAATTAAAGCCTTCCTTTTCGGGAAGGCTTTTCTGCGTTTTTATTGAATTATGCTTTGGCTTTAATCGTGCGTTCCGCGACTAAGGCGCAAATC
The DNA here is from genome assembly GCA_021199295.1 of Clostridia bacterium. Lineage (GTDB taxonomy): Bacteria > Bacillota > Clostridia > Christensenellales > Borkfalkiaceae > Coproplasma. The sequence continues at coordinate 4,423 of JAJQII010000026.1, forward strand.
TTTTCGGCGCAAGCCTCTGGCCCGTCAGAAGAATCCAGGTACAAATCGTAATCTTCTCTTTCGCCCCAGTTTTTGCCCGATATGCTCTTATAATAAGCAGCGCGAGCGCCGTCTGCGCGTTTAATGTTCTTTTCGGCTTCTTCGCGCGTATCGCCGTAAACTTCCATAACTTTGTTCATGCGGTATTCTTTGGGCGCGTCTATAAATACTTTTACAACGTCGGGGTAATCCCTTAAGACGTAGTCTGCCGCCCTGCCGACTATAACGCAAGAGCCCTCGTCGGCAATCTTGCGTATAATTTTATCTTGTGCGGCAACCGCCTGCTGTACCACGTCTGTACTTAAATAAAGTTCTTTTAAAATGGCGGGAGAGTTGGCGTTTAAATCGGATATAAATTCCTTGTCTAATCCGCTTTCCTGAGCCGCGAGCGCCACCATCTCTTTATAATAGAAGGGTATGCCGAGTTTTTCGGCGGCGAGTTTACCGGCCTGCTTGCCTGCCGAGCCGTGACGCCTTGCAATAGTTACAATAACGCCCTTCTGCGTGGGATGTATTGCGGCTTCGGAATAGTCCGCAAGTTTGTCTTCCTCTTGTTCTTTCTTTTTAAGGGAACGGAAGAATAACACGGTAAGTATTACGGCAACTATCATCGCTATAAGGTCTGCCGAGGGTGCTGCCCACAAAAGGGCAGTAATTCCCGTGCCAGCCTTGTTGTTTTCGGCTACGGCGGGTATAATACATACAAGGGGGATAAAGCATACTATATCCCTTAAAAGGGACGCTACTATCGCCTGAATGGGTTTGCCCAGCGACTGGAAGAAGATAGATGTCATCTTTATCGTACATGTAAACGTTACAAGGCACAGGAATATGCGGAAGGTCAATGCGCCGTATTCGGCATATAGTACGGGGTCTACGCCATTGCCCGAACCGAAGATAGACATAATGGCGATGGGACAGGCTTCAAACAGCACGGTGGCGACTATGCCTATAATAAGGGTGGTAATAAGTACAAGTTTGTAGGTTTGCCGTACGCGGTCGTATTTTTTAGCGCCGTAGTTATAGCCAAGGATTGGTTGCCCGCCTAATATTACGCCGACAACAAGGTTTATTACAATGGTAAATACCTTGGTTTCTATGCCTATAACGGCTATGGGGATATCCTCGCCGTAAACGGACAGAGCGCCGTATTTGGAAAGCATTATGTTGCACACGAGCGATATAGCCACGATAGACATCTGCGTAATAAATGATGATAATCCTAACTTTATGCAAGTGCCTATAAGTTTAAAGTCGGGTATAAAGCTCTTTAAGGTAAGGCGGAAAGTCTTCGTCCTGAAAAAGTAAACGAAAGAAATTATAAAGGATACCACCTGGCCTATAACCGTAGCCCAAGCCGCGCCTGCTATGCCCCATTTGCACGCGAAAATGAATATGGGGTCAAGGGCGATATTGATTATTGCCCCCGAAAGCATAGACGCCATGGAAAAGGCGGGGCTGCCGTCTGCGCGCACTACGGCGTTCATCATATTCATAAGCATGAAGATGGGGAAGAACGCGAGTATAATGGTAAAGTATTCCCTCGCCATGCCTATAGAGTTGGACGACGCGCCGAAGAGGAAGAGGATGTTATCCATAAGCGGATAAAATATTGCAAGCAGTATAAGGCTGGTTACAAGCGTCAATACAAGTATACTGCCCACGCTTTTATGCGCTTTTTCGGTGTTTTTGTTCCCCTGGCAAATGCTCAGATAGGCTGCGTTGCCGTCGCCGAAGCACCACGCGAACGCCTGCGCGATGATGGTAAGGGGGAACACTATAGAAGTTGCCGCAATGCCAATTGTGCCGAGTTCGCTGTTGCCGATAAAAATCTGGTCTACAATGTTGTAGAGCGAACTGATAAGAAGTGAAAGTACGCACGGAATGGAAAATTTTAAAAGCAGTTTAGAAATTTTTGCTTCGCCTAAGTATCTGTTGCTTTGATTTTCTTCCATAAATTGATAAAAAACCTCCTGTAACGGTAAAAAAGACAATAAAAAAAGAGCGTATAACTTTCCTGAAAATTATACGCTCCTGCTGGTTCAGTCTCTTCATATGCCGTTATTTAATTATGGTAATATATTAGCTTTTTAAAGAGAAAAAGTCAAGTAATTTTACCTTTTTTAAGGTGTGGCTCACACGAAAAAACAGCCCGTAAGGGCGTATTGTGGCAATCGTAGTAAAGTGGTAGCAGAGCATAGGCAACCAAAGGCTTCGAAGGGTAGGAGATTTCTCAATTACGCAAACATTGCTTGCTCCACTTGAGATGACAGCCCTGTGTTCTGTACAACCCGAAAGGTTGTCATCTCGACCAATTTGTACCTCATTATAACGTTAAATTTCGCTTTTAAGGCAAATTTTGGCTATTCTGCCGATTAACTGCATTAATTTTGTTGACAAATAAATTCAACTTTGATAAAATAGCGTTTGCTGTTATGGTTAGCGTGGGTTATTATGCTATTATATTCACGCGAAGACTATATAATTAATATGGTATGCTCTAATTAAAGCGGCAGATGCCTTATTGTCATTGCGAGCGGTCTCTACCGCGTGGCAATCTCGCGAGAACTCGCGGACAGCACTTACGGCGGCACGCAAGTTGTTTTAAATAATGCGTTGATTTAAGAACAATGACCGTCTTATTTACGCCTTTCTTTCGTTTCATTTTAAGGGGTGAAGCGGATAAAAGATATATTCCACAGGTTTATAAAACCGAGTTTTAACAAGGAGGAATTTTATGCCTACAATCAATCAGCTTATAAAGCACGGCAGGGAAAAACAGGTTTACAAGTCAAAGTCGCCTATACTGGACAATTGTCCCCAGAAACGCGGCGTTTGCCTTTCGGTTACCACGACCACACCTAAAAAACCTAACTCAGCTATAAGAAAGATTGCCCGTGTAAGACTTACCAACAAGCAGGAAGGTACTGTATACATTCCCGGCGAAGGACACAACTTACAGGAACACTCTTCTGTGCTTATCCGTGGCGGCAGGGTTAAAGACCTTCCCGGCGTTCGTTACCACATAGTACGCGGCGCACTGGATACGGCAGGCGTGGCTAAGCGTAAGCAGGCGCGTTCGCTCTACGGCGCAAAAAAGCCTAAATAATTAAAAATTTTTACCTTGAAATCACGTAATTGCGAAGCAATTCGTGGCTTACTATAAAATAATATTTTTGCGAAGGTGCGGCTTTGCTGTGCCTGAGCGCCACAATTTGCTGCAACCTACTTGCGGCTCAAGGTAAAAGAGGGAATTTTTCGTATTATATAATACGTTAGCCCTAAAAAATACGAAAAAGGGAGAAAATAACAATCGCGGCATTTATGCAAGATTGGTTTGTCTCCCAAATCACGAAATTTATTTTTCAGCAGCAAATGAAAAATAAATTTGTGAGAGCCCTACTTGTTTCGGAGTATATCTTCCCTTAACCTGAAAAAGTAGGCAGTATTCGCCCGTACGGGCGGAGAAGGTTTGCTACCGAAAGGCAAGCAATAGCTTATTTAAGGTTTAACCCTTATAACGAAAATAATTAAAGGAGATCAAATTTATGCCCAGAAGAGGTAACGTCCCCAAGAGGGACGTGCTGCCCGATCCCGTGTATAATTCAAAGGTTGTAACCAAACTTATCAACCAGATAATGTACGACGGCAACAAGGGTACGGCACAAAATATCGTTTACGAAGCGTTCGATATTATGAGCAAAAAGCTCGGGCAGGACGCTATGGATATTTTCAACCAGGCAATGAACAACATCATGCCCGTGCTGGAAGTAAAGGCAAGGCGCGTAGGCGGCGCTAACTATCAAGTGCCTATAGAAATCAGGCCTGAAAGAAGGCAGACGCTTGCAATACGCTGGCTTGTTATAAATACAAGAAAGCGTTCTGAAAGGGGTATGAGCAACAAGCTCGCCGCTGAACTTATGGACGCTTTCAACAATACAGGCGGTACTGTAAAGAAGAAGGAAGATACCCACAGAATGGCAGAAGCGAACAAGGCGTTCGCACACTTCAGATTCTGATTGGCTGCGGAGTGATATATGGCAAGAGAATACGACTTATTGCATACCCGTAATATCGGTATTATGGCGCATATAGACGCCGGCAAGACCACAACTACAGAGAGAATACTTTACTATACAGGTATCACCCATAAAATCGGCGAAGTCCACGACGGACAGGCTACCATGGACTGGATGGTGCAGGAACAGGAGCGCGGCATTACCATAACTTCCGCTGCAACCACATGCCACTGGACGCGTTCGGGAATGACAAAAAAGGACGAATGCCGTATAAACATTATAGACACCCCGGGACACGTTGACTTCACCGTAGAAGTTGAACGTTCGCTGCGCGTACTCGACGGCGCTATCGCTACCTTCTGCGCGAAGGGCGGCGTTGAGCCCCAGTCAGAGACGGTATGGCGTCAGGCGGACAAGTACAAAGTACCCCGTATAGCTTACGTAAACAAGATGGATATCAACGGTGCTAACTTCGAACGTGCCGTTAAGATGATGAAGGAAAGGCTCAATGCCAATCCCGTACCCGTCGAACTGCCCATCGGCAAAGAAGCTACCTTCCGCGGAATAGTTGACCTTGTAGAAATGAACGCCGAAATCTACGATTCAGACGACGGCAAACAGTACCACAAGGACGAAATCCCCGCAGATATGATGGCGGCTGCCGAAGAAGCCCATATGGCTGTAATGGAAGCTGCTGCCGAAGGCGACGACGAGCTTATGGAAAAGTTCCTCGACACTATGGAACTTACCCCCGACGAAATCCGTAAAGGTCTGCGTGCGGCTACCATAGCAATGAAGTGCACCCCCGTTCTCTGCGGTTCTTCCTACAAGAACAAGGGCGTACAGATGCTCCTCGACGCCGTAATAGACTATCTTCCTTCCCCTGTAGACGTAGCTCACGTTACGGGCGTAAACCCCAAGACGGGTGAGGAAGAAGAGCGTAAAACATCTGACGACGAGCCTTTCGCCGGTCTTGCGTTCAAGATAGCTACCGACCCCTTCGTAGGCAGGTTAGCTTATTTCAGAGCTTATTCAGGCGTGCTTGAATCAGGTTCTTACGTGTATAACTCAACCAAGGGCAAGAAGGAGAGGGTAGGCCGTCTCGTACAGATGCACGCCAATACCCGTACCGAAATTCCCAAGGTTTATTCGGGCGATATCTGCGCCATAGTAGGGCTTAAAGACACTACGACGGGCGACACGCTTTGCGACGAAGCTCATCCTATAGTCTTAGAGCAAATGACTTTCTCTGACCCCGTTATCCAGCTCTCTATAGAGCCCAAGACCAAGGCTGGCCAGGAAAAGATGACTATGGCACTTATCAAACTTGCCGAAGAAGACCCCACGTTCAAGACGTATACCGACCAGGAAACAGGCCAGACTATCATCGCGGGCATGGGCGAACTTCACCTTGATATCATAGTCGACAGGCTTTTAAGGGAATTCAAAGTAGAAGCAAACGTGGGCGCTCCCCAGGTTGCTTACCGCGAAACATTCCGCAATGCTGTGGATGCCGAAGGCCTTTATAAGAGGCAGTCGGGTGGTAAAGGCCAGTTCGGCCGTTGCCTTATCCACCTTATCCCCGGCGAACCCGGTTCGGGCTATTCGTTCGAAGACCTCACCGTCGGCGGCTCAATCCCCAAGGAATATATCCCCGCTATCGATAAGGGTATCCAGGGCGCTGCGAAGAACGGTTTCCTTGCAGGTTACGAAATGGTAGACTTCAAGGCTCAGGTTTACGACGGCAGCTATCACGAAGTCGACTCTTCAGAAATGGCGTTCCAGATTGCAGGCTCGCTTGCATTCAAGAACGGCGTTGCAAAGGCTAAGCCCGTTCTGCTTGAGCCCATCATGAAGGTAGAGGTTATCACCCCCGACGATTACTTCGGCGATATCATGGGCAACGTTACGGCTCGCCGCGGAACAATAGTTTCCACAGACGACCGCGCAGGCGCTAAAGTGGTGGACGCTGAAGTTCCCCTTTCAGAAATGTTCGGTTACGCTACCGACCTTCGTTCAAGGACTCAGGGCAGAGGCCAGTTCACAATGCAGTTCGACCACTATTCTGAAGTTCCCAAGTCTGTTGCCGAAAAGGTTATAGGCGAAAGGGCTAAGCGTAATACCGACTGATAAAAGGCTTTGTTAAAATTTTTTCAAATACAAGTAAATTTTATTTGTGTTTTAAGAATTTTTAATATATAATTAATAAGGTGTTATTTTAAGACAGGTTGTCTTAAGATATGCCGTGTTTCCCTTTTAAGATTACAAAAAGGGTAAAGTGCGAAATGATAGATAGCTGCGCACCCCTTACAAAAGGGCAAAAGTTATCGTTTAAATATTAAATTTAAAGGAGAAGTACAAATATGGCAAAGGCTAAGTACGACAACAGCAAGCCCCACGTCAACATAGGCACTATCGGCCACGTTGACCACGGCAAGACCACTCTGACCGCGGCTATCACTATGGTTATGGCATGCAAAGGTCAGGCACAGAAAATGAGATACGACGAAATTGATAAAGCGCCCGAAGAAAAGGCACGTGGTATAACAATTAATACCGCTCACGTCGAATATCAGACAGACAAGCGTCACTACGCACACGTTGACTGCCCGGGACATGCAGACTATGTAAAGAACATGATTACAGGTGCAGCACAGATGGACGGCGCAATCCTTGTAGTTGCGGCAACCGATGGTCCTATGCCCCAGACTAAGGAGCATATCCTTCTTGCCCGCCAGGTTGGCGTTCCTTACATCGTAGTATTCCTTAACAAATGCGACCAGATGGACGATCCCGAACTTCTTGAACTCGTAGAGATGGAAATAAGGGAAACTCTTAACGGTTACGATTTCCCCGGCGACGATATTCCTATAATCAAGGGTTCTGCTCTTAAAGCACTCGAAAAAGCAACCTCCGGCATCTCTGATGCAGAAGTTCTTGCAGCTCCCGAATGCCAGTGCATCCTTGAGCTTATGGATACAATCGATTCCTACATTCCTACACCTGAAAGGGATACGGCTAAGCCCTTCCTTCTCCCTGTAGAAGACGTATTCACCATCTCTGGTCGTGGTACAGTTGCTACCGGCCGTGTAGAAAGGGGTACTGCTCACGTAGGTGATCCTGCTGAAATCGTCGGCCTTATCGACAAGCCCGTCGGCACAGTTATTACTGGTCTCGAAATGTTCCACAAGAGCGTTGACGAAGCTATCGCAGGCTTCAACATCGGCGCACTTCTTCGTGGTATCGACCGTAAGGGCATCGAAAAAGGACAGGTTCTTGCAAAACCCGGCACAGTTAAAACTTCTACCAAGTTCAAGGCTCAGGTTTACGTCCTTAAGGCAGAAGAAGGCGGCCGTCATACTCCTTTCTTCAACCACTATCGTCCCCAGTTCTTCATCAGGACTACCGACGTTACAGGTTCTATCGAACTTCCCGCAGGCACAGAAATGGTTATGCCCGGTGATAACGTAGAAATCACCGTTGACCTTATCAAGCCCGTAGCAGTTGAAGAAAAACTTCGTTTCGCTATCCGTGAAGGCGGCAGAACGGTAGGTTCAGGCGTTATCAGCCAGGTTCTTTAATTAAACAAAAAATTAAAACGGACAGTGCATTGCACTGCCCGTTTTTTTGTATGTATAGATTAATTATCGTGGAGGTATTCAGCTATCATTAACCCTTTTTAACAAGGTAGTATGGTAACTGAAAGATACATAGCTTAGATTGCCACGCTCCACGGCATAGCCGTTCCGCCCGCAATGACAATACGCCTTGTACAGCCCGCAGGCTGTTATCTTGAGCGAACTTGAGAACGATGAGGTGGAGCACTCCTAAGTTTATTGTCAATTCTTCGATTTATTGTATTCGCAACACTCTTTCAAAGTACAGTTTGCACAGTCGGGCTTCTGTGAGTGGCAGACCTTTCTGCCATGGTATATAAGCCAGTGGTGCGCCTTGCTCCAGTCTTTTTGCGGTATAACTTCTTTAAGCTGCTGTTCAGTCTTTTCGGGCGTAGCCGCGTGCGCCAGCCCTAACCTGTTAGAAACCCTGAACACGTGCGTGTCCACGGCTATGGCGTCGCCGCCGAACGCAACTGCGTAAACAACGTTAGCCGTCTTTTGTCCCACGCCCGCAAGCGTTTTTAAGCTGGCGTGGTCAGAGGGTACTTCCCCGCCGAATTTTTCAATAATGTCTTTAGAGGCGGATAAAATATGTGCCGCCTTGTTGCGGTAAAACCCGCAGGAAAATATGTATTTTTCCAGCTCTTCCTGCGTTAATTCAAGCATAGTGCGGGGGGGGGGGTATTATTTTTTTTAAAGAGTTGTGCCGTCACTTTGTTTACCCTTTCATCAGGGCCTGTAGCGTATACACAACACCGCGCCCCCCGGCCG
>JAJQII010000122.1 GCA_021199295.1 Clostridia bacterium
AGTAGATTGTGTTGAGGTACATTTCTAAAATATCTTCTTTAGAATATTCCTTTTCAAGCTGCCTGGTAAGTTTTATTTCGCTTAGTTTGCGTTTTATGGTCTTTTCGCCTGTAAGGTGGGTATTTTTTATAAGTTGCTGGCTGATGGTAGAAGCGCCCTCTTTAAATGATCTGCTGGCAATATTTTTGTATAAAGCTTTTGCCATTCTTTTGTAATTCAAGCCGCTGTGGGTGTAAAAAGTCCTGTCTTCCGAGGCGATAAAGGCATTAAGCGTGTCTTCGCTTAAATCTTCAAGCTGTACGCTTTTGCGTTTTGATATAAGCGAAGCGTTGGTTATTTCATTTCCCGAGCTGTCGCATATTGATATGCTTTGGCTGTAATTTGTCAGCCTGCTTTTATCCAAAACAGCGTCTTTGGTAATAGCCGATATTGTTATAAGTATGGCGGCAGTGATAACCAGTGCAACGGCAAATAAGGCAAGCAACACTTTTAATAATCTTCTCATCTTAAATTAGTATCCGAAAAATCAATATTTTGTTGCAAATCAATTGAAAAAATTCCTCTAAAATTATATAATTAGTTATATGAACGGTTATTATCACATAATTACATACGGTTGCCAGATGAATGTTCACGATTCTGAAAAGATAGCGGGCATGCTCGGCGAAATGGGTTACATAAATACCGATAAAATAGACAACGCGGATATTATTGTTTTTAACACCTGTTGTATCAGGGAAAATGCCGAAAATCATGCGTATGGCAACATAGGTATGCTTAAAAAACTTAAATCGGCAAAAAAGGATCTTATAATAGCGGTGGGCGGCTGTATGCCCCAGCAAATAGGCAAAGCAGATATTCTGCATAAAAAATTCCCGTATGTCGATATAATTTTCGGCACGCACAACCTTGGCAACCTTAAAGAGCTGATATTAGAAAAACGTTCAGGCAAAAAGTCTGTAGTGGAAATAACTGACGGCGGCGAGGTAACCGAAGGGGACAATCCTTTGCGTACAAGCTATCCCAATGCGTGGGTAAACATAATGTACGGCTGTGATAATTTTTGCAGTTATTGCATAGTTCCTTATGTGCGCGGCAGGGAGAGGAGCAGGCTTCCTGAAAATATTCTTGCCGAGGCGCAGGGGCTTGTAAAAGACGGATATAAAGAAATTACCTTGCTCGGGCAGAACGTAAATTCTTACGGCAAGGGAATAGATGGGGCTTCGTTCCCGTCTCTTTTAAACAGTATCGCCTCTTTCGACGGCAAATTCCGCCTCAGATTTATGACCAGCCACCCCAAAGATTTTTCTGAAGATCTGGTAAAAGTAATAGCAGCCAATCCTAAAATATGCAACAATGTACATTTGCCCGTGCAAAGCGGTTCTGACCGTATTTTAAAGGCTATGAACAGGCGCTATACGTCTAAACAGTACCTTGAAAAGATAGAAATTTTAAAAAAATATATTCCCGATTGCACGGTAACTACCGACCTTATTGTGGGCTTCCCCGGCGAAACGGACGAGGATTTTAAAGATACGTTAAACCTTGTAAAAGAGGTAGGGTATTCGTCGGCATTCACGTTTGTATATTCGCCAAGGCAGGGTACGCGTGCCGCGCAGATGGATAACCAGATACCTGAAGATATTTCCAAGGCGCGTATAATGGAGCTTGTAGAACTTGTGAACAGCCAGACAAGGGAACAAAGCGCAAAATACGTTGGCAAAACCTGTGAAATTCTGTGCGAGGGCTACGACGAAAAGAAAGATATATTCCTCGGAAGGGACGAATACGGCAGAATGGGCTACTTTAAGAGTGAAGAAAACCCTGTCGGCGAATTTGTAAATATTAAAATTACTGAAGCAAACGGCGTTTCGCTTTACGGTGAAAAGATAAGGTGAGAATTTATGGCGCTTTCACAAATGATGCAACATTATCTTTCTATAAAAGATAAGTATAAAGATTGCGTGATTTTTTATAGATTAGGCGACTTTTACGAAATGTTTTTCGAGGATGCCGAAAAGGTTTCCAAGCTCTTTGACCTTACGCTTACTGGCAGGGATTGCGGATTGGAAAAAAGAGCCCCTATGTGCGGCGTGCCTTACCATGCGGCAGATACGTATATCGCCAAGCTCGTCTCTTTAGGGGAAAAGGTTGCAATATGCGAACAGCTTGAAGATCCCGCTTCGGTAAAGGGCAGAAATATGGTTGCCCGCGATGTTGTAAGGGTGGTTACCGCAGGAACTTTGACCGACGAAAAACAGCTTGACGAGCGCCAGTCTAACTATATATGCAGTGCGTATTTAAACGGCGGGAACGTTTCCCTCGCGTGGGCAGATATCGCGACGGGCGAACTTTGCGCTACCGATTTTACGGGCGATAACGCTGTTCAGCAGGCAATTTCTCATATGGTAAAACTTTCCGTTAAAGAGATTATCTGCAACGACGATATGCTTTTCGCAAGTAAAAACGCCCCTGAAGTCACACGGAATGTTTTGCCTAAATTTTCAAGTTATCCCGCTTGGGCATATAATTACCCCAATGCTGAAAATATCCTTAAAGAACAGTTTAAGGCGAATACGCTTTCCGCCTTCCCTGTGTACGGGCATAACGGGGCGGTAAGTGCAGCGGGGGCTCTTACAGAATACCTTAAGGATACGCAAAAGCATGCGCTTAAAAATATTGACAGTATAAAATACATTGCCGACGACTCGTTTATGATGCTCGATCCTTCGGCTATAAAAAATCTTGAACTTGTAAAATCCATTGCAGAAAACAAGCGCTACGGCTCGCTTTTATGGCTTTTAGATAAGACTAAAACGGGTATGGGCGCTCGTCTTATGCAAAGCACGATATTATCGCCGCTTAACGATATACAAAGAATAAATTACCGCCTTGACGGCGTAGAAGAATTTTTCAACTCACCTGTTGTAATGCTATCGGTAGGGGAGCAGCTCACTGAAATTAAGGATATAGAAAGGCTTTCGGGTAAAATTTCCAACGGGAATATTACGCCCCGCGACTGTATCGCCCTTGCCCGTTCGTTAGAGGTTATACCCAATATCCGCATGCAGCTTTCGGGTTTTACTTCGGCTGCATTAAAAGACGTTCGGGAAAAACTATGCGATCTTAGCGCAGTAGCCGAACTTATAAATAAGGCTATTGTGGCGGAAAACACTCCCGTGCTTTTAAAGGACGGCGGCTATATAAACAGCGGCTATAACGCCAAGCTCGACGAACTCAGAAATATAAAAAACAACGGTAAAGATATAATTTTGCGCATAGAATCGCGCGAAAGGGATGCAACGGGTATACGTACGTTAAAAATAAATTATAACCGCGTTTTCGGGTATTATATAGAAGTTTCCAAGTCGTTTAAAGATAAAGTTCCCTTAAATTACCAGCGCAGGCAGACGCTTGCCAATGCCGAAAGGTATACTACAGAAGAATTGAAGGAAATTGAAGAAAAGATATTAAACAGCGAAGATTTAGCGTTAAAACTTGAATCTGCCCTGTTTGACGAAATAAAGGACGTGCTCGCCGCCAATATAAACAAGCTGAAAGTACTTTCAGGCGCTATAGCCGCTTTGGATATGTATGTATCCTTTGCGCAGGTAGCAAAAAGCAACAAATACGTCCGTCCTGTAATGGTAGAGAGCGACAAGCCTTTGGTTATTAAAGAGGGGCGGCATCCCGTTGTTGAAAGGATTTCTAAGGAGAGGTTTATCCCCAACGATACCCTTCTCGACGAGGGCGAAAACCGCACAATGATTATTACAGGGCCTAATATGGCGGGCAAAAGCACGTATATGAGGCAGACGGCGCTTATAACTCTTATGGCTCATTTAGGCTGTTTTGTTCCAGCGAAGTATGCCGAAATACCAATTACGGACAGAATTTTTACAAGAATAGGCGCAAGCGATAACCTTATTTTTGACCAAAGCACGTTTATGGTAGAGATGATAGAAGTAGCCTCTATCTTGCAGAACGCCACTAAAAGCAGTTTGCTTATTTTAGACGAGGTGGGCAGAGGCACGAGTACTTACGACGGGCTTAGCATAGCGTGGGCGGTTATAGAACACCTTACCCAAAAGGTAGGGGCAAAAACTATGTTTGCCACCCATTACCACGAGCTTACCGAACTTGAAAAGCGCATCGGCGGCGTTAAGAATTATAAAATTGCCGTAAAAGAGGTAAACGGCGAAATAGTTTTTATGCGTAAAATTATGCGCGGGGGAGCAAACCGCAGCTTTGGTATAGAGGTTGCCTCTCTCGCGGGAGTTCCCAAGGAGATTACTTCGCGGGCGAAAGAAATTTTAAAACTTGTAGAGCGTAAAGATAAAATCGCTGAAGAAGCAGAGCCTTCTGATAATGAAGAAAAGCAATATTCTGAAGTGGAAAACATTCTTATGCAGACTGATATGAACAATCTTTCCCCCATGCAGGCGTTTATTCTTTTGTCTGATTTGGTTGAAAAGGTTAAAGGATAAAGTATTACGCGTATACAGGGAGCGTTTTGATGGCAAAAATAAACTTACTTACAAAGGATATTTACAACAGAATAGCGGCAGGCGAAGTTGTCGCTAACCCTGCATCGGCAATAAAAGAACTTGTGGAAAATTCCATAGACGCAGGCGCTAAAGAAATTTCCGTTTATGTGGAAAAGTCAGGCATACAGCTTATTAAAGTGTGTGACGACGGCTGCGGCATAGAACCGGACGATATGCGGTCGGCGTTTATGTCGCATGCCACAAGCAAAGTCAGCTGTGTAGAAGACCTCGACGATATAAAAACCCTTGGTTTCAGGGGTGAGGCGCTCGCGAGCATAGCGGCAATTTCTGTGACGGAAATTGTATCTGTAACCGAGGGTAACCAGGCTTGCAGGGTGGTGTGTGAAGGCGGCTATATAGGTAAAACTGAACCTGCCGCTTTAGAAAAGGGAACGGAAGTTACCGTGCATAATCTTTTTTATAACACTCCTGCAAGGGCTAAGTTTTTAAAGAGCGATAAGCAGGAACTTGGCTTTGTAACGGCTTGCATTACGCAGTTTATTTTAGGCAATCCCGATATTTCCTTTAAATATTTTTCAGAAGGTAAACTTATCTTACAGTCTTTCGGCAACGGGTTAGACGAGGCGTTTGCGCAGATTTACAGCTATAAAGTAATTTCGCAGTGTTTTAAAATAAAAGCCGAGTGCGAAGGCGTAAAAATACATGGTTTTATAAGCAACCAGAATTATTTTAAGCCGAATAAAAGCAGCCAGCATTTGTTTATCAACGGCAGATATATTTTAAACGAAACGGTGTCGGTGGCTGTAAAAGTTGCCTACCAAAGTTATACCATGCACAGGCAATTTCCGCTTTACGTACTCTTTGTAGACGTTCCGTCAGACGAGGTAGACGTAAACGTTCATCCCAATAAGGCAGAAGTCCGTTTTGCAGATAACCATAAAATTTACCATGCCGTTTATACGGTGCTGTCTAATGTGCTTGACGGTACGGCAAAAGCTGCCGATTTTGTAATCGAAAGCGGTTATATTCCCGACGTACAGTCAACAATGCCGCTAAAACCGGTAGTTGTTCCTGAAAGACCCAAAGAATGGGAGAATTTACCCGAAAAACTGGCTAAAAAGCAACCCATAAAGAGTGAAATTTACAAAGACGAGCCTAAAAATAACGTTCCTGAAGAACTGGTTAACGAAGAACCTGTTTTTGTCGACGGGGAAAAAGAATATTCGCTTTTTACTTATTACGGCAACAAAACTGAAAAGGATAATAAATTATCTGTAAGTTATAATCCATACGATATTTATGCCGAACACCCGAAAGAGGAAAATGCGGCAAAGCAGGAAGATATATCCTGTAGAACTTATACTTTTAAAGGCAGTCTGTTTAATACCTATTTGTTGTACGAAATCGGCAACGAGGTTTATCTGATAGACCAGCACGCTGCACACGAAAGGCTTATTTTTGACAGACTAAAAGCCCAAATGGAAAAGAGATGTGTTGCAAGGCAGGGGATGCTTGTGCCTTACCTTTTCAGCGTTACGTCAGAAGAAAACGCTTTCTTAGAGAGAAATTTATCTGTGATACGCGAAATGGGTTTCGATATAGAACCGTTCAGCATGACGTCTTACAGGGTTAATGAAATACCTGCCGACCTTCAGGATATCAACCTGAAAGAATTTTTCGACGACTTGCTTTCTGATATAAACGAACTGAAGTCTGTAAAACTTACAGATGTCTTAAAAGATAAGATAGCAATGAAGGCGTGCAAACATGCAATAAAAGGCGGAAAAGTTTTAACTCAGGAAGAAGCTGATAACTTAATAAAAGATATGAATGGCGATATGGGGCTTAAATGTCCCCATGGCAGACCTGTCGCGGTAAAACTTACCAAGTACCAGATAGAAAAAATGTTCAAGAGGATTGTTTAAATTGGCTAAGGTGCTTGTTGTATGCGGTCCTACCGCAACGGGTAAAACGGCGATTGCGGCGGCTTGCGCGAAAAAATCAGGCGGTGTTGTTGTTTCTGCCGATTCGCAGCTCGTTTATAAAGGGCTGGATATCGGTACGGCTAAACCTACGGCAGAAGAAATGCAGGGCGTTACGCACTATATGATTGACGTTGCCGAGCCTACTGCCGATTACAGCGTTTCTGATTATTGCAACACGGCGCTGCCCATTATAAATAACGCGCTGAAAGAAGGAAAAGTTCCCGTAATATGTGGCGGAACGGGGTTTTATATAAACTCGCTGTTGTTTGACTTCAGTTACGGCGGCGTTGCCGCAGACGAAAATCTAAGGAATAAATATATTATGATAGAAAGGGAAAAGGGAAGGGAATACCTTTTTTCTCTTCTATGTAAAGCTGATCCTGAAACGGCGGAAAGACTTCACCCCAACGATGTAAAAAGGGTGATACGCGCCTTGGAAATTTACGAGGCTGGCGGACAAAAAAAGTCAGATCTTGACGATGGTAAAACAAAGCGTTTTGATTATCTGGCGGTTGCTGTGGATTACCCGAGGGAAGTTTTATATTCCCGAATAGAAACAAGGGTAGAAGAAATGTTCAGCCGAGGGCTTGTTTCGGAGGTGGAAAATCTTTTATCCCGCGGCATAGACGAAAAATGCCGCTGTATGCAGGCGATCGGGTATAAAGAAGTGCTTGAATGTTTAAAAAATGGTAAAAATCAAAGTACTATGCGTGACATAATCAAACAAAATACGCGCAGATATGCCAAAAGGCAGATAACTTTTTTTAAAAAACTTGACGGAATTAAATGGCTTAAGCCAGAAGAAGCCACTTGTGAAAATATTTTGGAGCTTTTTTATAATGCAGAATGTTGAAAAATATATAGAGGAATGTGAGCATAAACTTGATAAAAGGTTTAAAGAAATAGATAAGGTGGCGTATTATAACCAGGTAAAAGTAGCCGAGGCTTTTGCGCAGCACAGGATTGCCGCAAGGCATTTTAACGGGACTACAGGCTACGGGTACGGCGATGACGGCAGGGATACATTGGGTAAAGTCTTTGCTACGGCTTTCAGGACGGAAGCAGGCATTGTTTCGCCCCATCTTCTTTCGGGCACGCATACGCTAAGCGTTGCCCTTTTCGGGCTCTTGCGTCCCGGCGATACACTTTTATGTATAAGCGGGATGCCGTACGATACCATACGCGGTGTTATATACGGCGAAGGTAACGGCTCGCTTAAAGATTACGGGGTAAATTTCAGTTGTGTCGATTTAAAAAAAGACGCTTTTGACCGTGATAAAATTGCAGAAGAAATTAAAAAAGGGGTAAAAGTCGTATATATCCAGCGTTCACGCGGTTACGAGCTCCGCGACGCTTTTTCCTGCGGGCAGATAGGAGAAATATGCAGCTTTGTAAGGCAATGCGGTTTTGAAGGCTGTATATTTGTTGATAATTGTTACGGGGAATTTGTCGAGACTAAAGAGCCCTGCGAAGTTGGTGCTGATATTATCGCGGGTTCGCTTATAAAAAATCCCGGCGGCGGGCTTGCGCAGACAGGGGGTTATATCTGCGGCAAAGAAAAATACATTGATATGATAGGTAAAAGGCTGACAGCCCCGTCTATAGGTCTTGAAGTGGGTTCTTTTGCTCTCGGTTACCAGTATTATTACCAAGGTTTTTTTGCCGCCCCGCATACAGTTGCCCAGGCGTTAAAATGCAGTCTGCTGATAGGTACGGCGCTTGACGGGCTTGGCTATAAAAATTACCCTTCTGCGGATAAAACCCCTTACGACATAACACGTGCTATAGAGTTTAACGACGAGCAAAAGATGGTAAATTTTATACGCGAAGTGCAGTACGCCTCTCCTGTAGACAGTTTTGTTGCCTGCGAAGCGTGGGATATGCCAGGCTACGACGATAAAATTATAATGGCGGCGGGAACGTTTGTATCGGGTGCGTCTATCGAGCTGTCTGCCGACGGCCCAGTAAAACCGCCCTATATAGCTTATTTCCAAGGCGGACTCTCTTACGAACATGGCAGATACGCGCTGTCTAAGATTTTAAATAATTTATAATAAAAAGATAACGGCTTGCGAAAACTCTCGCAAGCCGTTTTTGTGCCGTTGTTTAGTTATTAATACATTCCGCCCATATCGGGGTTAGGTGCTGCGGGTGCAGGGGGTTCGGGAATATCGGTAACAATGCTCTCTGTAGTAAGAAGGGTAGCGGCAACGCTTGCTGCGTTCTGCAATGCCGAACGGCTTACCTTGGTGGGATCTATGATGCCGCTTTCAACCATATCCGTATACTGGTTTTTAAGTGCGTCAAAGCCATAATTAGCCTTCTTGGAAGTAAGAATATTGTTTACTATAACAGAACCGTCTAACCCGGCGTTTGCCGCTATCTGGCGTACAGGCTCTTCAATGGCTTTAAGCACAATGTTTGCACCTGTCTTTTCGTCGCCTTCAAGGCTGTCGGCAAGTTTCTTTATTTCGGGTATGCAGGAGAGAAGAGCTACGCCGCCTCCGGGAACAATGCCTTCTTCTACGGCAGCCCTTGTAGCTGAAAGCGCGTCTTCTATGCGGAGTTTCTTTTCTTTCATTTCAACTTCGGTTGCAGCGCCAACGTTAATTACGGCTACGCCGCCTGCAAGTTTGGCAAGGCGTTCCTGAAGCTTTTCTTTATCGTAATCTGAAGTAGTTTCTGCAATCTGTGCCTTGATAGATGCAACCCTTGCCTTGATATCTTCGCTTTCGCCAGCGCCGTTGATGATAGTAGTGTTGTCTTTATCAACTTTAACTGAAGATGCTCTGCCCAGCATATCAAGGGTAACATCTTTGAATTCGTAGCCAAGGTCGGAAGATATAACCGTACCGCCTGTAAGGATGGCTATATCTTCGAGCATAGCCTTTCTTCTGTCGCCGAAGCCGGGGGCTTTTACTGCAACGCAGTTAAGAACGCCTTTGAGTTTGTTTACAACAAGGGCAGCCAATGCGTCGCCCTCTACGTCCTCTGCGATTATAAGAAGCCTTGCGCCCTGCTGTGCGATAGGTTCTATTATGGGAAGTATCTCCTGAAGGGTAGATATCTTTTTATCCGTAATAAGGATATAAGGATTATCCAGAACGGCTTCCATTTTTTCAGTATTTGTTACCATGTAAGCCGAAGCGTAGCCCCTGTCGAACTGCATGCCTTCTACAGTGGTAAGTTCCGTGTTCATCGTCTTGCCTTCTTCAACGGTGATAACGCCGTCTTTGCCGACAATTTCCATAGCGTTTGCAATGAGTTCGCCGATCTTTTCGTCGCCTGCGGAAATGGAAGCTACCTGGGAAATCCCGAGTTTGTTCTCTACGGGTTTAGAGATTGACTTTATTTTAGCTACGGCGGTATCTACCGCGGCAGAAATACCTTTTTTAAGAATTATAGGGTTAGCACCTGCGGCAAGGTTTTTAAGTCCTTCGCGGATTATAGCCTGCGCAAGCAGCATAGCGGTGGTAGTACCGTCGCCTGCAACGTCGTTCGTCTTAGTGGAAACTTCTTTCACAAGCTGAGCGCCCATATTTTCGAACGGGTCTTCAAGTTCTATTTCTTTTGCGATTGTAACGCCGTCGTTTGTGATAAGGGGTGCGCCGAATTTTTTATCGAGAACAACGTTCCTGCCCTTAGGGCCAAGCGTAATTTTTACGGTATCCGCAATTACGTTTACGCCTTTTTCAAGTGATTTTCTGGCGTCGTCGCCATATTTAATCTGTTTAGCCATTTTTTATAATGCCTCCTGAATTATTCAACTATAGCCAGTATATCGCTCTGGCGGATTATCGTGTACTCTTTGCCGTCTACTTTAACTTCTGTTCCGCTGTACTTGGAAAGAAGCACTTTATCACCGGGTTTTACCTGCATGGTAATTTCTTTGCCGTCAATTATTCCGCCGGGGCCTACTGCGATAACGACGCAGGTCGCGGGTTTTTCTTGAGCGGCGGCGGTAAGAATAATACCGCCCTTAGATTTTTCTTCTGCCTTAAGGGGTTCGACAACAACTTTATCGAACAAAGGTTTTATGTTCATTTGAAGAATGCCTCCGATTAAAAATATTTTTAATTTACAGATATTTTATAAACAAAGCCAAATAATCTCAAACAGGTTAATATTAAAAAATTGCATTTTCATTAAAAAGGTGTTACAATGAATACAGTAGGTAACAGGGGCGTGCTTTAAATGGATAAATGGGATAAAAGATTTATGGAACTTACCGAGCATATCGGCGGCTGGTCAAGCTGTTTTAAGCCTGACAGGCACGTCGGCGCGGTAATCGTGCGCGATAAAAGAATAATCGCCACGGGTTATAACGGCGCTCCGCAGGGTATAGAAAGCTGTGTGGATAAGGGTGAATGTCTGCGCAACAAAATGGGCATAAAGAGCGGTACGATGCAGGAAATATGTTATGCCGTCCATGCCGAGCAGAACGCTATAATCCAGGC
Source organism: Clostridia bacterium (assembly GCA_021199295.1). Classification (GTDB taxonomy): domain Bacteria; phylum Bacillota; class Clostridia; order Christensenellales; family Borkfalkiaceae; genus Coproplasma. The sequence continues at coordinate 10,951 of JAJQII010000122.1, forward strand.
GGCGCGCGTAGGCAGCAGTGTAGAAGGCTGCACGCTTTATTGTACCCACCAGCCGTGCGTAATATGCGCTAAAATTATAATAAACTCAGGTATAAAACGGGTAGTGTTTAAAGAAGGTTACCCCGATAATTTTTCCCTGAGGCTGTTTAAAGAGGCATCTGTTCAGTTAGATAAATTTTCTGATTTAGAATAATTATTAAGGTGGTTTTATGGCAAATCCTATAGTTACAATACAAATGGAAAACGGTAAAAAGATTGTTGCGGAACTTTACCCCGATAAAGCTCCCAACACTGTGAATAACTTTCTCAGCCTGGTAAACAGCGGTTATTACGACGGGCTTACATTCCATAGGGTTATCAGCGGCTTTATGATACAGGGCGGCGACCCTGCGGGTAACGGCACAGGCGGTCCCGGGTATTGCATAAAGGGTGAGTTTGCCCTTAACGGGTTTAAACAAAATGATGTTAAACATTCCCGCGGGGTACTCTCTATGGCAAGAACTATGATCCCCGACAGTGCAGGCTCACAATTTTTTATAATGCACAAAAATGCCTCTTACCTCGACGGACAGTACGCGGCATTCGGTTGCGTGATAGAAGGAATGGACGTGGTAGACGAGATTGCTTCCGTTCGTACGGGTATGAATGATAAACCGTTAAAACCGCAGATAATGGCAAAAGTAACGGCAGAAACATTCGGGCAGAAGTACCCCGAACCCAAAAAGTGTTAAAATGAACGGTAAAAAATACTCAATAATATTTATCTGTTCTTTTATAGCGGCAGGGCTTGTATGCGTTATCGCAGGGCTTGTTACTTATTTAGCAGGCATAAATTCATCTTCAAGCGGTATTGTCGGCCTTATCGGAATTATTATACTCGCGGTGGGCTGTGCGGATACTTTTGTGTCTGCCGCGGTACTTGCCTTTTATCTTTTATTTATAAGAAGAAAAACAGGCGGAGACGAAGAAAAGGATAAATTGCACCAAGAAGATAAAAAAGATTAATTAACTTAAAACGGAGAACTTATGGCAGATAATACTGTTTATTCCAATCCTTTAATAACCCGATATGCAAGCCGTGCAATGGCTGAAAATTTTTCCGACGATAAGCGCTTTAAGTTATGGCGCAAGCTGTGGATAGCGCTTGCTGAATCGGAAATGGAACTCGGTCTCAATATTACGCAAAATCAGGTAGACGAGCTTAAAAAATATGCTGACGACGTAAATTTTGACGTTGCCGCAAAATATGAGCGTGAAGTGCGCCACGACGTAATGGCGCACGTGCATGCGTATGGCGACCAGGCTAAATCTGCTGCAGGCATTATACACCTTGGCGCGACAAGCTGTTTTGTGGACTGCAATTCCGAGCTTATTATAATAAAGGACGCTCTTGATATTATAAAAGCAAAACTGGTAAACGTTATGGATAAACTCCGTGCGTTTGCCCTTAAGTATAAATCGCTCCCGACGCTCGGCTTTACTCATTTGCAGCCTGCCCAGCTTACCACGGTAGGCAAACGTGCTACGCTTTGGCTTCAGGATCTTGAAATGGATTATGCCGACCTTGAAAACCTTTACAGCCAGTTCAAACTGAGGGGAGTAAAAGGTACAACGGGCACACAGGCAAGTTTTATGGAACTTTTTGACGGTGACGAACAAAAAGTAAAGGAACTTGAAAAGAAAGTAGTGGCTAAAATGGGCTGCGATAAAGTTTACGGAGTTACGGGGCAGACTTATCCCAGGAAATTTGACTACAACGTGCTCTGCGTTCTTTCCCAGATTGCCCAGAGCGCCTATAAATTTTCTAACGACATACGAATTTTGCAGAA
>JAJQII010000041.1 GCA_021199295.1 Clostridia bacterium
GAGGCGCGTTATAAACGCGGCAAGTGGCTTGCCACTTGCGTTCCTCGCTATACCGCAAAATGCACGGTTTCCCCCTATGCAAGTTTGCTGTGATTTTGTTATGATTTTGTAATTCATGGTGGTCTTATAGTCATAGTTTTCTCCTCCGATTTTTGTTTTATATTTGCCTATATCCACACCGAAAGGTATGGGTATTGTTGCCGTAAAAAGACACGCAAAAAGCCGACGAGAGTAAACGTACTCATCACCGACTTCAGACCTTATTTAACATATTGTTCTATGGTGGTCAGCCATTCTATTTTGTTGTAATTTATGTTTGGCTTTTAGTAGTTAATCGTCTGAAATGTTTTACCTTTATTTCATCTTATTCGTCCCGATATCAGTTGACTATTTAAAAAGATAAGCGTACAATTGCTCCACAATGAATAATTCCGATAAAGGACAGAAAATAAAATGGCTGAAACTGATACTAAAAACGCGCTTGAAACCGAGCGTCTCGGTAAACTTATTATAAAATACGCCGTGCCAAGCGTAATAGCTATGGTAGTCGCGGCGCTGTATAACATCGTTGACCAGTTATTTATCTCAAACGCCGCCTATCTCGGCTCCAACGGCAACGCCGCCAACACGGCTGTGTTTCCTATGACGGTTATCGCTATAGCCATAGCCGTTATGATTGGCAACGGGTGTTGCACATTCGTAAGCCTGCATTTAGGTAAAAAAGACAACAGCTCGGCGGCAAGCGGCGTGGGCAACGCGGTTATATCGGTGATAGCCGTAAGTTTAGTTTTGACGGCTGTATATCTTATATTCGCGAATCCGATTTTAAAACTTTTCGGCGCGGATGTAAACGGGGAGACGTTTGAATTTTCAAAAGAGTATTTCTTTTATATAACTCTCGGAATCCCGTTTTATATGTTTGGTCAGGCTATGAACCCGATAATCAGGGCTGACGGCAGTCCGCGCTACGCAATGGCGACTTTGCTTATCGGCGCGGGAATCAACGTTATTTTCGATCCGATTTGTATCTACGTTTTAAAATGGGGTATGACGGGCGCGGCGCTTGCCACAATAGCGGGGCAAATCGTTTCGGCAGTCTTAGGTATAATATATCTCTTCAGAATGAAGCAGACGCCGCTCGATAGAAGCTGTTTTAAATTTATACCAAAAATGACTTTCAAAATATGGAGCCTCGGCGTTTCCGATTTCTTCGCACAAATATCCATAGTTTTTTCAATGCTGGTTACCAACAATATGGCAAACAAATACGGTGCTATGGACGAAATTTTCAGCCAGGCGCAGTATGCGCAGATACCTTTAACCATCGCGGGGATAGTTTCCAAATTTTTCCAAATAACCATATCAATCTCGGCGGGGCTCGCCGCGGGCTGTATGCCTATAGCCTCGTACAATCTGGGGCGCCGGAAATACGGAAAGAGTACGCGGGCTTACAAAACGGATGCTGGTTATACAAGCTATCGTGGGGTTAATTTCGTCAATAATCTTTTTAACGCTGCCGCTGCAGCTTATGACGCTGTTCGGGGCAGGGCACGAAAGCACGTATTATCTGGATTTCGGCGTATGGTTTATACGCGGGCAGCTTTGCCTTCTTCCGCTTGCGTGCGTAAATAAGGGCTACAGCATATATCTGCAGTCGCTCGACAGGGCAAAAGCAGCCTCTGTTCTCGCTGTGTTAAGGGAATTCATATTCGGGATAGGTTTCGCGCTTTTATTACCCGCTTTATTCGGTTTATACGCGCTTCCGTTCTTTATGCCCGCCGCCGATATCTGCAGTTTTATCGCCGTTATCGCCGTGTACCTGCACACGGATAAAAGCCTTAAAAAGAATACTGTGCCGCGCCTGCAACCGACTTCAGACCTTATTTAACGTAATGTTCTATGGCGGTCAGCCATTCTATTTAGTTGTAGTTACGGCGGTTTTCTGCCGTCCTCCATAACGACGATTAGAGAACAGGTTATTCTCTCGTTTTTGCCACATCCGATTTAAGCATTTTTTACGACTTTAACGCTTAAAACAGGGCTGTTTTGCGTAATTTAGTAATACGGTCTTTGCGTATCAATAAACACACAATTCTCATTTTTTCGCTCATTTTTGCGAAAAAATTGTATCACAAAAAAGCCCACGCTTTGACCTTTTTAAAAAACCGTCAAAACGCCTGCCGCAGAGCATACGCTCACGGAATCGCGGCAGTCTTTACTTCCGACAGAAATTATTTACAAATATCCCCGCCGTGGACAGTGGTACTATAATTTTGCGTACCACAATAAAACCCACGTCTTGGCTTCTTTAAAAAGTAGTCAAAACGCCTGCCGCAGAGCATTTGCTCACGGAATCGCGGCAGTCCTTACTTCCGACAGAAATATTTACAAATATCCCTGCCGTGGACAGTGGTACTATATATTTTTTTGTACCACAATAAAACCTATCGCCGTATAGGTTGAAACTTGGATAGAGCTGGGATCGCATTAGGAATAAAACCTCAATAAACAACGTCAACCCCGTCGTTTTCCGAGCGTAACTCAACCAAGCGAAGATGCGGTTTTATAAAAAATCGTACACTTATAATGCCCTGTCTTCGCCCTTAATTTTTCGGCTCAGGTTCATCTCCCGTAACATTACGGGAACTATGCGGAGACGCTTCCCGCAACCGATATTATTATTGGCTTATCATAGAAAGCATTAAGTCCTATACTTATATTATACACCAAAATTGACATTTGTCAAACATTTGTTTTAAAATTTATTCTAATTTTTATTAAATACCATTTGGAAGAACGCAGGAAATTATTATTTCGCATATAAGTAAAATATCATCCTCACAATCATGGTCAATCCATTTTTTTATTATATTGTTAATCCCGCCTAAAAAATAGCGCAACATATAGTCGGCAATATTTTTATCGTTAATGCTTTTCAGCATTACGGGTAGAAGACTATTTATAAGGTTATTTTCGTATTCTGTACCATTAAATATTTGAAAATTATCCATATATATGTTATAAAGTTTTTTATTTGTTTTTATAAATTCAAGGTAAGGAATAAGGTATTCATGGGTTATAAAAACGAGATCCTTATGTTCTTTATAGTCAATATTGTCAAGAGCTGTTTGTTTATTCATTTTTGTTTCAAAGGCTTTTATGCTGTCACTTTGAATTTCTTTAAGCAGTTCGTAGACATTTTCGTAATGAGAATAAAATGTAGAGCGATTTACTTCCGCTTTTTTACATATATCAGAAACGGATATGTTATTAAAAGATTTTTCGTCTAATAACTGAACCAGTGCATTCTGCATTTTTATCGACGTGTTGTGAAATTTTGATTGAGCTCTGTTCATACCTATACAGCCCTTTTTTAGAAATCAACACAAAAATGTCTTTTTGTTGTTGTGTTTATATGTCTATTATACTATAATTTTTTATAGAAAGCAACAGAAGATGCTTTTTATAAATTTATATAGAGTTAAAAATTCAAAATTTAATAGGTAAGATATTAAAATACTTAAAAGAAAGCGAAAAAGATATGCTTATAAAGCAGACGGGCTCCACTCAAGACGGAAGCAATGAAAAAATCCGATCCGGGCAAAGTTATTTATACAAAAAACATGGTATGGAAAGTGAAGTTTTAGAAATAAGGCTTATACAAAATGTTCGCGGCGACTGTCTTACGAGAGCATTAAGTGAAACGATAAAGCGCTATCCGTATTTAAACACGAAGATAATTGAAAAGGACGGGGATTTTTACATTGTGCAAAACAATGTTGCACTCGTGGCAAGAAAAACGGATAAACTTATAAAATTAGGCGGCATAGAGTGCAATTATCATCTTATAGATATAACGTATTATAAAAAATCAATATATATATCTTTCCATCACGCATTATGCGACGGCAGGGGAATTAAGCCCTTCATAGAAACATTGATATGGTATTATTGTGCAGAAAGATACAATTCAAGAGAACGTGTTGATGGCATACGTTATTCAGATGATAAACTTTTAGAAAACGAAACCGCAGATCCTTTTATTGAGAGATATACCTACGACGAGAATAAGGAATATATTTCGCTAAGCCGCGATGCTTTTTGTTTGCCTGAAGACATAAACGCCGAGGGCGATTACCGATTTGAAATTGCTTTAGACCACGATGAATTTATGGTAGTTTGTAAACGCAACAATGCTACGCCTGTTATATTGTTGTCTCTTTTAATGAATAGCGTTATTGGTGAAATGTATCCCGAAAGGGACAAGGTAATAAACGCTAATATTGCTACGGATATGCGAAGTGCATTAGGCTGTGAAAATACTTTTAAAAATTGCGTTAAAACAATGATTTTACCATATGACAGACAATTTCAGAATAAACCGTTAATAGAGCAGGCAACTGAGTATAGAAAACTTTTAAATGAACAACGAGATCCAGATTATTGTAAAAGAGAGGCTTGCGCAATGCTTGGACTGTTTGACAAACTCGACCGTTTAAATGGGTATGATGAAAAGCAAAAGATTATGGCATTTTTTGAAGGAATGTCGTTAAAAACCTATGTAATAAGCTATCTTGGTCAATTTATTCTCGGATGTAATCAAAAATATATTGATAGCATTTACCTGTACAATTCAGGAACAATTGGGCTTGGAATAAACATGGTTTCGTGTGGTAATAAGTTCAATATAATTATAAAACAGAGTTTTTCAAACAGTGTGTATGCTGAAGCATTCTGTAAAAAAATAAAAGATTCAGGAATATCTTGCAATTACAGCGGTGCAATAAGATTTGAAACACCTGCTGATAAAATAATTAAGCACGATATTTAACACAAGGCGCTTTTATGAGCAAAAATAAAAACGTGCAAGACAGTAATATAGCCGTTATAACTTCCGATGATTTTAATGAATTTTTATCAGCAAAGGACAATGACAAACGGCTGAAATTACTTTTAGAACACTCTCAAAAGAATACGGAAGCAATAATGTTCCATAAGATTAAAAACAATACAAGGAAAAAATAATGAATGCAATAGAAATTACGGGATTATCAAAATCTTTTCGCGGTTTGTACGCCGTGGACAATTTAAACATGACAGTGCGTCAGGGTGCGATTTATGGCTTTATCGGTGAAAACGGCAGCGGGAAATCTACCACCGAAAAACTTATATGCGGACATCTTGTACCCGATAACGGCGAAATAAAGCTATTCGGCAAAAATTACACGGATGCAGGCGTCCGCGCGAAAGTCGGAGCGCTTATAGAAAACGCGGGGTGTTTCCCGAATTCAAGCGTATGGGCAAACCTTATGATGCAGGCTTTAAATTTAGGAATACCCGACCGCGCCGCCGAAATAAACAGGGTGCTTAAAATCGTGCGTATGGAAGATAACGCGCGTATAAAATTTAAAAGCTGCTCGCTCGGTATGAAACAGCGCATCGGTATTGCTATGGCGCTGCTCGGCAATCCCGCACTGCTCATTTTAGACGAGCCTATAAACGGTCTGGACGCCGACGGCTGCCGCATTATGCGCGAAATACTCGTGGATATAACGCAAAATCTCGGCTGTACCGTCTTAATATCTTCGCATATTTTAGGTGAACTTGAAAAGATTGCCACCCATTACGGCGTTATACGTCAGGGCAAAATGATACAGGAACTTTCCGCCGCGGAAATGGACGCAAGATCGCGCGTGTTTGTTAAGTTAAACACAAACGATAACGCCGCCGCCATTAAATTGCTGCGAAAACAGTTTAAATCGGTAGAACTGGACGAAAACGGCATAATAGTTTACGACGTGGAAAATACAGAGAGCATTGTGAAGTATCTGTTAGAAAACGGGCAAGCCGTAAGGGAAATAAAAAAGAACAAAGTAGGTCTGGAAGAATACTACGTGGGACTTATGAGCAAAAAAGGAGACGTCTTAAAATGGAAGACATAAAAGAATTACAATTTGAAAATCCAAGTTTTTTCAAACGGATTAAAAGTATGCTCGGCGTGGACTTTTATCGTTTGTTTCATACTCCGCTATTTTATATTTTTATATGTATAGCCGCAATTATTCCCGCGCTGGTCTCTATGGGGTCAGCCACGGGCGAAGGCGAAACGGCGGGAATGTTCTCAAACGCGTGGGAAATTATAGCCGCAAGTTCGCCCTTATATATCGTAAATAATATAGGCGAATACGCTAATATGAATATGGTTTTTATATTCGGCGGTATTATGATTTCTATATTTATAGGGCACGATTTTGGCAGCGGATACGTAAAACAGCTGTTTACCACGCACGCGAAAAAACAGGACTATATGATGAGCAAAACCGTGCTGGGCGCGTTTTCTATGATATGTATGTGCTTTACTTATCTGTTGGGAGGCGTTCTTTCGGGGATGTTTACAGGGCTTTCGTTTTCAGTGAACGCGGGTTCACTCGTATGCGCCATACTTGGAAAATTAATTATGAGTATAGGCTGGGCAAGTCTTTACACTTTTATAAATATAATTTTCCGCTCTAAATTCGGAATCTCCATAGCGCTTTGCTTCGTGCTCGGCACGGGTATTCCCGTCATCGGCGCGGCGGCAATTATCGGGAACACTTCCGCACTGAATATTTTTCTCTACGGCTCATCAGTCTACGCCTGCTTATCCGCAAACGTTTTAAACGTCCTGATTTGCCTTGTTTGTTCGGTTGCATGGGCTGTTGTGTATAACTTACTCGGAACGCTGGTTTTATATAAGCGTGATATATATTGAGAGGCGCGAAATGAACGTAATAGAAATAAGAAATTTAACAAAGTCCTTTGGCGCGAAACAAGCGCTGTGCGGTTTAAATATGACCGTACCCGAAGGCGCTATTTACGGTTTTATAGGCGAAAACGGCAGCGGCAAGTCTACTACGGAAAAGATAATCTGCGGGCTTTTACCTGTAAACGGCGGAGAAATTAAACTTTTCGGAAAAAGTTATACCGACCCTGATGTAAGAGCTAAAATCGGCGTTCTTATAGAATCACCCGGCTGCTTCCCTAATTACAGCGTATGGAACAATATGCTGTTGCAGGCGGCAAACCTCGGCATTAAAAACGCAAAAGAGGAAGTGCGCAGAGTTCTTAAAACAGTCAGAATGGAAGGCTCGGCGTCCAACAAATTTAAAAACTGCTCTTTGGGAATGAAGCAACGCATAGGCATAGCGATGGCACTTTTAGGAAATCCCGCCCTTTTGGTTTTGGACGAACCTATCAACGGGCTTGATGCCGATGGTATGCGCATAATGCGCGAAGTGCTTACTGATATTACAAAAAATTACAGTTGCACGGTGCTTATATCTTCACATATATTAAGCGAACTTGAAAAAATTGCCACCCATTACGGCATTATAAAGGGCGGCAAAATGATAAAGGAAATGACTGCGCAGGAACTTGAAAACGATTGCCGCACGTATATATCGCTCAAATCTGACGATATGCAAAACACAAAAAATATTCTTTTACAGAAATATTCGCAAGTTACGGAAGAAAACGGTTTAATCCGCATATACGACGGGGTTAATCCAGAAACGGTAACTTCATATCTTTATCAGAAAGGTATTTTGTTGAGTGAAATCTGCGAACAAAAAATAGGGCTTGAGGAATATTATACCGATATTTCACAAAAGGAGGCACAGTAAATGGCAGAGTTTGAAAAACAGAAAAAACTTTACGCAATAAAAAGTATGCTTAAAACAGACTTCCGCAGAATGTTTACTATGCCGCTCGTCTATATAATGGCAGGTATAAGCCTCGCGATACCCGTGCTTATACTTGTTATGACTTCAATGTCTTCGGGGACGACCGTTGATCCCGTAACAGGGGTTGAAACCACTGTGGAGAGTTTTACAAACGTATGGCAGTCTATAGCCTCTTTAAGCACGGAAAACAGTTCATCTATGAGTCTTACAAGTATGTGCAATATAAACCTTATTTATTTCTTATCCGCCGTATTTGTTTGTATATTCATTGCCGACGATTTCAGAAGCGGCTACGCAAAAAATCTTTTTACAGTGCGTCCCTGCAAATACGATTATATCATTTCCAAAACTACGGCAGGTTTTGCAGGCGGAGCGATAATGCTTATTTGCTATTTTATTGGGGCAATGATAGGCGGTGCGATAGGCGGGCTTTCATTTGACGCTGGAATAGCCGGCGCATACGGAATTGTTATGTGTATTCTGTCAAAAATACTTTTAATGCTCTTATTTGTGGCTATATTCACAGTTATGTCAATAATTGCAAAGCAAAAATTGTGGCTGTCAATTCTTCTGTCCCTTGCCGCAGGTATGCTGTTATTTTCAATGATTCCTATGATTACACCGCTTGACAGCGGCATATTAAACGTAATAATGTGCCTTGCGGGCGGAATACTTTTTGCCATAGGACTTGGTGCGGTAAGCACATTGATACTCAATAAAACAAATCTTGTATAAAAATGAAAGCTAAAAGTAAAGAGCGGCGATTGCCGCTCTTTACTTTTTCGCTTGAAAGTGCAATTACTATAAAATTTTAAATTTTTATTTGCTTAAAAAATCCCTACGGCAATTGCGCATTGCCGTCCGTTTTTTTACTGTGCATTAAAGTTGAATATTCACGCGGGCTGCCGAATAATATTATTTAAGATAATTGACGAGGTGAATATGCAGAAATTCTACGACGTGCCGCCCGATAAAGCCCTTGGCTACCTTAATTCCTCTCTGCTTGGATTGAGCGAAAGGGAGGCGGCGGAGCGGCTTAAAAAGTACGGCGCGAACTCGCTTGAAAGGCAAAAAAAGGACGGCATAGCCAAGCTGTTTTTATCGCAGTTCAAAGACGTGATGACCATACTTTTGATTGTGGCTGCCTTTGTCTCTGCCGTGATTGCCTTTATATCGGGCGACAGCTCAGACCTTACCGACACGTTTATCATATTATTTATCATATTTTTAAATGCTGCAGTGGGCACGGCACAGCAGTTCCGCGCCGACAGGGCGATAGAAAACCTTAAAAAACTTTCGGTGTGCAGGGTAAAGTGCAGGAGGGGCGGCAAAGATATTCTTGCCGACAGCCAGAGCCTTGTCGCGGGTGATATTATAACTTTGGAAGAAGGCGATTTAGTGCCTGCCGATTGCCGCATACTTTCCTGCGCCGATTTAAAATGCGACGAAAGCGCCTTGACGGGCGAAAGCAACGGGGTTAAAAAATGTCCTGACGCCGTGCAAGGGGAAAATCTTGCCCCGTCAGCCATACCGTGTATGCTCTTTTCATCCTCTTATATATTGAGCGGAACGGCATGCGCCGTGGTTACGGGCACGGGGATGAATACCGAGATAGGCAAAATAGCGGGTATGCTGCAGCAGGCAAAGCCCACGCCCACCCCGCTGGAAAACAGCCTTAACAAACTGGGCAAGGTTATAACGGCTTTCGTGCTGTGTATAACGGCTTTTATATTTATACTCGGGCTGGTGGTGCGCAGGGTAGGCATATTGCAAAACTTTATGACTTCGGTGGCGATAGCCGTTGCCGCCATTCCCGAAGGTCTGCCCGCCGTGGTAACGATAATTATGGCTATGGGCGTGCAGCGTATGAGCAAAAAGAACGTGGTTATACGCAAATTAAAGTCGGTAGAAACCTTGGGCGGCTGTAACTACGTTTGCACGGACAAAACGGGAACGCTTACCGAAAATAAGATGAAGGCGGTGCAGGTAACCTGCGGCTTGCAGCCGTTAAACGCGGCATATCCCGCCGCCAATTTTCTTCTTAACTGTATGCACGCCTGCGTGAACGTAAAGGGGGAGGCTGGCTCGTACATAGGCGACCCTACCGAGGTTGCCATAAAGGACTACGCCGCCAAAAAAACAGAATACACGGCGGAAAGGCTGGCGGAAAAGCCCTTTACCTCTGAACGGAAAATGATGTCTGTGGCGGTAAGGCAGGCGGACGGCTGTTACATCTACACAAAGGGAGCGCCCGACGTTTTATTAAAGCACTGTGCCTACATCTGCGACGGCGGCGGCACAAGACCGCTTACAAAAACTGAAAGGCAGAAGATAGAGCTTTTATGCGGGGAAATGTCTTCGCGGGCGCTCAGGGTTATAGGCTTTGCTTACGGCATATATGCGGGGCAAATCAGGGAAGAAGGGCTTACCTTTACAGGCCTTTGCGGCATGGCGGACGGGCTTAAAGAGGGCGTTAAAGAGGCGGTTGCAGAATGTGTGACGGCGGGCATAACCACCGTTATGATAACGGGCGACCACAAAAAAACAGCTTATGCAATAGCCAAAAAGGCAGGAATAGCCGACAGCGCAGAAAAGGTTATTTCGGGCGAGGAGCTTGACCGCCTTGACAAAGAAGGCTGGCGGCAGGCGGTAAAAAGATGTACGGTGTTTGCCCGTGTAACGCCCGCCCATAAAAATATGATTGTGGAGTATCTTAAGGAGGGCGGCAACGTGGTTGCAATGACTGGCGACGGGGTAAACGACGCGCCTTCCATAAAGACGGCAGATATAGGTATAGCCATGGGCATAAGCGGCACTGACGTTACAAAAAACGCCTCTGATATGGTTATAACCGACGATAATTTTACTACTATAGTAAGCGCCGTGCGCGAAGGCAGGCGGATATTCGCCAATATAAAAAAGACGATAAAATTTTTTATAGCAACCAACCTTGCCGAAGTTTTTTCTATACTTATAGCCTCGATAGTGTTCTGGAACTGTGAATTTTTACGTTCAACCCAGCTTTTATGGATAAACCTTATAACCGACAGCTTCCCCGTATTGGCACTGGGGATAGAACGTGCCGACGACTATGCCATGAAAAGGCCGCCCGAGCGTGCCGAAAAAGCACTGTTTTCCAGGCAGTCTATGCTGTCCGTCCTTCTATTCGGCGTATATATGACGGCGGCAACGGTGGCGGTGTTCGTCGTAGGGCTCAACCTTTGGGGCAACGCTGCGGCAAGCACCATGACATTTTTGACTATATCTTTTTTAGAGCTTTTCCACGCGTTTAACATACGGTCTGAAAGACATTCGGCGTTCAGCGGATTTTTTACAAACAAGGTGCTTATAGCAACGGTTGCCGCCGCCGTGGCGGTAAATGTGCTGCTGTGCGTTATACCGCCCGTGGCAAACGCGTTCGGGCTGTGCAGTTTAAGCACCGTCCAGTGGGTTATAGTATTCTGTGTGTCGCTTTCGGTAATACTTGTTGGCGAAATTTATAAAGCAATCTTGCGCCGCAAAGATAAACGATTAACTGCTGTTAAGTAATAGAAAAAAATCGTGTCAATTAAAAAAACGGGCGTCGCCCGTTTTTTATAATTTTCTGCCCACAAGTTCGTCTAAGCTTATATCGTAAAAATCTGCAAGCCGAATACACATTTCTATGCTTGGCAGAACCTGACCGCTTTCCCAGCGGTAAATATTTTGGTGGCTCGTTTGCAATTTTTTAGCAAGTTCCAACGGCGAAAGACCGCGTTGTTCGCGGCATTCGCGCAGACTTTCCCAAATTTCCATACACAAATTATTGCACAAACTTGTGAATTTTTCTTGACTTGCACAAACTTGTGCAGTATAATAATTTACATAATTATAGAAATATAATTAAATTTATTTTAAAAAGGATAACAGGATAATGAAAAAAGTATCAGTATTTGCATTATTGGTTGCAAGTGCGCTTACGGTAGGAGTAGTTGCTTTTTCTGCATGCGGCAGCGGAACAAGCGGCTCAAACAGCGGTTCGGGCAGCGGATCAGAAATAGTCAGTAGTTCAGACAGCGGTTCGGGCAGTGGTTCAGAAATAGCCAGTAGTTCAAACGGCAGTTCAAACAATGACAGCTCTGATGACGATACAAGCGGCACTGCCGAAGTTGTTAGCGAACAGGTAACCGCAGAGCAGTGGGCTTCCGCCGTAGGCGTATTAAATTACACCTGTACGTTCAGTATGAGTTATACAAGTAACTCTACGTATGAAACGTCGGGCGGTACGGGGAGAAGTACGAGCTCGCAGACTTCGCAGGGAACGCAAAAAGTTGCCTTTACGGCAGACAGCAACGGCTACGTTTCAGGTAACAGCTATTGTTCTTCTACGGAAATCAGCGCCTACAGCGACAGCGAGGGCAATAGCAGTAATACTACAGAGTCAGGCGAGTTCTACGAAATTATAACAACGACTTTGTATAAGCAGGCTGTCAAAGATACGAGCACAAGCAGCAGCACTTCCGAGTGGACTAAAAAATATTCGCGTGATATTACAGGGTGTACTATGAATAACACCGACGTGGGCGGTCCTTCGGCGGTTTACGGGCTGGGGCTTACTGAGATATACAGCCAGTTCACTTTCAACGGCACTGCTTACGTTGCTACCCTTTCGGGTGAAGATTATAACGGCGCAACTTATAATATAACCCTGAAATTTAAAGACGGATACATTTCAACGGTGAATGTGGAAATGAGTTATTCTTCTTCAGACAACACCACAACGGCAACTTATGAATACGAATATACCGACTGTGGTACAACGACGGTAACAATCCCTGCCGAAGTTTCAGCACTGTTTGAGTGAGAATTAACTGTTTAGTTAATTGTATGGTAATGAATTGTCAAACTAAGTAAAATCTTGGCAAGAATAAATTTAAGTAAAAAAAACGGGCATTGCCCGTTTTTTTTGTGGTTGAATGTTTCAATCTGCAGTAGAGCTTTGTCGTTGCAAGCGTAGCGTGGCAACCAATCAAGTCAAAGAACGGTGTTACTT
>JAJQII010000048.1 GCA_021199295.1 Clostridia bacterium
CCACAGGGCACTGTTATACCGAAACTGTTTATTCTCCCACCTGCACTACTGGCGGTTATTCCGAATATACCTGTATGGAATGAGGGGATTACTATATCGGCAATTATACCAATGCCGCAGAGCACTGTTATACCGAAACCGTTCACTCTCCCACCTGCACTGATGGCGGGTATACTGAATATACCTGCTCAGAATGCGGGGATAGCTATACAGGTAATTATACCAATGCCACGGGGCACTGCTATACAGAAACTTACTGCTGTTCTGAAAGCGTTAATGAAAGCGGTTACACCCTATACACCTGCAGCGTTTGCGGGGAATCTTGGCAAGATGAAGACGGAATATTTCTTTACACGCCAGAATTGGAATTTGTAAAATCAGACGATGGAAGTTATTATATCGTTAAAGGATTTCAAGATGGTACAACTGCAGAAGACGTATATATCCCCGTAAACTATGAAGGGTTGCCCGTAAAAGAGATAGCCGACGGGGCATTTAATGGTACTAAAATAAATACTGTTACTATAGGAAACAACGTGACTGTTATAGGGGAAAGCGCTTTCCAGGAATGTATAAGCCTGACAAAAATAAATATCCCCGCAAGTACTAAAACCATAGGCGAATACGCCTTTGCCAACTGCACGGCTTTAGAAGAGATTTACTATGAAGCCATAAGCGCGAATAATCTTGAAGTTACAGATACTTTTAAAAACGCAGGATTAGCTACAGACGGAATAATATTATATATCGCTGATGCCGTCAAAAAAATACCGACTTCCCTGTTCGCAACTTCCAATGCAGGCTGTATAAACATTACCTCTATTATTTTTGGAAGCGAAAGTAACTGTGCTGAAATATGCCAATGTGCCTTTATGAATCTTTCAGAATTAAAATATATTGTTCTTCCGTCCTCTATTGAGAGCATTGGAAAATACGCATTCAGCGGGTGTAATGGAAGCGCCGTAATATACTATTGCGGTGATAAAAATCAATGGGATATATTGCTCAATAAAGTAGAAAAATACAACAATGTTATTACGTCTTCCCCTACCAGTATCTATTATTACAGCAGTGATTATGCCGAAAATTGCTGGCACTACGAAAACGGCTTGCCTGTGTTATGGTAGTAATTATTTTCGTCATAGAAAAAGGACTGCAAACGCAGTCCTTTAACTGTTAATCCTGGCATATATATGGGGCAATTATAATAAAAAACATATCAATGTTTTCGTATTAAAATCCTGACTATTTTAGTAATAAAAAAGATTTCATTCAAGTATATTTGACATAAAAAAACATATATGATAGAATAAGCAACGTAAAAACCAATATCTTTTAATGGTGAGGAAACAATGGACGCTAACCTTATATTGGGCGTAACTGATTCTATACAAAGTTTTTTCGCCACCGTGTTCGGCGGCAACGCGTGGCTTGCAACTATAATTGTAAGCATGATTCCACTTATAGAATTGAAGGGAGGAATAATTTTCGGGCAAAGTCCTGACTTTTTTGACGAGCCGCTGACAAAGTGGGAAGCATTCGGGTGCGGAATTATCGCGGGTGCGGTAGTCGCCGTGGCGCTTACATTTTTGCTTAAACCGCTGTTTACGTGGCTAAAAAAGACAAAGGCATTCAGAAAATTTGCAATGCGAATGGAAAAATCTTTTCACGCGAAAGCCGTGAAGATAGACAACGGCGAAAACAGCAAGAAAAAATCTGGCTTTAAAAGGATGCTCGGGGTGTTCCTGTTTACCGCCGTTCCCCTGCCGCTGACTGGCATGTGGACGGGCACGGCGATTGCCGTGTTCCTTGACATGAAATGGTGGCAATGCCTTGTAAGCACAATTTCGGGCAACATTGTCGCGGGGCTTATAATAACGCTTGTGAGCTGGGTTTTCAGCGAATGGCTGTACATTGTTTTTTACGTTATTCTAGGCATAGCCGCCGCCGTTCTAGTGTATATGGTCGTGAAGATGGTAATAGACAGCAGAAAGGAAAAGAAAGCAGCTTTATCCGACGAAGAAATTGAACCCGACAACAGCAATACAGAAGAATAATTTTTATCCCCCGATGCTTACCGCAGTCGGGGGATTTTATTACTTAAATAAGGCGTATGTGCCGCCCGATCAGGCATATCCATATTTTTTACGGTAGGCAGAAAACATTATAAACGAGACGGCAAAGGCGCACGCTTCGGTGGCAAACATTGCCCACCATATGCCGTCAACGCCGAACAGATATGGCAACAAATATACAAACACAACCTGAAACACGAGCGAACGCAAAACCGAGAGCGTGGCGGATACCATACCATTATTCAATGCGGTAAAAAATCCGCTTGAAAATATAGTTATGCCCGAAAATATAAATGAAAAGGAAAATATCCTGAAGGCGCTTATTGTAAGGGTGCAAAGCCCTTCGTCGTAGCCCACAAATAGCTTTGCAAGCGGGTATGCAAGCATCTGCGCCAATGCCGAAAGCGCCACGCCCGATATGCACAAAATTATTAAGCTCTTTTTGAATAAATTTTTGAGCTCCGTATTGTTTTCCGCACCGTAATCGTACCCTATTATGGGGGCACTGCCTATGGAATATCCTATCTCTATCGCGAAAAAGACGAGCTGTACATACATTAAAACGCCATAGGCAGCCACGCCGTCTTCGCCTAAAAACTTCATTAGCTGGGAATTGTACAACATACTTACCACGGAAGACGCAATATTTGTTAAAAGCTCTGACAAGCCGTTGCCGCATGCTTTTAAAATGGGCTTTATCTGTATTTTGGTTCTGACGAATTTAAGCAGGCTGCCGTTGTTCCTTGCAAAATATACAAGCGGTATCACTCCGCCCAAAACCTGCCCTATGCCCGTTGCGAAAGCTGCTCCCGCCACTCCCCATTTAAAGACTGCTATAAACAGGGCGTCTAAAATTGCGTTTGTACAGCCTGCTATAAGCGTTACCGTAAAGCCAAGTTTTGGCTTGCCCGCCGCCGCGAGAAAACTCTGGAATATGTTTTGCAACATAAAAAAGTAGTAAAAGCAACGAGTATATTGCCGTACAAAACACAATATTCCAGCATTTCGCCCGTAGCGCCGAGAAGTTTTGCAACAGGCCGCATAACAGCTATGCCTATAACCGTAAGAATTACTCCTGTTACCACGGCAAATATAATGAGCATAGTAAAATAGCTCTTTGCCCTTTGGCTGTCGCTTTCGCCCATCGCCTTAGAGACAAGCGCAGTGCCACCCGTGCCTATCATAAAGCCCGTTCCACCCAAAATCATAGAAAAGGGTATAATAAGGTTTACTGCCGCAAACGGCGTTTTGCCCACGAAGTTAGAGACAAACAGGCCGTCTATAACACCGTAGACAGATGTAACTACCATCATAAGCATAGACGGCAAAACAAAGCGGAACAATCTTTTGTAGTTGAAATGATCTGAAAGCTGTATTCCCATAAATAAAAAAACGGCTATCCTTACGAATAACCGAGGTCCATCCGCCATCTTGTCAACTGCGGCTACCAGTTCTCCGATGACGTATATTTACTTTGTAACCATATTATATAACATCTGAATTTTTAAGTCAATGATATAAGCCGCTAAAAAAAATGACGGCATATAAAAAAAGGCGCTATCAAGCGCCTTTTTTGTTTTTAAATTGGTTCGGGAATATGCCTAAACTATTCGCCCTTAAGCGACTTTATTAAAAGGTCGCTGCACTTCAACATAAGCTGAAGGCATTCTGTTAAAAGCACAGAATCCTCTTTGCTTAAGCTGTCCGTTTTAATCGCGTTATTGCATATCACAGCGGCATAATTGAACGTGGTATACAGGTTTTTAAGATTTTCTTCCTGCACGGCAAAAGAATTTTCTGCCGTGATATGGAAGTTATAAATATCCTGTAATTTTGGCGAGGCGGTTAAGAGCAAAGACACCTTTTTAGTTTCGTAAGTTTCGGCAATGACTGCACGGAACTTCGAGACTAAATCCGCCATACGCAAATCCTGAAAATTTGGCATATTTCCACCTTTTTGCGATGTTTATTGTAATTCGTAGAATTGCAAGAAACGAGCAAGACGAGGAGGGCGCGGCTTTGACCGCAAGGAATGTACAATGAAGTACACGACTAAGGCAAAACGCAAGCCCGACAAAGTATTGCGAAGTTTATTGCAATTCTTTTTCTGCGGGGGCGACTACCGAGTTATACCCCGGATTAATCGCGGGCGACATGTTTTTATATTCCTTTACGCCAGTGCCCGCAGGGATAAGTTTACCGATAATAACGTTCTCTTTAAGTCCCATAAGAGGGTCTACCTTGTTCTTTATGGCAGCGTCGGTAAGCACCCTTGCCGTTTCCTGGAAGGAAGCAGCCGACAGGAATGAATCTGTAGACAGTGCCGCTTTTGTAATGCCGAGAAGAACGCGCTTCTGCAAAGCGGGCGTACCGCCGTTTTCTATAGCTTTCTGGTTTGCCTCTTCCACGGCGAACATATCCACCGTTTCGCCAGGCAGAAGGTCGGTAGAGCCTGCGCTTTCGATGCGGACTTTCCTTAACATCTGGCGGACGATAATTTCTACGTGTTTATCGTTGATATCAACGCCCTGCGAACGGTATACCGACTGAACCTGTTCAAGTATATAGTCCTGCACGCCCTTTACACCCGATATTCTTAATATATCCTGGGGGTAAACAGAGCCTGCGTTGAGTACTGTGCCCGGTTCTACCTTGTCGCCGTTTTTGATACGGAGTTCGGCGTTGAACGGAAGGATATATTCCTTCTTCTGTTCGCCTGTAACAGCGTCGCGTATTATGATATGTTTTAAGTTGTCGCTATCGTCGATAGATACCACGCCCGAAACTTCGCAAAGCGTTGAGCAGCCCTTGGGCTTACGTGCTTCGAAAAGTTCCTCTACACGGGGAAGACCTTGCGTGATATCGCCTGTAGCTGCAATACCGCCCGTATGGAATGTACGCATGGTAAGCTGCGTGCCGGGCTCGCCTATGGACTGTGCCGCGATTACGCCGACTGCTTCGCCCACCTGTACGGGGGTGTTGGTCGCCATGTTTTTGCCGTAGCACTTTGCGCACACGCCGTAACGCGAGTTGCAGCTGAATATAGAACGGATAGAAACCTGCTTGACGTGGTATTTATTTACAATCTCGTCAGCGATTTCGTCGTTTACAAATTCGTTCTGGTGGTAGATAATTTCGCCCGTCGCGGGGTCGGCAACGTCTTCGGCAAGGAATCTGCCCTGTATACGGTCGAAAAGACCTTCTATGACTTCGCCGTTAGGCCCTATTATGGGTTTAACTATCATGCCGCGGGGCTTTTTGCTGCCTGCCATGCAGTCTTCTTCGCGGACAATAACGTCCTGCGAGACGTCTACAAGACGGCGGGTAAGATAGCCCGAGTCTGCCGTTTTAAGCGCCGTGTCGGCAAGACCTTTACGTCCGCCGTGCGACGATATGAAGTATTCCAGAACGGAAAGTCCCTGTCTGAAACACGATTTAACGGGTACTTCTATCTTTTTACCCTGGGGGTTAACCATCAGTCCGCGCATACCTGAAAGCTGCTTCATCTGGTCGATAGAGCCACGCGCACCCGAGTTAGCCATCATCCATATGGGGTTGAACTTATCGAGCGATTTCTTTAACGCGTCGGTAACTTCGTCGGTGGCGTTATCCCACGCGCTGATTACCGCGTTGTAGCGCTCTTCTTCGCGCAGAAGACCTCTTTGGTACTTGCGCTCTATCTGGTAAACCTTTTGTTCGGTCTCCTCTACTATCTTCTGCTTTTCGGCAGGAATGTGCATATCGAAAACCGATGTAGTTATAGCGCCGACTGTGGAATATTTATAGCCGAGCGTCTTGATTTTATCGAGGACATCCGCCGCCCTGGGAGCGCCGCCCGTCTTGAAGCACCTTTCAACAATCTTGCCGAGCTGCTTCTTGCCGACAGCGACATTGCTGCCCAAAAATTCGTATGATATCTCGTATTTGAGGTAGTCTTCTTTATTCTCTCTCTTTACAAAGCCGAGATCCTGGGGCATTTCGTTGTTGAAGATAATCCTTCCGACAGTCGTCTTTGTTATGCCCGTTACCTGCTCGCCGTTATTGGGAGAGTTTTCGTCGTTTATGGTAACAGTCCTGCGGACGTAAATTTCGTCCTGCATATGGACGTATTTTGTCTGGTACGACATAAGCGCTTCGTCTTCAGAAATGTAGTGCCCGGCAACATATTCCTTAGCGCCTTCTTCCTGGCTGCCGCATTCCACGTACCTGTCGCCCGTCCAGCGGTAATACTTACCCTCTTCGCGCCTTATAATGGTAAGGTAGTAAGCGCCCATAACCATATCCTGCGAAGGCTGCATAACAGGCTTGCCGTCCGATAATTTAAGGATATTATTGGACGAAAGCATTAAAAACCTTGCTTCTGCCTGAGCCTCGATAGAGAGGGGCACGTGCACCGCCATCTGGTCGCCGTCGAAGTCAGCGTTGAATGCCGTACATACAAGGGGATGGATTTTTATCGCCCTGCCTTCGATAAGGACGGGTTCAAACGCCTGTATCGAGAGCCTGTGCAATGTGGGCGCACGGTTTAAAAGTACGGGATGATCCTTAATCACTTCTTCAAGAACGTCCCATACAAGGGGTTTAGCCTTTTCAACGGTACGCTTTGCACTCTTGATATTGTGGCACTGGCCGCTTTCTACAAGTTTTTTCATTACGAAGGGCTTGAAAAGCTCTATAGCCATTTCCTTGGGAAGTCCGCACTGGTAAAGTTTTAGGTCAGGCCCTACGACGATAACCGAACGTCCCGAATAGTCAACACGTTTGCCTAAAAGGTTCTGGCGGAAACGTCCCTGCTTGCCGCGGAGCATTCCCGAGAGAGATTTAAGCTCCCTGTTGGAAGGCCCTGAAAGGGCTTTGCCGCGCCTGCCGTTATCTATAAGGGCGTCCACCGCCTCCTGCAGCATGCGCTTTTCGTTTTTGACTATCATATCGGGAGCGCCGAGCTCCATCATTCTCTTGAGCCTGTTGTTGCGGTTTATTACCCTGCGGTACAGATCGTTTAAGTCTGAAGAAGCAAACCTGCCGCCGTCGAGTTGTACCATGGGGCGTAGTTCGGGTGGAAGAACGGGCAATACGGTGAGTATCATCCATTCGGGGCGGTTGCCGCTCTTACGGAAGGATTCAAGAATTTCTATCCTCTTAACAGCCTTTACCCTCTTTTGACCAGCCTGGTTATTTTCTATTATCTTTTTGCATTCGGCGCATTCTTTATCGAGGTCTACCGCCATAAGAAGTTCGCGGATAGCTTCTGCTCCCATGCCTACCTTAAGGCCCGTAACCGAGCTTTCGCCGTATTTCTGCTCGATCTCCATAAGCTCTTTATCGTTGATAATCTGCTTATATTCAAGCTCGGGCACTTTGCCGGGGTCTATTACCACGTAAGAGGCGAAGTATATTACCTGTTCAAGAGCTTTAGGGCTCATATCGAGCACAAGACCTATCCTTGAAGGAACGCCCCTGAAGTACCATATGTGCGAAACGGGGGCGGCAAGTTCTATGTGCCCCATCCTTTCGCGGCGTACCTTTGCGCGGGTAACTTCTACGCCGCACTTCTCGCATATAACGCCCTTGTAGCGTATGCGCTTATATTTGCCGCAGTGGCACTCCCAGTCCTTCATCGGTCCGAATATCCTTTCGCAGAACAGACCGTCGCGTTCGGGTTTTTGCGTGCGGTAGTTTATAGTTTCGGGTTTTGTCACTTCCCCTTTGGAAAGTTCCCTTATTTTTTCGGGTGACGCCACGCCGATTTTAATAGAACAAAAATCGTTTAATTCAAACATAGTACGCGCCCTCCTTAATTATTCTCATTATCGCCGTCATCGTCGTCGAAGAGGGTGAATTTATCGGTAATCTCGTCGTCGCCGAAGTCTTCGTCTTCTTCGCCCGAGAACAGTTCTTTGCTTGCGAAGTCGTCGCCGTCTTCGTCCGATTCGAAAATAGAGCCAAGGCCAAGGTCAACTTCTTCGTCTTCTTCGCCTGCTATATCAAATTCTTCAACGGCTGTCTGCCTGTCGCGTTCTTCAGCCTCGCGCACAGCCGCGGTAGGTATAGCCTCGTCGTCTTCGTCAAGTTCGTGTATTATAAGCTCCTCTCCGCTTTCGGTAAGTGCTTTCACGTCAAGGGCAAGCGACTGCATTTCTTTGAGCAACACTTTAAACGCTTCGGGTATGCCCGGTTCGGATATATTGTTGCCCTTTACTATAGATTCGTACGTCTTTACACGTCCTACGATATCGTCTGATTTTACGGTAAGTATTTCCTGAAGGATATGCGCAGCGCCGTATGCTTCCAGCGCCCACACTTCCATTTCGCCGAAACGCTGTCCGCCGAACTGTGCCTTGCCGCCGAGGGGCTGCTGTGTAACCAGGCTGTAAGGGCCTATCGAGCGGGCGTGTATCTTGTCGTCTACAAGGTGTATAAGCTTGATCATATACTGTACGCCCACCGTTACCCTGTTTTCGAACGGTTCGCCCGTCCTGCCGTCATAGACCTGTATTTTGCCGTCTACCTTGCCTTCGGGGTTGAGTATGTTATTTTCCATGAACAGTTTTTTAATATCCTGTTCGGTAGCGCCGTCGAATACGGGGGTAGCTATCTTCCAGCCGAGCTGCTTGCACACAAGCCCTAAATGCACTTCGAGCACCTGCCCGATATTCATACGCGAGGGCACGCCGAGGGGGTTTAAAACTATCTGCAAAGGAGTGCCGTCTGCAAGGAAAGGCATATCCGCCTGGGGCAGCACGCGGGAAATAACGCCTTTGTTGCCGTGGCGGCCAGCCATCTTATCGCCGACCTGTATTTTACGCTTCTGCGCTATATATACCCTTACGAGTTTGTTTACGCCGGGGGCAAGTTCGTCTTTGTTTTCGCGGGTGAACACCTTTACGTCCACTACTATGCCGCCTTCACCGTGGGGAACTTTTAACGAAGTATCCCTTACTTCCCTTGCCTTTTCGCCGAATATCGCACGGAGCAGTCTTTCTTCGGGTGTAAGTTCGGTCTCGCCCTTGGGGGTAACCTTACCTACGAGTATATCGCCCGGCTGAACTTCTGCGCCTATGCGCACAATGCCGTCGGCGTCCAGATCTTTAAGGGCGTCGTCGCTTACGTTAGGGATATCGCGGGTTATTTCTTCTTCGCCCAGTTTTGTATCCCTCGCCTCAGTTTCGTGTTCCTCTATGTGGATAGAAGTGAACACGTCTTCCTGCACGAGCTTTTCAGAAACGAGGATGGCGTCTTCGTAGTTGTAGCCTTCCCATTCCATATAGCCTATAAGAATATTTTTGCCGAGGGCGAGTTCGCCGTTATTGGTTGCAGGGCCGTCGGCTATTATCTCGCCGGCTTCTACCCTGTCGCCCGTGTTTACTATGGGGCGCTGGTTAAGGCATGTATTCTGGTTGGAACGTTCGAACTTCTTTAATTTATATTCAACATCAAAACCGCTGTCTTCCCTTATTTTAATAAGGTCAGAGCTTACTCCCGTAACAGTACCAGCATTTTTAGCCATAACAAGAACGCCGCTGTCGCGGGCAATAGCCGCCTCTATGCCGGTTGCAACTATTGCAGATTCCGTCTTCATAAGGGGAACTGCCTGGCGCTGCATGTTAGAGCCCATAAGGGCACGGTTTGTATCGTCGTTTTCAAGGAAAGGTATAAGCGCCGTCGCAACGGATACGAGCTGCTTGGGGCTTACGTCCATATAGTCCATCTTTTCGGGGGGCAGCTGCGTGATTAAATCCTGGTGGCGGCAGCCCACACGCATATTTACAAAGTGGTTGTTTTCATCCAGAGGCTCGTTTGCCTGTGCTACAGTGTATTTATCCTCTTCGTCGGCGGTAAGGTAATCAACCTTGTCGGTTACAGTGGGAACGCCGTTTTCGTCCTTTACCACCCTGCGGTAAGGGCTCATCATAAAGCCGTATTCGTTTACCCTCGCGAAAGTCGCAAGCGAGGATATAAGGCCTATGTTCTGACCTTCGGGTGTCTCTATGGGGCACATCCTGCCGTAGTGCGAGTGGTGAACGTCGCGGACTTCGAATGTTGCCCTGTCGCGGTTGAGGCCGCCGGGGCCTAACGCCGAAAGTTTACGCTTGTGTGTAAGTTCCGCAGCGGGGTTGGTCTGGTCCATGAACTGCGAGAGCTGTGAAGAACCGAAGAATTCGCGTATTACCGCCGAAACGGGGCGGACGTTTACTAACCCTGAAGGGGTTACTTCCATCGCGTCCTGGGTTGCCATACGCTCTTTTATGAGTTTTTCAAGGCGGGCAATGCCTATGCGGAGCTGGTTTTGCAAAAGTTCGCCTACCGAACGCACGCGGCGGTTGCCTAAGTGGTCTATGTTGTCGATAGTGCCGATGCCGTACTGCAGATCTATGTTGGTGGAGATTGCAGCCACGATATCGTCTACCGTTATATGCTTATGGTTGAGTTTTTCGATGACGGGCTTTATAGCCTTCCTTTCGTCCTCGTCAAGTTCGGTCTTGTCCGATTCGAGAAGGGCGTTCATCACCTTGCAGGCAGATACGAATTTAACCCTCATATCCCTGCGTTTTTCCCTGTTCTTCTTTTCCTCAGGTTTTTCGTCGTCAGTCTCGTCTACTTCCTGTACGTAGTAGATGGCGTTAATCCTGTCAAGGTATTTAACGGCAACGTCTTCTACCGAAGCGTGTTTGCACTCTTCGGCTATCTCCTTCATGAAAAGGTAGTTGGGATAATATATGGTGGGCAAAAGCCCGAACATTTTTGCGGGTTTGTCTGAAACGGCTGTAAAGTTCACAACGCCGTTAGAGATAATCTTGTGCCTGATTTCGCCCTGCTCTTTGTCAGAAACGAGAACAAATACCGAGCTTACGCCTGCATCCTGTATTTCCACCGCCTGCTTTTCGGTGATTACAGTGCCTGCCTTTGCCATTATCTCGCCCGTGGCGGGATTTACGATATCGTCGGCAATTTTGCAGCCGGGAAGGCGGTATGCAAGGTTAAGCTTTTTGTTGAACTTATACCTGCCCACCTTTACGACGTCGTACCTTCTGGGATCGAAGAAGAGGTTGTTAAGGTGCTGGCGGACTGAAGCCTCGGTGGGGATTTCGCCGGGGCGGAGTCTTCTGTAAAGTTCGATAAGCCCGTCCGATTCAGATTTAGTGGTATCCTTGGCGATAGTGTTTTCTATCATCTTGTCGCCGGCAAACAGGTCGGTGATCGCCCTGTCAGAACCAAAGCCGAGCGCACGCAAAAGGACGGTAGCGCATATCTTACGCTTCCTGTCTACGTGAACCCACAAAACGCCCTGTGCGTCCTGTTCGAATTCCAGCCACGCGCCCCTGTTGGGTATAACTGTAGTACCGAACATTTCCTTGCCCGTCTTGTCGCGGGTGCTGGCATTGTAAACGCCGGGCGAACGCACGAGCTGGGATACTATAACGCGCTCTGCGCCGTTGATGATGAAAGAGCCGCTGTCCGTCATAAGGGGGAACTCGCCCATAAACACGGGCTGGTCTATCACCTCGTCTTTTACCTTGTTTACAAGGCGGACGGTAACATGCAGGGGAAGCGCGTACGTCGCGTCGCGGTTTCTGCATTCCTTTTCGTCGTACTTGGGCTTTTCGTCAAACCAGTGGTTTAAAAAATAAAGCTCGTAGTGGTCGGAATAGTCGGTAATGGGCGAGAAATCTTCAAACACTTCCGAGATGCCCTCGTTAATGAAATTCTGGTAGCTTGCCTTCTGAATTTCTACAAGGTCGGGTATGTCGATTACTTCGTTGATTTTACCGAACTTTCTCCTTTCGGTTTTGCCATACTTCTGAATGGGTAAATTCATTGAAAAATCAATTCTCCTTTTGGCGTTAGCCTGTTTTTTATTCATCACATGGCGATTATCCGTATATATCTTTTCACCGGAAAAAATCTTTGAATGCTGACTGAAATAATGATTGCGCAAATTGATGGGGTTTACCGAAAAAAACGGTAAAAAATTTTTTGCTCTTTTTGCCTTGCCGCACTTTACTTTTTAACTGAATTAGTATATAATCAGCTTATCGAAAAGCAAAAATGAACGGTTATCTTGTCGGTTTACCGCAGTTTAGAATTGCTTGCAAAAGACAAAATAGGCTATTTTGCGCATTTTAATACATTTTACTATTGTAAACCCGCAAGTCAATTCTGTCAAGCAATTTTTTACAGCTTTTACCATTTATAATATATAAATAGAAAAATAAATAAATATTTTTGTATATAATGCACTAAAAATGAGAGTTGACAAATTCCTTAAGGTTTCAAGAATATTAAAGAGGCGCACCGTCGCGCAGGAAGCGTGCTCCGCAGGCAAAGTAGTTATTAACGGCAGGGAAGCAAAACCCTCTAAAGAGGTTAAAGAGGGCGACGTTGTGGAGATACTTTACGCAAGCGGAACGCTAAAATTTAAAGTGCTGGAAGTACGCGAATACGTAAAAAAAGACGACGCCGCGAAAATGTACGAGATAATAGAGTAATCTTACGGAAATAAGCTGGTTATCTTTCAGATGCCATATGCACCGCTCTTACAGATAGGCGGTCGTCTTTTCCGTCATTCTGAGCGTAGCCGAAGAA
>JAJQII010000081.1 GCA_021199295.1 Clostridia bacterium
GAACGACGTGAGGCTATCTGCGCCACATTATCTGAAACCTTTTACAATAGGGTGCACAGAGTGTCGCTAACGCTCGCACGCGAACGCGTGGCAATCTAAGCGGGAACGGCAATACTCTTTCGTCATCCTGAGGAACGCGTAGCGTGACGTGAGGATCTCGCGAGAGCGATAGCGGCTCGCGGAAAGCCAAGTTGGACGGCTTTCAGATACTATTCGTCCGCATTTAATAAGGTCGGATTGTTTACAAATTAACCAAAACAAAAAATTACAGGCATAAAATGAAAGTATTTATAGGCTTTGACAAAAAAAATAAAAATATAAGAATATTAAAGGCAGATAAAGGTAGCGAGGTAGACGCGTATTCTTTGCGTTTTCAGGCTACTCTTTTCAGCGAACAGTTTATAGGCGAATTCCAGTCGCTTTTAACTGAATTTATAGCCTCTAACAATATCCCGCGCAATACGTCTGCCTATCTTGTTATGCCTGACAGCACTGTAGGCTTTGAAACATTTGACTTGCCTTATATGAACAAGACAAAAATGCTTAAAGCGCTTGAAACCGAACTTACCAACGAATACGGTACAAACCTTAAAGATAAAAAAATCTCGAGGTTTGTTATTACTTCAACACACCAGTTTACTACTTACGGCGTTGTAATATTTGACAGAAATATAATAATGAAGCTTAACAAAGTACTATACGACGTAAAATTATTCCCTCGGGCGGCAACGTACGACGGAAATTCTGTGGTAAACAGTGTTTTGCACTTTATGCCCCGTTCGCGTGGCAAAAGTTTTGTCGTCGCTGATATACGCAAAGATTGTACCGAGATAGCCGTTTGCAGCAGGGGCAAAACTATGGGAGTGGCAAACATTCCCCACGGCACAGACATTATTAACAGCCCTGAAGTGTGTGACGAGTATTCTGTAACCGACCACACGGCGGCGGATATAGCCGTTATTAACGCAAGGGAAATTGCCAAGGCAAAGACGCTTACCATGTCAGAAGAGGAACAGCCTGCTTCTGAAGTGGCGGAGGAAACTTCCCCTGTAACGGAAGAAACTGTGAAGGCAGACGTTACCGATGTAAAACCCGACGAAACCGAAGACGAACTGGAAGACGAGGATTTTACCGAGGAAGAGGCTGTTTTGGAACAACCCGTGCAGGAGCAGTTTGTTTTACCCAACGCGCCTAAATCTAAAGTCTACCGTAAAACCAAACGCCGCCTGCCTAAATTTATGCAGAGGGAAGTTCCCGAAACGCCCGAAGGTATCGCGTACGAAAATTTCAGGATCATTTTAAAGTGGATATTGCTGTATGCAAGGCAGGCTCATATGACAGAATATCTTAACGATCCCGAGTACATTGTTATAAACCTGCCTGAAGAGTTGCATTATCTTATAGATATGGCAAACGAGGAACAGGGGGAAGGCGGAGTGCCTATCCGCCAGCTTAAAGGTACAGAAAAACGCCCTGCCGTTATTACGGCTAATATGGATTTATACGGCGCGTCGTTTACGGGCAGTTATAACCATAACCACAACTTTTTCAAAGTACGTTTTTTTAACTGATAGGGGGTAAAGCCTGTGAAAAAGCGTAAAAATAAGGGCTTCAGCCTTGCGGAAGGCGCGATAGCCCTTACAGTAATTACAATAATATCGGCTTCGGTTACTGTTTTGTGTATGCTCAGCGCCAAATACACCCCCAAATTATATGCGAGATTTCAGGCTTCCAATATTGCAGCCGACGTTGTTACCTGCTTTAAATTAGCCTGTGAAGAAACCGATCAAAAGTCGTCTTTTGACAGTTACCTTGAATTTTACGTGGGGAATTATACTGTTGCAGATAATGGTTATTACACCTACGAATTTACTATGGACAGTGTATCCGCAGAAGTGACAGCCGATTTTACCCAAGAGGAAGTTACCATAAAAACATACCTCGGCACTCAGGATAGTGTACTTTATTCTTACGGTTACAGTATAGCTGACGGCGAAATAGAGGTGACGTAATGAAAAAATTATTAGCCCTGTTTAAAAAGAAAGACGGTGCTGCGCTTGTTACCGCCATGATGTTTATGATAATGGCTGTCGCTTTGTGCGGTATAATTTCTACTTACGTTATAATGATGGCAAAAACGTCTTCCAATTACAGTACTGTGAACGAAAATAAGATTGTTGCCGACAAAATCGCCTCCGATTACCTTTATAGTTTAAATAATAGTAGTACATTTGACGGGGATTCCTACGACGGTTATACGGTAAGCGATAGCTACAACGATACTGATGATATTTATACATTGTATGTATACGAAGACGGCGATACCTCGCCCGTAGTTACGGTAATTATAGAAAAAGACACAGGTGGTTACCAATATACAAAGTACGAATACGGTAATATTTAATGGATTTAGACGCTTTTTACCTTATAGTTACATATGTTCTGGCAGGCGTTTTAGGGCTCTGCATAGGGAGTTTTCTCAACGTCCTTATTTACCGCCTTCCGCGTGGAATGAATATTGCAAAACCTGCCTCGCACTGCCCCGAGTGTAATTATAAACTTAAATGGTACGATAATATTCCCGTTTTATCCTATATTATTTTAAAGGGAAAGTGCCGTAATTGCGGTTGCCATATTTCTTTCCGCTATACCGTGGTAGAAGTATTGTGTTGTCTTTTATGGATAGCCTGCGTGCCCCTGTTTTATAGTTACGGGGTATGGGTGGTGGCAATAGCGTGTATTGCGGTATCCGCCCTGATAGTAATATTCTTTTCTGACCTTGAAACGCTTATCGTGCCCGACAGCATGGTTATTACTATAGGTTTGTGCGGGCTTGCATTGCTCATTCTTGAAATATTCGGGCTGGGCGCTGGCATAGGCTGGGCAGACAGGCTTATAGGGCTTGCCGTTGGTTTCGGCTTTTTCGCCTTGTTTTACTTTGGCTGTCTGCTTATCCTTAAAAAAGAGGGAATGGGCTTCGGAGACGTAAAACTTGCAGGCGTGTGCGGGCTGTTGCTCGGCTGGAAGGCTATGGCTCTGTGCATATTCATTGCGGCTGTAGTGGCTGGCTTTGCCATACTTATACAGTGGCGGGCAAGCCGAGAAAAGGGCAAACAGTACGCTTACGCCCCGTATATAAGCGCCGCGGCAATATTTTGCCTGTTTTTCGGCGAAAAGATAATAGAATTATACTTAACTTTATTGGGTTTCTGATAGTGAAAAAATTTAAGTACAAAGCTGTCAACCTGTACGGCAAAAAGTTTAACGGCATTTTCCTTGCTGAAAATGAACAGGACTTGCGCGAACAGCTGGCAAAACAAAATTTATATCTTGTCTCATCTAAGGCGGCTACGGATAAAACGCCCAATGCCTTTTTCAGCACTACGGGAAAGGTCTCGGTAAACGAACTGTCTACGTTTTGTCGGCAGTTTGCCATAATGTTAAATTCGGGAACTTCTATAATAGATACGCTGGAGATTTTGCGTACGCAGGCATTTTCCAAATTTTTCTGTAAAACGCTTGATATGGTTTTCGAAGACGTAAAGGCAGGCTTGCTTTTAAGCGAGGCAATGGCAAAGCATAAAAAAATCTTCCCCGACTTTTTCCGAAGCATGGTACGCGTAGGCGAAATATCAGGTGCGTTAGACGAAGTTATGGTCTCGGTTGCCGATTATTACGAATCGGACAGCAAAATGAAGTCGGCTTTAAAGTCGGCTATGATCTATCCCACAATACTTATTATAATGGCGATAGGCATAATAGTTCTGCTTGTCGTGTTTGTAATACCTACGTTTATAGACGCGTTTTCTTCTATAGACGTAGAAATGCCAAAACTCACTCTGGTTTTATACGATGTAAGCCAATGGATTATAGCTAACTGGATGATTCTTATATTGGCTATAGTTGCCGTAATCGCGCTGTGGATGCTGTTTCTGCATACGACAAAGGGCAGGTATCTGTGGGATAAATGCAAATTCCATATGCCGCTTGTGGGTAATATAATAGAAAATACAATATCGTCGCGTTTTTGCAGGGCATTTTCCCTGCTCGTGGCAAGCGGTATGGATATAGTGGACGCCATGGACGAGATGGCGGTGGTACTCGGCAATAAGTATGTTGCCGAACAGTTTAAAAAGGCAACCGAAGACGTGCGCCAGGGTATGACGCTTACTATGGCGCTGCAGAGTTATAAGCTCTTTCCCACGATGCTTATACAGATGATTTCTATAGGCGAACGTACGGGCGAGCTGGAGTCTGTCTTAAATAAATCGACCTCTTTCTTCGAAAACCAGGTGCAAAGGTCTATAGCGTCGGTCACAAGCGTTATACAGCCTGTAATTCTCTTGATTATAGGCGGCTCGGTGGGGTTATTGTTCTACGCGGTGTATTCGCCTATGCTGTCTATAATGAATACGTTGTAAAGGTATAAAGATGGATTTAAACTACGAAATTTTGCAGTTTTATGCGTATAAAAAGATAATAAAGCGCAAGCAGATAAAAGAAATTTACGCTGACTGCACCCGCCTTAATATGGCTATAGAAAACTATATGATTGCCAAAGGGTATTGCACCCAGGTTACCGCTCTGGCGGCTTTAGGCGAATTTTTCTGTATGCCCTATTGCGAAATGGGAATGCTTGAAGTCGATAAAACCCTTTTAGAGAACACGACGTATACATTTTTGCGTAAACATAAGATAGTTCCCGTATCTGTAGATAAAAACGGTCTTATGCTGTTTGCCGTAGCCCGCCCCCTGGATATGAGCGCTATGTCTATGGTTTACCAGATTTACAGCGGACCTGTTGATTTTATACTTGTTCCCTCGGTGCAGATAGATATATTTATTGATTCTATAGTGGCGGTGGAATCTACCGCCAACGCTCTGCAGGATTTGCAGGAAAAGCAGGACAAGGAACTTGTAAACTCAGCGCAGAAGAACGAGTTAAACCAGATAGAAAAGAACGACGACGTTATAAACAACCCGTCGGTAAGGCTGGTAGATTCGATAATCCGCGAGGCTATTCCTTTCAGGGCAAGCGATATCCATATAGAGCCCTTCGAAAAGGCGGTAAAAGTCCGCTACCGTATAGACGGCGACTTGCAGATGCGGGCAGAATTCCCCATAGAAAGCTACCCCGCAATATGCGCAAGGCTTAAAATTCTGTCTGGTATCTCCATAGCAGAACGCCGAATCCCGCAAGACGGGCGTATAAGTATGACGATTAACGGTACTGAATACGACTTCCGTGTGTCTACGCTGCCCACCGTATATGGCGAAAAATTTGTTATCCGTATTCTCGATAAAACGGCTTTCAATTTTACAAGGACAGAGCTTGGCTTTACCGAAGAAGAAAATACTATTATAGATAAAATTCTTGCTCATTCTTACGGCATTGTGCTTTTGACAGGGCCTACGGGATGCGGCAAGTCGACTACACTCTATTCATTTTTAAAGGAAATTAACCGCCCCGAAGTAAACGTTATAACGGTAGAAGACCCTGTAGAATATACTATGCCTGGCATAAACCAGGTGCAGGTAAATACAAAGGCAAGCCTTACGTTTGCAAACGCCTTAAGAAGTATATTAAGGCAAGACCCCGATATTATAATGCTCGGTGAAATCCGAGATGAAGAGACGGCAGAAATTGCCATCCGTGCCGCAATTACAGGCCACCTGGTATTTTCTACCCTGCATACAAACGACGCGCCAGGCGCGATAACCCGTCTTGAGGATATGAAAGTCACCGATTACCTTGTAGCCGACGCCGTTGTCGGGATTATAGCCCAAAGGCTAGTAAAAAGGCTGTGCCCAGCCTGCAAAAAGAGGGGCAGGGCGAACGAATCAGAAATGAAAATCCTCGGCATAGACGAACCTGTTTCCATATTCCGCCCGCAGGGTTGCCAGTATTGCAACAATACGGGATATAAGGGCAGGATTGCCGTACACGAAATTATGTATATGACAGATAAAATAAAAAGTGCCATGTCGGCTGGCTCTCCCGGCGAAAAGATACGCGAACTTGCCGAAGCTGACGGAATGGTAAACCTTTGGGACAGCTGCAAAGAGCTTGTTTATAAAGGCGTGACGGATATTACCGAACTTATGACTATTTACGGCGAATAAAAATATAAAAACCGCGTTTGCGGTTTTTATTTTACAGCGTTATGTGATAAAACAATGAATTATTAAAGGAAATTAGCTCTAAACTGTTTATTTGCTTTATTTTTATGGTATTTTATAAATGGTAACTTCATTTATATACTGTGGGAGGAAGCTATATGGACAGGCAAGAACTTATCGAAAGATATTACCAATCTTTGGGCAACGTTAAACTCAAAAGGGTATCCGACGTTTTAAACGACAATCTGCGCGGCACGTACGTAATTTTAAGGGTAATAAAAAATTCAGACAGGCAGGTTGTGGCAGGCGATATATCCAAACGGCTTGGAATAAGCACTGCAAGGGTCGCGGTTGCCCTTAATATGCTCGACCAAAAAGGTTACATAAAAAAGGAACACAGCAACAATGATGCCCGCAAAACCAATGTTACAATAACGGAAGAAAGGCCGTGCTATTCTTGCCGTATGGGAAGAAAAAATTTGCAGTGAGATAGGCGTAATGCTTGATAAACTTACCGATGAAGAAGCGCTTGCGCTTCTTGATATAATAGAAAAACTAACAAAATAAAAGGAGATTAATATGAATACTGTGGTACTTGATTCGCTTAAAAACCGCCGTTCCGTAAGGGCTTTTAAAAAAGAGCAGATAACGGACGAGGAACTTGACGCCGTTTTAGAGGCGGGGACGTACGCGCCTACCGCGCGTGGAAGCCAGAATCCTGTAATAATAGCCGTACAAGATAGCGAAACGGTCGCCATTCTCGACAGAATGAACGCCGAAGTTATCGGTGACGTAACAAGGCATCCTTATTACGGTGCGCCTACGATTTTGCTTGTTATGGCAACGAAAGATAGTAATTTTGCTGAACTCGATTGTTCGCTTGTCGGCGGAAATCTTCTTAACGCCGCGTATGCAGCAGGCTTAGGCTCTTGCTGGATTCATCGTTCCGAAACAATGTTTAAGTCAGAAAAAGGCAAAGAGCTTTTAAAAAAGTGGGGGTTGCCCGAAGATATGCACTGCATCTGTTCGATAGCCTTGGGGTATGCCGATTGCCCTCAGCCTGAAGCCGCCCCGAGAAAGGATGGTTACATAATAAAAATAAAATAATATAAAAAGGGGAAGTTGTTAAAGCAGCTTCCCTTTTATCATGTCACCTTATTAGCGGAGCTTGAAAAAAATAACCGCCGCATAAGGCGCAATCACGTCACGTTATTTCGTCTATCCCGTCGGGAGACAAAACAAGAGGGACGGTCTTTTTAGACCGTCCCTTAAAATGGTACTCCCGGCGGGAATCGAAAGGAGCGTAGCGACGGAATAGTGATTGTTCGCCTGAAAGGCGCAATCACGTCACGTTATTTCGTCTATCCCGTCGGGAGACAAAACAAGAGGGACGGTCTTTTTAGACCGTCCCTTAAAATGGTACTCCCGGCGGGAATCGAACCCACAACGGTCCCTTAGGAGGGGACTGTTATATCCATTTAACTACGGAAGCGTAAATATTGCAACAACATATATATAATACTATATCGGCAAAAAAAAATCAATCGATTTGCCGTTCAAAGCTGAAAATTAAAAAAATAATAAAAAATATGCTGAAACTTGTATATTCTGTCACGCATAGTACTGTGTAATAAGCTCAAAAATTGTAAAAAGATTAAATTTTTGCTTATTTTAATGCAAAATCTGTATTTATATGTTATAATACGCATATGCTCACGTTTAATAAAAAAAGGCGCTTTGGTAAATTAAACACAATAGCTTTGCTTGCGTTTATCGTGTACGTTGTTTACCTCTTTGCAAATATTCCCTTCTTTGCCGAATATGTCTTTGCCAGGGGAATAACGCGGTTTTTCAGCGCTCTTATTAATTGCATAACAAATTTAATTCCTATTTCTTTTTACGAGATAACGGCGGTACTGCTTATTTTGATAGGGGTGCTGTTTATTGTATCTGAAGTAACGCTTCTCTGCGGCAAGAAGTTTGCCAGGGCATTGCAATGCCTTTATAAACTTGCCGTAGTAATACTTTCCGTCTTGCTTGCGTTCGGCGTGCTGTACGCTCCGCTTTATAACAGGGATTCTGTAAATGACGCTTTGGGGCTTGAACTTAAATCTGTAACGGAAGAAGAAGTATGTGCCGCCGCCGAATATTTTATCGATGAACTCAACGCGACATCAGATAATCTCAGCCGCGATGGAAACGGCGATATAATTGCCACTGGTACTTTCAAAGAGGTTGCTAAAACGCTCAATGCACAGTACGATGCGTTAAACTCAAGTTATTTTGCCGGCTACAATGTATATCCTAAACGCGTTGTCTTGTCAGAGGCTATGAGTTACCTCGGCATTACGGGAATATATTTCCCTTTCTTTGCCGAAGCAAATGTAAACGCGCTTATACCTACATACCAGCTCCCCGTTATCATGGCGCATGAAATGGCGCATGCAAAGGGAGTGGCTATAGAAGGCGAAGCCAATGTTGCCGCTTACGTGGTTTGTATACGCTCTGACGACGATTACTTAAAGTACAGCGGGCTTATGTATGCCGTGGCAACGCTTGTAAATAATTCAGGCGATAATTATACTCAGCTCAGGTCTCAGATTAACGGCGGTTCTTTAAAAGAATATGCCAACGCGTCAGCGCATTATGCCGAATACGAGGGCTGGATAGACAGCGTATCCTCTTTTTTTAATAATCTTTTCCTTAAAGCAAACGGTGTTTCGGGCGGAACAAAAAGTTACGGCGAAACGGTACAAAGTATTGTTGCGTTGTATTACAGCCTAATTTAATTGTTTTTACAAAGCTAACGCCCTGCCGTAAATAAGCAGGGCGTTAAAAATGCCTTTTAATTTTCTTTTGCGCGTTTGCGTTTATAGAAAATTTTAAATCTGAAGCGGTATAGTACTATTGCCGTTGCCAGGGCTACGATAACTATCGCAATCACAACCACAAGCGTAACATTGATATCTATTATATCAAGGCATCTTACGTTTATCCACATCTGGTTTATGGCAGATAAATCTTCGCCGAAATCGAGCATTATCACGCTGCGTTCCTTTACTTCAGCAGTGGGGTACTGGGCAAAAACCTGCCTGCCCGAGCTTATCGTTCCCCCCGAATAGATCGTGTAGCCTTTTAATTCTTCATAAGAGGCAAAACTTTTTGTCACGTCTTCAGCTCCGTCTACCGAAAGGGTGTCCATATCTACAAATATAAAGCTGTCTTCGCCGAAGAAGTAACTTACATCGTAAACGTAAATGTTTTCCAGTTCGTAGTAATCCTGGCTTTCGGAATCCGTTTCCACGCCGTAGCACCAGTCAAAGTATTCAAAAACAGTCTCGTCTGCGATGGAAGAGGTGTACCCTATATAATACATATTCCGCACTGCAGATTCGGGGCGGGAAATGTAATTAATAAATGCTTCCGCGGCAGTTTTTTTGTTCTTGCTGCCGTCTATGCCGTCTTTAAGCATAACCCAGCCGTCAAACCAAAGATTTGTGCTTTCTTCGGGTACGGAAAACCAAAGTTCTGTATCGTCTTCGTCGGCTTCGTCCATTATATACACTGCGTCGCCCGACCACTGGAAGTTAGCCGTAACCTTGCCCGTAACCATATCCGATTTGCCGCTGTCTGTTTCGAATGAGTAAACGTTTTCCTTAATATCTTTAAGAATGTCTTCTGCGGCAGCTATGGTTTCATCGTCTGTCGCATTTAGCAGGCTGCTGCGTTTTGCTGCCTTTTCGTCATCGGTCATGGTATCGTCGGCATTGATTGCGTTAAGCTCATCGGCGTAAAGTATGCACAGGGCGGCGAAGTATGCGTCGCGCACGTTGTCTTTCACCGTTACCGATTTTTCATAATCGGTATTTGTGAGTATGCCCCATGTGGCAATATCTTCTTCGTTTTCCAGTTTATCGGGGTTATATACAAGCCCTGTAGTTCCCCACATATAGCATGCGGCATAGTTAGACCATTTGTTTTCTTCAAAAATCCCGCTGATATAGTCAGAAACACCGTTTGTATAGTAATTTTCTTCCGAATTACTCTTAAAATCATCAGAAAAAGGCTCTAAGGCGTTCTCAGACAAGAGTTTCATAATCATATAGTCAGAAGGGCACACAAGGTCGTAAACGTCGCCAAGGTTGAGCTGGTTGTATAAGTCTTCGTTAGTACCGTAGGTGGAGTATTCCACGCTTACCGTAAAGCCGTAATCCTGCGAATTAAACCAGTCTGTAAAATCGCTTACCAGACTGTTTTCACCGAATATCTCTCCGCTTTCAAGGTCGATAACCTCGTCTTCGTCCCAGCCGCCAAGGTCTATATATTCTTCCCAGTTGGCAACGCGCAGTACGACGGAATCGGTTTTGTCTGAACAGGCGGAAAGGGGTATTATACACAACGCGCACGCAGCGGCAACCGTCGCTGCTAAAATTCCTTTTTTATTCATAAGTCGTGCGCCTCCTTTTCTTTACGTCTGGAAAGAACGTTCATAAGAATTACAACTACGACAACTATTATAAATATAAGGGTAGATAGCGCCCACAGCGCCGTTTTAATTTCCGTCTGGCTTCCTTTGGTGGCGTTTACCACGTAGGTGCTTATAGTGTCGAAGGTAGAGGGCTTTGTGTACGTCGTAATAAAATAATCGTCGAGCGACAGCGTTATAGCAAGCATAAATCCCGATAAAATCCCGGGGAGCAGCTGGGGTATAACAACCTTTACAAGCGCCTGCGAAGGCGTTGCTCCAAGGTCTAATGCGGCTTCGTACAGATTATTGTCCATTTGCCTGAGCCTCGGCATTACGGAAAGGTAAACAAATGGTGCGCATAACACGGTGTGCCCTATAACAAGCGGCACGTAAGTATCTTTTTCTACCCCGAGCATTACTATAAGAAGTACGCATATGGAAAATCCCGTAACCACGTCTGCGTTTACCACGGGTATCTGGTTTGAGTAATTTATAAGATGCCTTGCCGTTTTTTTCGAATAAAACGCGCCTATCGCACCGAGCGTTCCTAAAATTGTAGAAAGCAATGCCGCGCCGAAAGCTAAAAGCACAGTGCCGCCTATCATTCCGCGCAGATCTTCGTTCGCGAAGAGCGTTATGTAGTTGCTGAAAGAAAGACTGCTTATGCCGCCGCCTACCATGGTGGCGTCGGTGAAACTGTAAAGGGCGAGCAGAAGGATAGGTACGTATATAAATGCAAGTATCAACGCTAAAAACGCAGCCATACATATCTTTTTAGCCTTATTCATAACAGCGTCCTCCTTGAAGAATCGTCGTCGCTGAAGCGGTTTGTCGCAAGCGTCACAATAAATATAATAATAAGCAGGATCAGCGAGATCATAGAACCGTTGTTCCAGTCGTATGCGCTGAAGTAGCTGCCTATAAGGCTGCCCATAATGTAAGTACTGTTGTATAGCATGTCTAATACCACGTAGTTAGTCATAGAAGGTAGCAGTACCATGGTGACTCCCGAAATTATGCCCGGAACGGACAGGGGGAGGGTAACCCTTATAAATACCGTAAAACCGTTTGCTCCAAGGTCTGCCGCCGCTTCGGCAAGGCTGTTATCCAGCTTGCTTAAAGAGGTGTAAAGGGGCAGTATCATAAAGGGTAAAAAGTCGTATGTCATTCCTATGACGGTGTTAAGGAAAGGGTATGCCGAAATATTGCCCTCTATCGCCGTAAGTATCTCTTTAAGCGCCGTAATACGCAGTGTAAAGTTTATCCACATAGGCAAAATAAAGAGCATTAAAAGCACGTATTTTCTCTTGAATTTGCTCTTTGCAAGTATGTAAGCCACAGGGTAAGCTATTATAAGGCAAACAAGAGTGGTGACGACTGCAATTGCTATGCTGTATACCAGAGTGCCCAGGGTGTTAGTGTTGGTAAAAAATCCCGTCAGGTTTTTAATGGTAAAAGCACCCGTGCCGTCTGTAAACGCGTAGTAGATTATAACAAGCAGAGGTATAATCACAAATAACGCAAGGAACAGGGCGTACGGTATGCACAGCTGCTTTCTGTTAAAGCGGAGTTTTGTCATTTTTTATCTCCCTGAACCTTTAATGTAAGTTTAATATCATCTTTGGGGATTATAAGACCTACTTTATCGCCTATATTCCACAAGTCTTCGCAAGCGAGTATGTAATCTTCCTCGTTTTCTTCAGTACGCACGATATAGCGGTAGTGGTCGCCCTTGTATATCATAGAAATTATGTTGCCTTCAGCGCCGCCTTCGTCTACGTCGTCGCTCATGGTTATAACGTGTACGTCAACTTCAACCTTGACTTCCGTGCCCGTAAGGTCGAGCTTCTGCCCGTCGGCTGTAATAAGATAGCCTTCTTCGTCCACGTGCGAGCCCTTATAAAGCTGCGTGATATCGCAGTCGAATTCGCCGTCGCCGAATTTTACCGTGTTGCTCTTTGTGATAACGCCGTCGTAACTGTTCACGGTGTACACTTTGTTCATTATGTGAATGCCGTCGGGTTCTATGCGCATACCTATTTCAG
>JAJQII010000011.1 GCA_021199295.1 Clostridia bacterium
GGTCTACTCTATCCCCGCGTATGGCATTTAACAGAGTAATTATAACAGCCCATATATCCCTGAACATATTGTATTTTTCGGCATACCCGCAGTCCAATACAAACAGTTCGTCGTAAGAGGGACGTTCCTTAACCTTTGTGACGGCAGGGTTGATTATGCCGGGGCGTACATTGAAGCGGGCGTAAGGCTCGTCGTCTATAAAACAACTGTCCTTATATTTTACCAAGGCAGGACCCACAAGCGAAAGTTTACCTGATAATACGGCAAACAGATACGGAAGCCTTGCCAGCGAACTTTTGGATATGTAAGAAGGTTTGCCTTCTTCCTTCTCGCAATAGTTGAAACTATGCACTGAGATGAGTTTGCCGCCCTTGCCTACAAAGTACTGCCTTGCAAGCACTTTGCCCGTTTTGCATTTTACTATGATGGCGCATATCGCCATACAAGGAGACAGCACTATCGTAACGGCAAGCCCGAAAATAAAGTCAAGCGCTAATTTGGCAAACGCGCGATACCATACCGCTAACACAAATACAATTATTGCTACAGCGGCTACGGTAAACACCGCGATGCCCCAGCCCGTGCTGAAAAATTCTGTTAATGCTGACATAAAACCACCCTTTCCCCTCAGGTTTCTTCCTGTAAAGTATTTTCTTTTTTATTCTCTTGATATAATTCCAAGACGCTTTCTATACGGCGGATCACGTCTTCTTTGCCCTGCCGCGTCTGCGAAGAAGTTACAATAATATCGGCTGTGCCGCAGGCAAGTGCGTTGGCTATCGTTCTTGTACCGTTTGCCGCCGCCGCGCGGGAAACTTTGTCTGCCTTGGTTGCGATCACCGTAAAAGGAATAAGGTTTACGTACATAAAGTGAACCATATCCTTATCATCCTGCGTGGGCGGGTGGCGGATATCGCAAAGGGCAAGCACGTGCGTTACATTTGCCTCATCGGCAAAAAAATCCTGCATAAGTTTAGCCCACCGCTGTTTTTCGGTATGGGAGACTTTTGCAAAACCGTACCCGGGCAAATCGGCGAGAAGAAACTCGCCGAAATCAAAGTAATTTACCATGCGGGTTCTGCCAGGCTCTTTGGAAACGCGGGCGAGTTTATTGCGCCCCGCAAGCATATTTATAAAGCTGCTTTTGCCGACGTTTGACTTGCCGCTTACAGCTATTATTGGTTTATCCGTGTGGATAAACTGAGATTTATTTACAGCGCTTGTAAGGTAAGCCGCGTCGGTTATTTTAAGCATATGTGCCGTCCTTTTATAATTTTTTGGTAAAAAACAATATATATTAAAGCCCTACTATGGCATTTTCAAATACCGTTTTTACCGACGTTACGGGGATAAAGTTTAACTCATCCAGTACGTCTTTAGGCACTTCTTCAAGGTCTTTCTGGTTTTCCTGCGGGATTATGATGTTCTTAACGCCGCAGCGGTAAGCCGCTAATGCCTTTTCCTTTAAGCCGCCTATGGGCAAAACGTTGCCGCGGAGGGTAATTTCGCCTGTCATCGCGATGTCGCCGCGGACGGGTTTTTTAGTAAATGCCGAAAGTATGGCGGTAGCCATTGTTATGCCGGCGCTCGGCCCGTCTTTAGGCGTAGCCCCTTCGGGAACGTGAATGTGTATATCCGTCTTTTCGAAAATATCGTCGTCTATGCCGTAAGTTTCTGAATTGGAGCGTATATAGCTTATTGCGGCACGGGCACTCTCTTTCATAACGTCGCCCAGTTTGCCCGTAAGCTGTATATCGCCCTTGCCGTGCATGGCGGAAACTTCTATTGTAAGCGTTGTACCGCCCACAGCCGTCCAAGCGAGCCCTGTGGCAGCCCCTACCTCGTCCTTTTTGGGCTTGTCCTTGTCGCGGGAATAGCGGCTCGCGCCGAGGTAATCGTGCAGATTTTCTTCGGTTACTACCTTGTCCACTTCTTCGCCTTCGGCTAATTTTACGGCTGCTTTGCGGCACACGGCGTCTATCCTGCGTTCGAGCGTACGTACGCCCGCCTCCATTGTGTAGCCGTCTATAATTGCCTGTATAGCCCCTTCGGTAATCTCTATGTCGCCCTCTTTAAGCCCGTTTGCCTCCATACGCTTGGGGATAAGGTAGCGGATTGCAATCTGTACCTTTTCTTCGCGGGTGTAGCCGCTTATTTCTATAAGCTCCATCCTGTCTAAAAGGGGCGCGGGAATGGTATCCATGCTGTTTGCCGTGGTAATAAACAATACTTTGCTCAAGTCGTAAGGCACTTCGAGATATCTGTCGCGGAACGTGGAGTTCTGGGCAGGGTCTAACACTTCGAGAAGGGCACTTGCGGGATCTCCGCGCAAATCAGACGAAAGTTTATCAATCTCATCGAGAAGAAACACAGGGTTTATGCTGCCTGCATTTTTAAGCCCGTAGATAATCCTGCCGGGCATAGAGCCGATATACGTGCGCCTGTGCCCCCTTATCTCGGCTTCGTCTTTAAGACCACCGAGGCTCATACGTACAAATTTTCTGCCGAGGGCACGTGCAACCGAAGACGCAATGGACGTTTTGCCTACGCCCGGAGGGCCTACAAAACAAAGGATGGGCGCGTTCATGCTCTGCGTGAGTTTTAAAACGGCAAGATATTCGGTTATGCGCTCCTTTATCTTTTCAAGCCCGTAATGGTCAGCATTTAGAACGGCTACCGCGTCTTTAAGGTCTTCGGTATCCGTAGTCTGCTCGCTCCAGGGCAGATCTAATATCCAGTCTATATAGTTGCGTATTACGGTGTATTCGGGCGAAGAAGAGGGCATCTTGTCCATACGGGCAAGCTCTTTAAGCGCCTTTTCTTCCACCTCCTGCGGCATATTTTTTGCCTTTACCTTGTCTTCGAGTTCAAGGCGTTCGTCCTCGTCGTCGCCGAGTTCGGCGTGTATAGCTTTAAGCTGTTCGCGAAGGTAATATTCGCGCTGGTTTTTATCTATGCTCTGCCTTACGGCTGCATTTATCTTTTTTTCAAGGCGGACTATTTCAAGTTCGTCGTTGAGGCATTTTTCCAGCTTGCGCAGGCGTTCGGGCACGTATTCTTCTTCGAGAAGTTCCTGCTTTACCGACTCGCGTACGTTAAGATTGTGCGCGGCTATATTCACATATTCTTCCATATCGCCGCATCTGTCGAGTTTTGCTATGGCATCCTTGGAAAAATGCACGTCGTTTGCCGCGATATCGCGCATAATATCTTTGGCGGTACGGAAATAAGCTTCTTCGAGCGTTATATCGCCGTGTACGGGCTTTATTTCGTCGGCTTCGGCAAGAATACATTCTTCAGTAGTGAATTTGTACACCCTTGCGCGGTGCAAACCTTCGGCAAGTATCCTGATATTGTTGGACGGAAGGCGAGTTATCTGCTTAATTTTGATAACCGTGCCCGCCATACATATATCCTGCTCGGTAATTTCCTCTTTAGAGGAATCGGGCTGGGTGCAGGCGAGAAGCAGCATATCTGATTCGGAAGCACGTTTAACGGCAGACAAAGAAATAATCCTGCCTGCGTCGAAAGATACCGTGGTGTCGGGGAAAATTACCCTGCCCCGCAAAGGTATTACGGGTATGTTTTTATAATTTATCTGTGGCATATTTAACCTGTTAAAAGCAGAGGAAAGTTTATACTCCCCTCTGCCGTATTATGTGCAATATTCAAACCGTCTTTACGCCGACTGCCTGTAAATTATTATGGGTTCTGCATTGCGCTTTACGCACTCCGAAGTAACCACTACCTCTTCTACATTCTTTTCGGAAGGCAGTTTATACATTACGGGAGTCATAAACCCTTCTATTATCGTACGCAGACCTCTTGCGCCCGTTTTAAGGCGTATAGCGGTATTGGCTATCTCCCTTACGGCGTCGTCTTCTACGGTAAGTTTAACCCCGTCGAGGGCGATAAGTTTCTGGTACTGCTTTATTATCGCGTTCCTCGGTTCGGTAAGAATACTTACGAGTGCGTCTTCGCTGAGGGGATGAAGACTGACAACTATGGGAATTCT
Organism: Clostridia bacterium; assembly: GCA_021199295.1. Classification (GTDB taxonomy): domain Bacteria; phylum Bacillota; class Clostridia; order Christensenellales; family Borkfalkiaceae; genus Coproplasma. Next base: position 4,016 of record JAJQII010000011.1, read on the forward strand.
GCCGACAAATTCGGGGATAAGACCGTATTTTGTAAGGTCCTGGGGTTTTACGTCGGCAAGCATCTCGTAAGAAACTTCGTTTTCACCGAGTTTAACGTTGCCGCCAAACCCGAGCGTGGTGTTATCTTTGCGCTTTTGCACAATCTTATCAAGCCCCACGAACGCCCCGCCGCATATAAACAGTATATCGGTGGTATCTATCCTTAAGCATTCCTGCTGGGGGTGCTTTCTTCCGCCCTGGGGAGGAACGTTAGCTACCGTGCTTTCTATTATTTTTAACAACGCCTGCTGCACGCCTTCGCCCGAAACGTCGCGCGTTATCGAAACATTCTCGCTCTTACGCGCAATTTTGTCTATTTCGTCGATATAAATTATGCCGCGCTGGGCACGCTCTATATTGTAGTCGGCGTTCTGTATAAGTTTTAAAAGGATATTTTCAACGTCTTCGCCCACATAACCCGCCTCGGTAAGCGTTGTGGCGTCTGTGGTGGCAAAAGGCACGTTGAGTATTTTTGCAAGCGTCCTTGCAAGCAGCGTTTTACCGCAGCCTGTAGGCCCTAAAAGCAAAATATTGCTCTTTTCTATTTCTATTTCGTCGTCCTGCGAAGAAGGCTTTGCCTGGTTGTTTATGCGTTTATAATGATTGTAAACGGCAACCGAAAGCACTTTTTTAGCTTCGTCCTGGCCTACGATGTACTTGTCTAATTCCGCCTTGATTTCAGCGGGTTTTTTCAGCGGGACGGGGGTGAACGCGTCGTTGTCGTCCTCGGCTATCATATCGTGACTTATTTCTATACATTCATCGCAAATACAGGCATCGTGCTGGCCTACGATAAGCCTTCTTACCTGGTCTTCTGACTTGCCGCAGAACGAACAGAATTTCTTTTCTTTCATCTAAACCTCCCCGCATGGGCTTACGCCCCTGCGAATATGTAGCGGCTAACGCCGTAAAAAATATATTACGGCGGGAAAGCGCTTAAATTCAGCGTTTTAAGAACACTCTGTCGATAAGCCCGTATTCGAGCGCCTGCTGTGCCGTAAGGTAATTGTCCCTGTCGGTATCTTTTTCTATCTGCGAAAGGGGCTTCCCCGTATTGGCGGAAAGTATTTCATTGAGCTTTGCCCTTGTGCGAAGAATATGCTCGGCGGCGATCTTTATATCGCTTGCCTGCCCCTGCGCCCCTCCTAAGGGCTGATGGATCATAATTTCGCTGTTGGGCAAAGCATAACGCTTGCCCTTTTGCCCGCTTGACAAAAGGAACGCGCCCATAGATGCCGCCATACCTATACATATGGTGGATACATCGCATTTGATATAGTTCATTGTATCGTATATGGCAAGCCCTGCCGACACCGAGCCGCCCGGGCTGTTTATATACAGGGAAATATCCTTCGTGGGATCTTTAGCCTCGAGGTAAATAAGCTGTGCCACTACCGTGTTGGCGGTAGCGTCGTCTATTTCCCCGCTTAAAAATATAATTCTGTCTTCCAGCAAGCGGCTGTAAATATCGTAAGAACGCTCGCCGCGTGAGGTCTGTTCTACGATGTAAGGGACGAGAGCGCCCCTTTCGTTAATGATGTTACTCATTTATGCTCCTTGAAAATTATTCAAAAATTGTCAGTATTTTATTCTTCGGTATAGAGCTCGTTGTTGGCTTTAAGGAAGTCGAACAGCTTGCTTACCACTATATCGCTTTCTATATATTCTTTCTGGCGTGCGTCCATATCCTTTTTGTAGTCTTCTGCCGTCTTGCCTACAGATTCTGCCTGCTCGGCAATCTTGGCTTCGACTTCCTCTTCCGTCGCCTTGATGCCCTCTTCGCGTACAATCTTATCTATAACGAGGGTAGACATTACGCGTGAGGTTGCTGCGCCAGTAAACTGGGCACGGAATTCCGCCATATCTGTTCCTACGTACTTAAGGTAATCGTCGAGCGTTATGCCCTGGTACATAAGCCTGTAAGAAAAATCCTGCGCGAGTTTATCTATTTCAGCCTCTATCATAGCCTGGGGGATTTCTGCCTTTGCCGTATCGGAAATAGCGCTTATTATGCTGTTTTCCGTTTCGTTAAGGCTGCGTGAAGCCGCCTGCTTTTCCAGTCTTTCACGGCATTTTGCCCTGTAAGCCTCCACGCTTTCTGCCCCTGCGTTAGCCTTTACAAATTCATCGGTAATTTCAGGGTAAACTTTGCCCTTTATGCCCTTAAGATTTATAGCGAACACTGCGGCTTTGCCCTTAAGGTCGTCTGCCTGGTAGTCTTCAGGGAAGTTTACGTTGATATCCCTCTTTTCGCCTATAGCCATGCCCGCTACCTGTTCTTCGAACCCGGGGATAAACGCACCACTGCCCAATTCAAGCTCGTAATCTTCGGCAGTACCGCCAGCAAAAGCCACGCCGTCTACCGTGCCTGTGAAATCTATTATTACAGTATCGCCGCTCTGGCAAGGTCTGTCGGTAACGTCTACCGTTTCAGCTTTGCCTGCCGCAATCTTTTTAACTTCCTTTTCAACGTCTTCGTCCGTTACATTATACTCATATGCTTTGATTTTTAAACCTTTATAACTGCCAATTTCTACATCGGGCTTGACGGGAACGGTCGCTATTACCACAACGCCGTTATCGTCTATGCTGTCTACAGCAAGGTCGGGATCGCCCACCGCAGTGAAGTTAGCCTTCTCGCTTTCGATAATGCCGGGATAGCTTGCAGAAAAAACAATGTTAAACGCTTCGTCGAAGAATACGCCTTTGCCGTAAAAATTTTCGAGCACTGCTTTGGGGGCTTTGCCCTTTCTGAAACCGGGAACAGTATACTTGCCCCTGGTCTTTGCATACGCCTTGTTAATAGCGTCGTCCCATTCTTCTTTAGAATAAGTGATTGTCACCTTTACCGTACTCTTTTGGGAAGGTTCTGTCTTGTAATTCATCGTAAATACTCCGTATAATATTATTCTCGCTTAAATATCGCCGCTTAACGGGCGGCTTGCAAGCAAATTCGCCATAATTGCGTATATTACAGTTTACCACAATACTTGAAATTTGCAAAGCAATTTAAAAGCAATTTGTTCGACTAATATAAAATATTTGATTTACTTTTGCCTTTTAATGGGGTATAATTTACCAAAAACCAAAGCATTGCGGCGCTGAAGCCGCGAAAAGGAAAATTATATGCCGCAGGACGCATTTACTTTAAAACACGTTATATCCGAGCTTGACGCTATGCTTACGGGCGGCAAAATTTCCCGTATCAACCAACCGTCTAAAGACGATCTTACATTTTTAATATACACCAAAAACACCACGGTTAAACTTGAAATATGCGCACACGCGCAAAATTGCCGCCTTAATATAGGTTTAAGCGAAAAACAAAATCCCCAGCCAGCCCCCAACTTTTGCATGCTTTTGCGCAAGCACCTGCAAAACGCCCAGATAAAAAAAATTCACCAGATAGGCTTTGAGCGCATTGCCGCCATAGATTTTTTATGCGCGAATGAATTTGAAAGCGCAGAACGCATACTCTACTGCGAAATTATGGGCAAGTACAGCAACGTAATTCTTACCGAAAACGGTAAAATTTTAGGGGCGCTGAAAACCTCGGGCATAGACGACGGCACGCACAGACTGCTTCTGGCGGGAGCGCAGTACCGCCTGCCGCCCCCTCAGGACAAAGTAAACCCGCTGGAAATAGAAAATTTAAGGGAACTTTTTACAAACCGTGACGGAGACCTTGCAAAATTTATCTCTGACAGGGTTCTGGGCATATGCTACTCCACCGCCCTCGATATTGAAAATACTTTGGGGAGCGACGCCTCGGCAGACGGCGTGTACGGATATATAACAGATGATAACGTAACCCCTTGCGTGACTTATGCTGACGGGAAGCCCAGCGACTTTAAAGCAAAAAGCAAGAGCCGAGACAAAAAGCCCTACCCCACTCTGCTTGAAGCGCAGAGCGCGTACTACGCCTACGTAAACAAAAAGAAGCGTTTCGAAGACAAAAAAAGGCGCATGGACAGCGCCCTGAAATCTGCTGAAAAAAAGTGTGCAAAGCGGCTTGCGATAATACATTCCAAACGTTCTGATTGCGGGGATATGGAAGATATTAAACTTAAAGGGGAACTGATTACCGCCAACATATATGCGATTGAACGCGGTATGGCATCGTTTGAGGCGGTAAATTATTACGACGAAAACTGCTCTAAAATTACCATACCGTTAGACAGACAGTTAAGCCCTTCGGAAAACGCGCAGAGGTATTACAAAAAATACGCGAAACTTAAAAGGACGGCGGCGGCGCTGGATATACAACAAAGGGAAGCCGACAGAGAAAAAGAATACCTTGCCAGCATACGCTGCCATATAGATGCCGCCGACGACGAAAAAGACTTTGACGGCATAGAGACTGAACTTGCCGCGGCAGGTTTAATAAAACTGCCTGAAGATAAACGCAAAAAGAAAAAGACGGACGAAAAGCCCGTTTACAGGCAGTTTATTTATAACGGCTACAAAATAATCGCGGGGCGCAACAACCTGCAAAATGAAAGGCTGACAAAGAGCCTTGCCGAGAGCGACGTTTGGCTGCACACACAAAAGTACCACTCCTCACACGTAGCTGTGCTGAGCGAAGGCAGAAGCGTACCCGAAGACGTTATAAAAATTGCCGCTGAGATTTGCGCCTACTATTCCGAGGCAAGGCAAAGCGGGAAAGTGCCCGTAGACTATGCCTTAAAAAAATATGTAAAAAAGCCCAGTGCCTCTAAGGCAGGCTTTGTGACTTATACCGAATACAAGACGGCCATAGCGTCGCCGGACGCCCACGCCGATTTAAGGAATGACAGCAATGAGTAAAAAGAAACACACACCCGAACCCATAGAACAAGAACCTGTAACAACAAAAGCATACATTTACACAGCCATCGCGTGCGGGGCGCTGGGCGCGGTATTTTACGGGCTTATGTTTACGGCGGTGAGCATTTACGGGCTTATCGCGGGCATTGTTTTTGAAATATGCGCGTTAGGTTTTTCGCGAACGCAGAAAAAGAAAAACCCCGTAAGCTGGGGCAAAATAGTGGATATAATCTGCTATATACTGCTTATCGCGGGAATATTGTTTATGGTGGCGGGCATAATGTATTCGGCAATTGTCTCTTAAAAAATTAATACAGGCGGCGGAAGCCGCCTTTTTTAGTATAAAAAACCGCGTGATGTGCAAAAATTATTAATAATGGACGCATTGTATACTGCCGTATTTGAAAAAATATTATCCTCTTGCAGCGGCGGGGGATACGCCATAATAGACAGCGCCGAGTTTTTTGACGCCATTCCCGACGGCGAGCGCAAAGCCATAGGCGAAGTGGAGAACGCTTTGAAGTATTTACAGAAGAACGGCTGCATCGACCTGAAATATTCGCGCGGAAACGTTTACTGCGTTTGTGCGCTGAAGGACAGACTGCCCGATGAGCCTGTAGCAAAAGAGCCCTCTACCACCGTTATCGAAGTTAAGGAAAAGATGGACAAAAAATGTCTTGTTTTTTATTCTTTGTCGGCATTTCTGGGCGGAGCTCTGGGCAGCATGGTTATATGTATCATAGCGGCGGTGCTGTAAATGTTGGGCAAGCAGGAAACTGAAGTAATGCGGGCGGTATACGAGTTGTGCGACGGCACTGACTGCTGCCTTGTTTCAGGGGCAGACATACTTTCGCTTGTGCCGCACAAAGCCAGGTGCAGCGCCGACACGCTTGACGAAGTGCTTTTCGGGCTGCATTGCGACGGTTACTTTGATATAATAACTTCTGACCGAAAGGGCGAAAAGATGTACGTTATAACCTTAAAAGAGAACGGCTTCGCCTTTAAACGCAACCAAAAACAGAGGCAGCGGGATATAAGTTTTAAGATACTGCTTGCATTTATAGGCGCTGTGGCGACTTTCATCTTCGGTCTTATACTCAGGGGAATTTTCGGATAGCTATGCAAAAATAATGCACAAATAATCCCTTAAATTTAATTTTTGCCGCCACTTTATAAAAAATATATTGCATTATAAAACGAAATCTGTTAAAATCGTTAATATAACAATATATCGGGGTTGCGAATGAAAAAGCATCTTAAATTATGCGTCGCGCTTATCGTGGTTGCGGCGGTACTTATGTCATTGATATTTTTCCTTTTATATTGGTTCTTCGGCGACAGATACGAAGACTTTGAAGAATTTAACAAGGAATTTGCCATACCCGGGCTAAACGAAGGGTTTATACCGCAAGGTCTTGGCAATTACACCGACGAAGGCAGCAGCTCGGCTTCGGATACAGTATTCTTTGTAAGCGGCTATATGAATAAAGGCGGGGCTTCGAGGATTTACGTTATTGAAGGCGGCGAAACGACGGGTTACGTAACGGTGATGCTGGATGAAGAGACCGTTTACGAAGGGCACGGCAGCGGCATTGCCTCTAACGGCTCTAAGATTTGGCTCTGTTCTGAAAACACCGTTTACGCTTTAAGTTACGACGACGTCTTAGAGGCGGCAAAAGAAAACGGTCCGGTAACGGTTTCGGCAACTTTCGACGCGTACTGCGAGGCAAGTTTTTGTTACTTTGACGGATCTTATTTATACGTAGGCGAGTTTTACCGCGACGGCAATTACGAAACCGAGGAAGAACACCACATTACTACTACCGCAGGCGACGAAAACAAGGCGATAATCATCCAATTTACAGTGGGCAGCAGCACGCTCACGCCGAGACGCGCGTATTCTATAACGGAAAGAATACAGGGCATGGCAATTACTGAAAATTCGTCGGGCACGACTTATATTACCCTGTCGCAAAGCTACGGACTCTCCAACTCCCACCTGCTTTCGTATAAATTTTCCACCTCTACCGTTAATTCGTCTTCGGTGACTTATTACAACACCGACAGGACTTCGAGCAGATCTCTTACCACTTACGAGCTTGACAGCTCTTGCCTGGTAAACGATTATGAGATACCCAGCATGAGTGAAGGTTTATGTACAGTAAACAAAAAGGTTTACGTGCTTTTTGAATCGGCTGGAGCTAAATATAAAATGTTTGTGCGCGAAAGGCTTTCTGACGTGTACAGCGTAAGGATAAACTTCTGATAAAAAAAATATAGCGGGCGCTAAACTGTAATTCCCATAGGGAATTTTGGTAATGCCGCCGCCGTAAAAGTTAATGTTATAAGGGCGTGGCGTGAAGCCACGCCCTTTAACTATGTTTTTTTTGTTCTGTAAAACTATATTTAGTTGCTGTTTTAGCTTTCGTCTTACGGAAACTCTGCCTGGTAGATGATTTCTTCGTTTTCAGCAAACCAGCTCGGTTCGGTCGCGCCTATAAAGTTATACACGATTTCTATTGTATGATGGTAATGTCCGTCAATTTTTGTAAGTTCGTGTATGTAAACCTTATCAATGAACGCTCGCAGAATATCGGGAGTAAGTTTCTCAAAGTCGCTGTATTTATTTACCAAAGCCATAAATTTTTGAATATCGTTCTTTTTAGCCTTGGCACGCTCTACTTCAGCTTTAAGGGTTTTTACTCTTTCCGTCAATTCCTTTTGCTCGTTCTCGTAAAGTTCGCTTAACTTCAGATAGCGTTCTTCAGAAATCTTTTCTTCAACCTTATCTTCATACAGGGATTGTATAATCTTGTCAAGAGATTTAATTCTCTTTTCGGCGTCATCAATCTCTTTAAGGTGAGATGAAAGTTCTTTCTTTGTAGCAGTATCCGCCGTTTTCTCAATCATTTCGTAAAACTGCTGCTTGTATTCCTTAGCGTAATTTACGGTAAAGCGCAAATCGTCTAAAATCATTTCCGTTACAGCTTTTACCGTTATCTGATGCGAAGTGCAGGTTCTCTTTTTCTGTTTGCGGTAAGACGAACAGTTAAAGTATTCAGACTGTTTGGAATTGGCACACCTGCAAATATACATCCTTTTGCCGCAATCCGCACAGTAGAGCATTCCCGACAACGGACTCATCTCGCCCATATCTGTAGGTCTGCGCCGTCCTTCGCGGATTCTCTGAACAGTATCAAAAGTAGCTTGGTCTATAATAGCTTCCTGCGTGTTCTCGAAGATTAACCAGTCTTCTTTAGCGATCTTATTACGTTTCTTTGACTTATAAGATTTCTTATAAGTCATAAAATTTACCGTATGACCGAGATAGCTCATATTTGCAAGCATATTAGATATAGTTCTTTGCGCCCAAAGGTCCTGGTCTTCTCTAACGGGTTGGCATATAGGCAGTCCGTGCTTTCTGTTATAGATAGTAGGCGTTTCATAGCCGCGCTCGGTAAATATCCTTGCTATCTGCGTAGGACCATAGCCTTGCATACACAGGTTAAACGCTTCCCTAACTATAACCGCCGCTTCTTCGTTGATGATCCATTTGTCTTTGTCATTAGGGTCTT
>JAJQII010000044.1 GCA_021199295.1 Clostridia bacterium
CTATTATATACCGTGATTGTGAAAAGACTGAGTAATTATTATAATTAAAAGTAAAAATCTTTTACATATACAATATAACATAAACCTATGTATTTTGTCAATATACATATTTTTTGTGACGTGAAGGGAGTACAGCGTTAAAAAATTGCATAATAAAACGCGGGGGCGCATTGATATGCCCCCGCGTTCAGCTATATAAGATAATTAGTTTTCGTTTGTTTTGTCTTGCCTTTCTTTACGTTTGTCCGTTGCCGAAGAATATGCTATATACGCAACGCCTGCGATTATAAGCACCACGATTACAAGTATAAGGCATACGGTTAAAATTACGTTGTCTTCGCTGTATTCGTCCGTATATTCAGCTTCTTCGTACTCTCCGTCCTCAGCCGCAAAATAATATTCTGTAATAAAGTTGCTTGCCACATATCCTGTAATTGAATTGCCGTTGCCGTCGGTGTAAGTTATATACGCAAAGCTGCATTGAAGCAGGTCGGATGTGTATATGCCGTTTACCGTTACAACCGTTTCCCTTTCTATGCTATCTATTGCCGTAGCCTCCGCCATATAAGGCATCGAATACACTTTAGAAGATGTGTTCATATACGCGTTTGCCGCCGTGTAACTTTCCGCCACGATAGCTGTTACCGTGTTTCCGCCTGCGGTAAGGTATACTTCGCTGCCGCAAGCTAAAATATCAACCCCGCCAGACGTAGTGCCAAGGTACAGCATAGCGGTGTCGGCGGTGAGTGCGTACGTGCCACCGTCGCCCACTGCAAAATATTCGCCGCCAAGGTCGGTTAAATCGGTGTTGGTTACGTACGTGCCAGCTGGCAGCGTTACGTAAGCCGCCTCGGTATGCAATGCCGTCAGCACGCTTGCCGCGTCGCCCACTGATATTTCCGCCCCCTGCGTTAAATCTACATATTCAAAGGTAAGGGGTGTGACGGTAATTTCGCTGTATGTGCTGCCCGTAACCACGCAGAGCGTGTTGTCCCTTACCACATATATATTGCCGTTTATTTGTTTTAACGAGGAGTATGCGGCGTCGTTAAGCGTTACCGAGTTGCTGCCTTCATAGATATTCATGCTTCCGCCGGTAACGTTTAAAGCAAGGCTGTCGCTCAATGTTATCCAAGAAGTCGTGCCGTAATCCGTATAGTCACAGCTTGCCGCTTTCCCGTCGGATATTTTATACGAGGCGCTGCCGTCGGTAAACACTATGTTGTCGCCGCTGAAGGCAATATCAGAAATATTTGCGGTGTGTTCGTAGTAGTAGAGGTATGCCCCGTTATTTTCCAGCGTGCCGCTGTACGTGTTGCCGAATGCCGTCGTTACGTCGAACAGGTAAATATAATTGCCCTCTGCAAATGCAAAGCTCGTCATGTCTTCGTTTACCGCATATGTTGAAAGGCTTGTAAAGCTGAGGTTCGAGGCAAGGTCGGGGTAAGAAGTTGCCTGTTCTTCGGCATAAGCCGCCGTAAACGACGTAAACGAAAGGGCCGTGAGGGCTGTTGTCAAAAGAAATGCTAATTTTTTCACAGTTAAATTATAACACACTCGTATGCGGATTGTAAAGATTTTTAAAAGTTTGCGTAAATCTTTTATTTTGTTATTTCTATCGTAATTTAATTTATTTTGTCAAAACCGTCCTGCTGCGGCAATTTTTACCTCTATCTCAAAAACTCACAACAAAAAATTAGAAAAAAGCTGAATTAATTTTTTAAATATGCAAAATCTGTCATATTTAACGGTTATAATAAAAATACAAAAGCAAACAAACGTTTGCTTTTAGGGTAGACGGGTGAAGACGAAGAAGGTTTTAAAATTTTATTTTACCGCTGATAAAGCGGAAAGGGCTATAGACAGGCTTATTTTAAAGAGGGCGGCGGCGATAGATTATTACCGTACGGCAGAGCAATGCGCCGAACGGGTTATAGCGCTTATAGAAAAGAAACGGGCGCTTTGCCTTTTGTGGCGGCATCTTGACAGCGCTATGTTTGCCTTTAGCGCGGACGAACGCAAAATGCTAAAAAGTTACGCTTTTTCCCAGAGGAAGGAGAGGGGCGAGGTACACAGGCTGGCGGTAAGATTTACGCGCAGGGCGCAGGAGGGGATTTCAGATTTTGAAGACGGGCTGGATATTTTAAGGGAGTACGCTTTGTAGTCAGTCGCTGCCCTGTCTGTTTCCCCTTCGCCCCGACATAAATATAATAAGTAGGGCAGCCACGGCGAGCGTGCCGAGCACTATGCCCGCGATAAGTTTACCGTCGGCAGTGCTTTCCTCGTCTTCAGACGAAGTCTCCTCCGAAGATGATTGCGTTTCTATAATCTCGTAATCTTCAGTTGAGCCCACAATATAGCCGAACGAACCCTGGCAAAGCACATAAGAATATCCGCTTAAGCCGCTGTAGTAATTGCCGTAAAACGCCGCCGTCGCCGTTATATCGCCCAAAGTGGGCAAGCCGCCCGCCGAGCTTTGCGTGTAAGTTACCGTAAGCGTGTAATAAAGCCAGGTTACCTCAGGCTGTTCGTCTAAAATGGTAAGACTGTTTTTAAGCACGTAGCCGTACACGGCGCGGTAGGGCGACTGGTCTTCGGCGTAACTCGCGTAGTACCATATGCCGTCTTCGCTTATTATGCGCACGCAGTACGAGTAAGGTATGGCGAACAGCGAGGTGGTGGAATCGGCATCGCTGCAAAAATAGGCGTTAGACGATTCGGCGCGTGCGTAGACGTATGCGCCTTCCGCTTCGGCAGTGTATGCGGCGGGGAACGAAAAGCATATGGCGGCTATTGCCGCGATTAACGCGCAGAAAACTTTCATACGCGCCATTATAATGCCGTGCGCGGCGAAAAAAATAATTTATTTTGTAATAAAAAGTCTTATGCAAAGGGAAGATATTTTAACGTTACTTTTACAGGTGGAAAAAGAGATGCAGTGCCGCCGCGAGGCGGATAAGTTGGGGCAGTACAATTCGGGCAGGAAAAAGCACAAAAAGCAGTTAGCCTTTCACAAATGCAAAAAGCGCAACCGCTGGGTATTCGGCGGCAACCGCTCGGGCAAAACCGAATGCGGCGCGGTGGAAGCTATCTGGATTGCACGCGGCGTACACCCCTACCGCAAGAACAGGAAAGACGTGTTCGGCTGGGTGGTATCCCTGTCCCAGCAGGTACAGCGAGACGTCGCGCAGAAGAAAATTTTATATTACCTGCCAAAAAACTGGATAGAGGATATTACCATGCTTTCGGGGCGCAAGGACAGCCCGTCGGGCGGGGTTATCGACCAGATAAAAATTAAAAACGTGTTCGGCGGGTTTTCTACCATAGGCTTTAAAAGCTGCGACCAGGGACGGGAAAAATTCCAGGGCAGCTCGCTCGACTTCGTTTGGTTTGACGAAGAACCGCCGCAGGACGTCTATGAGGAATGCCTTATGCGCGTGATGGATAAAAGGGGCGATATATTCGGCACGATGACTCCGCTGAAGGGGCTCACATTTATCTACAACGAAATTGTGCTAAACCGTGGCAACAACCCCGAAATATGGTACGAGTTTGTAAACTGGGCGGACAATCCCTTTTTGCCCGCAGGCGAGATAAAACTTCTGGAATCGTCGCTGCCGCAGACGGCGCTCGACAGCCGCAAGTACGGCAAATTTTCGGCGGGCAACGGGCTTGTATATCCCGAGTTTGACGAAAGCGTAAACGTTATAAAGCCCTTTCCCATCCCAGAGGAATGGCAGGACTGCATATCTATAGACCCCGGGCTCAACAATCCTTTGGCGGCGCATTGGTACTGCGTTGACTGGGACGGCAACGTTTACGTAGTGGCAGAGCATTACGCGGCGGGTAAAGACATAGACTTCCACGCCCGTTCAATCAAGGATATATCGCGGCGAATCGGCTGGCACACGGATATAAAGGGCAGGCTTTACGCCCTTATAGACAGTGCTGCCAACCAGCGTACTTTGGCTTCTTCCAAGTCGGTGGCAGAGCTGTTCCGCGAGCGGGATATTCTTGTTAATACCGACGTAAATAAAGACGTTTTTTCGGGCATATGCCGCGTTAAAAGCTTTCTTGGCGGCGAAGGAGCAAAACTTTACGTCTTCTCGTGCTGCACGCACATGATAGACGAGTTCCGCGGGTATATGTGGGGCGAGGGCGACAGCCCTGTAAAAAGGAACGACCACTGCATGGACGAGCTGAGGTACTACATTATGAACAGACCAAAAGTCCCGCGTGCAGCAGAGGCGAAAAGCCCCATAGCCGAGGATAAGCTGAGAAGGATAAGGAGGACGGATAAAAAGATTGAAAGATGATAAGGGGCTTGAAGACGCTCTGTTTAAATGTGCCGTGGGCTTTGACACGAGCGAGGTGGTAGAGGAATACACGGTTGAAGACGGCGAGCTTAAGCTGGTAAAGCGCAAAGTGACTAAACGGGACGTCCCGCCCGACATAAAGGCGGTAAAGCTGATTATGGACGGCGAGGCGGACGTGCGTACAATGAGCGACGAGGAGCTTATAAAGCGGCGGGAAATGCTTATAGAAAAATTAAAGGAGGAAGGCATTGGATACACAAATCAAAGCTGACGAGGCAAGGGAGCGTGAAGAGGAAAGAAAAAGGGCTATAGCCGAGGACGTTACGCAGGACTTTTTGCGCAGGCAGCGGGAGCGTAAAAAACTTGAAACGGCATGGCGGCTGAATATGGATTTTATAGACGGCAGGCAGTACTTGGGCATCAATTCGGCGGGGGATATAGAGGAAGAACAGCCCTGTTACGTGTGGCAGCCCAAGAGGGTTTTCAACCATATAGCGCCCACGGTAGAATTAAGGTGCGCCAAACTTTCGCGCGTGCGCCCCGCTCTCGCCGTAAGGGCGGCAACTGGGGAAGAGAGCGATTTTAACGCGGCAAAACTTTCTTCGGCGGTGTTAAAAGCGGCGTGCGAGCGCATTAATATGGAAGATATTTTGTCTGAAGCCACTATGTGGTCAGAATCCTGCGGCACTTGCTTTTACAAAGTGCTGTGGGATAATTACGGCGGCAACGAGGTGGGGCTTACCGACGAGGGCGAAAAGGTATACGAAGGCGACGTAAGGGTTACTGCCGTATCCCCGTTCGAGATATATCCGTATTCTTTAAACGAAGAAAGTATAGAATCGCAGCCTTCGGTAATACATGCACGCGCCGTGCCCGTACAGGATATTTTTACGGCGTATGGCGTAAAGCTCGCGGGCAGAGATCCCTCGGAATTTTCTAAAGAAGCCGAACCCTTTAAAGGGGAGAACGGGGCGAAAGAAAACGTAAAGGGCGGGTACGAGCTGGTAATAGAGCGGTACGAGCGTCCCACCGCAGATATGCCCGACGGCAGGTTTACGGTGGTAGCGGGCGGCAAACTTTTATACGAGGGCATACTGCCGTATACCAACTCAGGCGGCGGAGGCAGGACTTACCCCTTTATAAAACAGACGAGCATGCGTTCGGCGGGTAACTTTTTCGGCGCGAGCGTGGTGGAAAGGATGATACCCGTGCAGAGGGCTTACAACGCCGTGCGAAACCGCAAGCATGAATTTCTGAACAGGATTTCTATGGGCACTGTGGCGGTGGAAGACGGCTCGCTCGACACCGACGAGCTTGTGGAAGACGGGCTTCGCCCGGGTAAAGTTATCGTGTACAGGCAGGGCGGCAAGCCGCCCGAGATGCTTACGCTTGGCTCTGTGCCCGACGCGTTCGACAACGAGGAGGAGACCTTGCAGGACGAGTTTTCGCGCATATCGGGCACGGGCGACATTACGCAGAACGGCGACAACTACACGTCGGTAACGTCGGCTACGGGATTGCAGCTTTTAATAGAGCAGGACGAATCCCGCCTTACGGGCTGTTACGAGAGCATAAAGATAGCGCTTAAAGAGGTGGGCAGGCACATATTAAGGCTGTACAGGCAGTTTGCCACCGACGCAAGGCTGTTAAAGTGCGCGGGGGAAAACGGGGCTGTAAAACTGTATTACTTTAAGGGGAGCGATATATCTTCTGACGACGTCGTTTTAGAGTCGGACAGCGATTTAAATCTTACCCCGGCAGAAAAGCGCACCGTAGTTTACGAGCTTATAGAAAAGGGACTTTTAGACGGCGACGACGGCAAGATGAGCCGTTCGGTAAAAAACCGCGTGCTGCAATTTATCGGCTACGACAAATTCGCGGGCGAGAGGGATCTGGGTGAGTTGCACGCCGCACGCGCGGGCGACGAAAACATGGCAATGCTTAGCGGGGATTGCGAGGTTAAAGACTACGACGACCACGAGACGCATATCCGCGAGCATACGGCGTTCCTGCTATCGGAAAAACCTGATACTATTCAGGAATCGCGCATATGCGCACATATAAAAATACACAAGTGTAAATTAAAGGAGGAAACAGATGGATAACCTTACGGAAGACGTTCAGGGTACGGCAAACAGCGCGGAGGCGCAAAAGGGTATTGTTGCGGCAGACCTTGGAAAGTTTAAGGACGTACAGGCCCTTTTAAGTGCCTACAACAACTTAGAGGCTGAATTTACCCGACGCAGCCAGCGCCTTAAGGAGTTGGAAGAAAAGAGCAATCCGCTGCAGCCCGCGCAAGCGGCAAGCGTGGCGGCGGACTCTGCGGCATCAGACGGGAACGGGCTATACAGCGCCGTTTCGCAAAACGCGGCTGTCAAAGACCGCATAATAGGCGATTATCTTAAGACGGTTTCGCAAAACAAGGGAGCGCCGTTTGTAACGGGCGGCGTTCACGTTTCAATGCCCAGAACCCGCCCCGCCGACATAAGGGAAGCGGGCAGGCTCGCGGCGGAATTTCTTAAAAAACAATAAACGGAGGATTATAATTTGGTTACAATATCAAGCGCCGACGCGGCGCTCAAAACTTATTACCTTGACGCGGTAACGGCACAGCTGGACAGCATTTCGCCCTTTTACGCGGCTATAGACAAGCACAGCGAAAACGTTTACGGCAAAGAAGTAAAACTTGCCGTGGTAAGGGGCAACTACGGCAACGTGGTCGCGGGCGGCGAAGACGATGACCTGCCCGCGGCAGGCGGCAACAGGTATCTTACGCTTACCGCCCCTTTAAAAAATATCTACGGCACGATAGAAATTTCGGACAAGGCAATACGCGCCTCCCGCAGCAGCGACGGTGCGTTTGTAGACCTTTTGAACGCCGAGGTGGAAGGACTGGTAAGCTGTGCTAAAGTAAACTTTTCGCGCATGCTCTTCGGCGACGGCAACGGCTACCTTGCAGCCATTACCAGGGTGAGCGGCACTACCTTTACGGTAGACAGAGTAAACGCCTTTTACGTGGGAATGGTGGTAGACCTTTACACAAGCGAGGAAATTGTTGACGAGGGCGTGGGCATGAAGGTTACCGCCGTGGACTACGCCAATTCGCAGATTACAGTGGATAACGCCGACTCGGGCGCGATGGCTGGTTTATACCTTTATCTAAACGGCGCGTACGGCAAGGAGCTTACGGGCATGCAGGCGTTATTTTTCGGCGACAGCGTGTACGGCACAGATAAAAGTTCCGATTCTTACGTACAGCCCACAGAATTTAACATAGCTGGCACTATCACCGAAGAAATTCTTATGGAAAAGATTAACTATCTGGAAGAATTTTACAACAGCCGCCCCAATATGATACTCTGTTCTTTCACTTCGCGCAGGGGCATAGCCGCCCTTCTCGCCCAGAACAGAAGGCAGGTGGATATGACCGTTATACAGGGCGGATACTCCGCCGTGCTTTTCGACGGCATACCAGTCGTAGCCGACAGGTACTGCCCCGACGACGCCATATATCTTATAAACACCGACGACTTCGGCATATACCAGCTTTGCGACTGGGAGTGGATGGAAGACGAGGACGGCAAGATATTAAAGCAAGTACCGGGCAAGGCGGCGTATTCGGCAACGCTTGTAAAGTATGCCGAACTTATCTGTTCCAAACCCTGCGGCCAGGGCGTTATAACGGGATTTAATTTCTGATTGGCGGTATGCGCCGCGTAAAGCGGCGCATAGCCCTTTACGGGAGGGATTATGATTAAGGTTAAAGATGTAATAATTCTGGCGCTGAATATGCTCGACCGCGCCGACGTTGCCGAGGCTATGGACGCCGAGACGCTTACAGACGAGCAGACCGAGGTGCTGAACACCCTTTTGCACTGCTTCAATTCGGTGGAAGACGAGCTTGCCCGCAGTTATTTCCCCGTTGCCGCCTTGCAAGATGTAAGCGTGACCGACGGCAAATTTTACTTTACGGGACTTGACCATACGCCCGTAAAAATAATCGGCGTGACCAGCGGCGGCAAGCGTGTAAAATACCGTTTAACCCCGCAATATATCCAGACTAACGCGGCAAACATAACGGTAGAATACAACTTTTGCCCCGACGCTAAGGATCTTGGCGGCGAAAGCGATTACGACGGTATTTGCTTTGGCGGCAGGCTTATGGCTTACGGCGTTGCCGCCGAATACTGCCTTATACGCGGCGGCATAGAGGAGAGCCAGGGCTGGGAGAGCAAATATTCCCTTGCGATAGAAGGCGCTCGCAAACTTTCGCCCGCCAGACGGTATATACCGCCCAGGAGGTGGGCATGAGCTACGCCGCGAGGAATATAGTTTACAGACCTTCGAGCCGTAAAACGTACGCGCTTATAGACGGGGAAAAGGTATGCGGCAGGTTGTTTGCCGCAAAGACGGGCAGCCATGGCGTGTACCCGCAGTACTATTTCAAAGACACGGGCATAACTGGCGTGCCCGACGGCGTGACCGCGGGATATGCCGCGTCTAACGGCTCTATCTTTATTTGCGCGAACGGCAGGCTGTACGTAAAACCCGCCTCTGACACGCTGTTTTACAGTATGGTTACAAACTTTACGGGCAAGCCGTTTTTCAGCGAATACGGCGGCAAAGTGGTAATAAGCGACGGCAATAAATTCAGCCAGTATAACGGCACGAGCCTTGTTACCGCTACGGCGGAAACTCCCCTTTACGGCGGCACGGTGCATTACGACAGGCTGTTCGGCGTGGACGTATCAGACAGTCTGTGCGTGCGCTGGTCTGCCGCAGGCAGCGTGGACGGCTGGGACGAGGGTATACGCAATTCGGGCTGGTTAAAACTTGCGCCGCAAAAAGGGGATATATTGCAGCTTGTATCTTACGGCGAAAAACTTATAGCCTTGCGCGAAAACGGTATTTCGGTAATAAAGGCATACGGCGCGACGGAAAATTTCCGCGTGAACGCCACCGATATATACTGCGAAACGGTAACTTACGGCACTGCGGCTGTATGTGCGGGCAAGCTGTTTTTCGCGGCGCAGGGCGGGCTGTACTCTTACGACGGCACGGATATCGCCCGCGAGGCGGCAGACGGGCTGGAAGGCGCTGGCGAAATTTTGAGCGGTGCGGCATACGGCAACGAATATTTTGCCTCTCTTACCATTGACGGCGAAAAGGCTGTCGCCTGCATACACGGCGAAAGCGGCGACACGTCTTTTTACAGGTTTACGCACGACTGCCTGTTTTCGGGCAAAAATGTGTACGCCGCCGTAGGCGGGGCGCTTTACGAGCTTTGCAGCCCTGCCGGAACTTTCGGCTGGGAGAGCGGCTATACGGATTTGGGCGAAAAGGGCAAAAAGTTGTTGCACAGCGTTTACATCGACTGCGACGGACTGTGTTCCCTTACCGTGGAGAGTCGCGGTGTTTCGCGCATATTCACGGGTGTAAAGGGCAAAGTCAACGTAAAAATGGCGGGCGAGGGCTTTTATTTTACGATAGAGGCTTTAAGCGCGGTGCGTTCGGTCACGGCGGTGTTTGAAATTTAGGGGGATATATGAGCCTTACTTTTGATATACTTGATTTAAGTTCTGCCGAGGTTGAAGCGCTTACAGTGGTACAGCAAAAACTTTTGCGTACCGCGCAAAAATCCAAAAACGAGCTTGAACACCAGCTTGAACTGGATAAACAGACGTACTTCGACATACTTGTAAGCGCACATATGCTTGATTCAAGCCTGTACGACGATAAATGCGCCGAACTCGAAACTGAATACGAGCGCCAGGTGGAAATTTTGCGCGAGCAGCTTGTGTTTAACCTTGACCTTAACGAGCCTACTTCGGGCGACGAGCTTGGCGACGACGGCGGCGACGAGAGCGCGGGGTATATAGTGGATTACTCGCTTACCTACCTCGAGCGCTACATAATAGTGCGTGACTATTACCTTGCCATAGAGGATGACGACGAGCGTATGGCGCTGTACACGGCGGATACCGTTGCAATGGCGTACCTCGGCAGTTATTACAACACGCTTTACAATATACTTTCACAGTACGGCAGTTAGCAAAAAAACGCGGCGGCTGTGCCTTAAAGGCGGGTATGTGCCCGCCTTTTTGCTTTACATTTTTTAAGCCGTATTGTATAATAGCGTTTATGAAAGTTGCCGATAATTGGAAAGATTACCAAATACTTGCCACGGGCGGCGGAATGAAGCTCGAGCGCTGGCGCGATATCGTGCTTCTGCGCCCCGATCCCCAGGTTATATGGGAAAGCTCTTACGACCTTTATTCCGACAGCCGCATAAACGCCGTTTACCACCGTTCGGCAAAGGGCGGCGGAGGCTGGGAATACCGAAAAAAAATACCCGAAGAATGGCAGATATCTTACGGCGACCTCAACTTTACCGTAAAGCCTATGGGCTTTAAGCACACGGGGCTGTTCCCCGAGCAGGCGGCAAACTGGGATATAATGCGTTCGCTTATAAAAAACAGCAGCAGAAAGATAAAGGTGTTAAACCTTTTCGCGTATACGGGCGGGGCTTCTGTCGCGTGCGCTAAACAGGGGGCTTTGGTTACCCATGTAGACGCCGCAAAGGGTATGGTAGAACGCGCAGGCAAAAACGCCAGGCTTTCGGGCATAGACAGCGGCATACGCTATATAATAGACGACTGCGCCAAGTTCGTGCAAAAGGAGATAAGGCGGGGCAACCGCTACGACGCCGTTATCATGGACCCGCCCAGCTATGGCAGAGGCCCCGGCGGCGAAATGTGGAAGATAGAAGACGACATATATTCCTTTGTCAAGGAGTGTACCAGGGTGCTTTCAGACGAACCGCTTTTCTTTTTGATAAACAGCTATACCACGGGTTTGCAGCCCACTGTTCTTAACAATATACTTACGCTTTGCCTTAAAGATTTTAAAGGGAAAAGCAGTGCGTACGAGCTTTGCCTGCCCACGGACGAGAGCATTAACCTGCCCTGCGGCTGTTCGGGAATATTTACAAACCAAAGCCAGACTTTATAAAACGGGAAAAATTTTATGCAGACGGACGACCTTATAATTTTATACGAGGATAACCACATATTAGTCGCGCTTAAACCGCAGAACACGGCTTGTTGCCCCGACGAAAGCGGCGACGATAACCTTTTAGACTGCTTAAAGCGCTACATAAAGGAAAAATATCAAAAGCCTGGCAACGTGTATCTCGGGCTTGTACACAGGCTTGACAGACCCACGGGCGGCGTTATGGTATTCGCCAAAACTTCCAAGGCGGCGGCAAGGCTTGCCGAACAGATGAAGGGGGGCGGCTTTGAAAAAAGATATTACGCCGTGCTCTGCTCCGTGCCTTCAAGAAAGAAAGCCGTGCTGGAAAATTACCTGAGAAAGAACAGTATAAACAATACCGTCTATGTTTGCACGCAGACCGAGGAAGGCGCTAAGTTTGCCTCGCTTGAGTACGATATAAAGGACGAGCACGGCGGGCTGGCGCTTGCCGAAATAAAACTGCACACGGGCAGGACTCACCAGATACGCGTGCAGATGGCTTCGATAAACGCTCCTGTGTACGGAGATATGCGCTACGGCGGCGCTAACGCGGTTAAGGGTAAACTTGCGCTGTGGGCTTACAGCCTGTCCTTTTTTCACCCCGTCACGGGCGAAAAATTGCGGTTTATGGCAGAGCCCCCTTTAGACGAAGCCCCGTGGAAGCTGTTTAATGTACAGATTGACGGCTGATTTTTGTAAAGATAGAATGAAAAATCGCAAATTATTTGCGTCAGTGAACAAAACCGTTTGACAAAGTAATTATTTTAATAGTAAAATTATTGGGTAGATTTTTTATTAAGGCATTTGTTTGAAAACCCCTTCGCCACGAGTGGCTCTCTGTCTCAACGGTGGTAAGGTATTTACCAGCCGTTTCGGTCGCCGCAAACGCTTTACATATGCGTTTGCTCATCTCGCCAATCCAAACAGTGTACCACACTGTTTGGAAAATATTGGCTCGTCCTTACAGGGGACGCAAGTGTTCGGTAAGGGGAAACCTTAATGCAAATAAAAGTAAAAAGCCTCGAAGGGTGGCATATTATGATTTTTAATACAAAGTATAAAAGATATTCGATATTT
>JAJQII010000036.1 GCA_021199295.1 Clostridia bacterium
GCTAAATCTTTTATAACTTCGCCTGCGATAATAAGCCCTGCGACCGAAGGGACGAAGGCATTGCTTGCAGGAATATCCCGCCTTGCGGTGCACGTTCTCTTTGTGCCGGGCGGACAGATGCAGTGGTTGCGGCAGCTTATTTCCGCATTGTCATCGGGGCGGAGAGGTTGCTCTTCCGAATATACTACCTTGAGATGGTCTATGCCTATTTTTTTAAGTTCGCGCCGCATAATGCGTGCGACAGGGCATACTTTTGTATCGTATATATCCGCAACCTTAAAAGCGGTGGGGTCAAATTTGTTTCCCGCGCCCATACAACTTATAACGGGTACGCCGCTCTCTTGCGCCCGCCGTACTATGGCAAGTTTGCCCGTTACCGTGTCTATGGCGTCTATAATGTAGCTGTACTCCGAAAAATCAAATTCGTTTTCTGTTTCGGGCATAAAAAAGGTTTTATGCGTAGTAACGGTGCAGTCTGGATTTATTTCCGCTATGCGCTCGGCGGCAACGTCAACTTTGTATTTGCCTACGGTCTTGTGCGTGGCTAATATCTGGCGGTTTATATTGGTCAGACAAATTCTGTCGTCGTCGATTAAATCTATCGCGCCTATGCCCGAACGCGCCAGCGCTTCCACGGCATAGCCCCCGACGCCGCCTATACCGAAGACGGCAACCCGACAAGACGCCAGCTTTTTCATTGCATCCGTGCCGAACATAAGTTCCGTTCTTGAAAACTGGTTAAGCATTTTCTTCACTCGCAAAAAGATTTCATAGCGGTAAGGGTGCGGTCAAGCAGTTCGTCAAGCGTCCAGCCCAGCATTTCCGCGCCGCGCTCTATAACTTCCCGCGAACAGCCTGCCGCAAAATTCCTGCTTTTATATTTCTTTTTTACCGATTTAAGTTCAAGGTTTTTTACGCTTTTTGAAGGGTGTATAACCGCAACCGCGCCTATAAGTCCTGTGAGTTCATCCACGGCGTAGAGTACCTTTTCCATTTCGTGTTCGGGCTTTATATCCACGGTGAGCATATAGCCGTGGCTTGCAGTTGCGTGAATTATCCGTTCGTCAATGCCCCGTTCGCGCATGATTTTCTGGCTTTCTATGCAGTGTTTATCGGGGTACATTTCAAAATCAAGGTCGTGTAACAGCCCGACTATACCCCAAAATTCTCTTTCTTCGCCGTAGCCTAAAAGGTCGGCAAAATACATAAGCGTTTTTTCTACCGTTTCAGCGTGTTCCAAATGAAACGGCTCTTTGTTGTATTCGCATAAAAGTTTATATGCCTGTTCCCTTGTAATCATAATCTTTTACCTATTATTTTGATATATTTAGTGTGTTTATTATATAGTAGCGCCATAAAAATGTCAACGCAAGCCGCTTGTAAAAATTTTAAAAAAGTTTGTAAATTCGCTTGACTTTACTGTTTGGGAAGAATATAATACATATAACCTATCGAAATAGTAGGTAATATAAAAGGAAGCGCATTATGAAAAAGTTTGCAGTAAACTACAATAACATAGTTACGTGTTGCTGCTGTATGAAAACTCATACGGTAACTTTTTCATGTTCGTTTTAGCGGCACACGCATATAATTTAAAAATTGCAGTGGGCAGACGCTTTTACGGGCGTCTGTCTTTTTTTATTTTTCAGGAGATTTTTATGGCATTCAACATAGCGCCGCATGAACTTAATGATTACCTTGCCGCAGGTGAGTTTGGCATAGAGAAGGAGAGCCTTCGCATAAATGAAAGCGGCAACCTTTCGCACACGCCGCACCCGTTTAAGGGCGACGAGCATATAGACAGAGATTTTTGCGAAAACCAAGTTGAAATTATAACGGGCGTACATAGTAGCGTCAAAGGCGTAGCAGACGAACTGTATTCCCTTCAGAAAGAAGTAACGGGCAAGCTGCTTACTTTGCCTACGGGCAAAGAATATCTGTGGGCTTTTTCAAACCCGCCCTACGTAAACGGGGAAGAAGATATACCCGTGGCAAGTTTTGAAGGTCGGCTTAAAGGTAAGGAGATTTACCGCAACTACCTTGCGGGCAAGTACGGCAAAAAGAAGATGCTCTTTTCGGGCATACATGTAAACTTTTCGCTATCGGAAGATTTTTTAAAGAGCAAGTACCCGAAAGACGCGGGAATATCCTTTGACGAATACAAAAATTCGCTTTACCTTGAACTTGCCGAAAAAGTTACGAAATACAGCTGGCTTATAGTTTACCTTACTGCGGCAAGCCCGCTTTTTGACAGTTCATATTACGAGTGCGGCATATCGGGCAGCAGCGTACTTTCTAAATACGCCTCGCCCAGATGCAGCGAAGAAGGCTACTGGAACAACTTTGTACCGTACTTCGATTTTACTTCATTAAAGACTTATGCAGACAGCATACAAAGCTACATAGACAGCGGACAGCTTCGCGCGGCAAGCGAACTTTACTACCCTATAAGGTTAAAGGCAAAGGGGGATAATTCGCTTGAAAATCTTGTAAGCGGCGGCGTAAGCCATATAGAACTGCGGATGTTTGATTTGAACCCTCTTTCGCCGATAGGCATAGACGTGCGCGACCTTGATTTTATAAACGTATTGTTGTTATATCTTCTTACAACAAATAAAGAACCGTTCGGCTTTGCGGAACAGGCAGTTTCTATAAGGAATATGAAGCGCGCGGCGCTGTACGATGAAAGCAAAATTATAATAGAAAGGGGCTGGTACGACTGCGTTTCGGTAAACCGTGCGGCAAGGACGGTGCTTACGGATATAAAAAAGGCGTTTGTTTTTGCGGGTAAAAAAGTTGCGGATACCGTTGATTACCAGCTTGAAAAGGTAATAGATCCCCTGAAAAGATACGCAAAAATAGTAAGCAATGAATATGGCAACGGTTACGTGGCGAAGGGAATTGAGCTTTCAAAGCGTTACTCGCGGCAGTTAAACGGCAAAGGGGAGCAGTGATATGTGCGAAATATTCGGACTGTGCGCCAGCCGCGACGTAAGGGTAAACGATTACCTTAAAGAGTTTTTCAGCCACTCGAATAAACATCCGAACGGCTGGGGACTTGCAATTTTAGAAGGCAACACGGCGCAGATAGAAAGAGAGCCTATACAGGCAAGCAAAAGCTACTATCTGCACGAAAGGCTGTCTGCCGACGTTACGGGTAAGAACATTTTTGCCCATATACGGTTTGCGACTATAGGCGATATGGAATACAACAACTGCCATCCGTTTACTGAAAAGGATGATAGCGGCAGACTATGGACGCTGGTACACAACGGCACTATATTCGGCTATGATAAACTCAACGGCTATACCTACGTGCAGAAG
The DNA here is from genome assembly GCA_021199295.1 of Clostridia bacterium. GTDB lineage: Bacteria > Bacillota > Clostridia > Christensenellales > Borkfalkiaceae > Coproplasma. Next base: position 3,325 of record JAJQII010000036.1, read on the forward strand.
GGGCAGACGGACAGCGAAAGGGTGCTTTTATATATAGTAGACGAAATTAACAATGCTGAAAGGCAAAGGGGCAGATTGAACGCCAAGGAAAGGTTTGAACTTTTAGACGGCATTTTTGCCGATATGTCGGCAGGCAATAAACTTAACGTTCTGCTGTACGACGGCGAGTATATGTACGTACACTCAAATTACGAAAATTCACTGTATTTTCAGCAAACGGAAGGCGGCGTGGTGTTTGCTACGTCTCCGCTGGATAAAGGCAAATGGCAGCTTGTTCCTGTAACCACGCTTACCGCGTACAGTGGCGGTGAAAAGGTCTTCACGGGCAGACGGCACGGCAATATTTATAAGGATAATCCCGACGACTTAAAGTATTTATTTCAGGCATATTCGGGGTTGTAGTGCATTGGCGAATACAAAAAAATCAATCACAGACAGTTGAAATTCAGTTTATGCAGACCTTCCAGAATTTTCCGCGGGGATTATCCCCGTCGGAAAATTTTGGTTTTTAATGCGTGATGGCTTGACTTTACAAAAATATCCGAGTACAATACCTATAAAACCTATTAAAAAAGTAGGATATAAATTAAAAGATTTAAAATTATCGGAGAATTGATGGAGCAATATATAGTTACAGGAATGAGCTGTGCCGCGTGCTCTGCACGGGTAGAAAAGGCAGTGAGCAAAGTGCAGGGTGTTACAAGCTGTTCGGTAAGCCTTTTGACAAACTCAATGGGAGTGGAAGGCACTGCTTTGCCGCAGGATATAATAGCCGCCGTTACGGCGGCGGGCTACGGTGCAAAATTAAAGGGCGCAGAAAGCGGTAAATCAAGTATATCTGCAGACGAATCGGCTTTGGAAGACCACGAAACGCCCGCTATGGTAAAGCGGCTTATAGCCTCGCTTGTATTCCTCTTGCCCCTTTTGTATATATCAATGGGGCATATGATGTGGAACTGGCCCCTGCCTTCGTGGCTCAACGGCAACCACGTTGCAATGGGGCTTATACAGTTGCTGTTTACCACGATAATAATGGTGATAAACCAAAAATTTTTTATAAGCGGCTTTAAGGCTCTTATAAAAAGGTCGCCCAATATGGATACGCTGGTGGCGTTAGGCTCTACCGCCGCATATTTATGGAGCGTTTACGCTTTATTTATGATGACGGCGGCGGTGGTAAACGGCGACGAAGAACTTGTCATGACCTATATGGACGAGTTTTACTTTGAGTCGGCGGCTACCATTCTTACGCTTATAACGGTAGGCAAAACGCTGGAAGCCCGTTCAAAAGGCAAGACTACGGACGCGTTAAAGAGCCTTATGAAACTCGCGCCAAAACAGGCGGTTATATTGCAGGACGGGCAGGAAATAACCGTTCCCATAGATCAGGTTAAAAAGGGCGATATATTTGTAGTCCGTTCGGGTGAAAATATCCCCGTGGACGGCGTTATTATAGAAGGCTCAAGTGCGGTAAACGAGTCCGCGCTCACGGGTGAAAGTATACCCGTGGATAAAATAGTAGGCGACAACGTTTCTGCCGCTACAATAAACCAATCGGGTTTTATAAAATGCGAAGCGACGCGCGTGGGCGAAGATACTACATTATCACAGATTATAAAAATGGTAAGTGATGCCGCGGCGACCAAAGCGCCTATAGCTAAAATCGCCGATAAGGTTTCGGGAATTTTCGTTCCTGCGGTAATAGGCATATCACTTGTTACGCTTATAGTATGGCTGGCGTGCGGCGGCGGTTTTGCCTATTCGCTTGCAAGGGGCATTTCCGTTCTGGTAATATCCTGCCCGTGCGCACTGGGGCTTGCAACTCCCGTGGCTATTATGGTCGGTAACGGCGTGGGCGCAAAAAACGGTATTTTGTTTAAAACCGCCGTCTCTCTGGAAGAGACGGGCAGGGTGCAGATAGTAGCCCTTGATAAAACGGGTACGATAACCGAAGGACAGCCGCGCGTAACGGATATTATCGCGGCGGAAGGCTTTACCAAAGAACAGTTGCTTACAGCCGCCTATTCGCTTGAAGTAAAGAGCGAGCATCCGCTGGCTAAAGCTATTGTTGCAAAGGCGGAAGAAAGCAGCATAACGGCGCAAGACACGACAGATTTTGATGCCCTTGCGGGCAACGGGCTTTGCGCTATGCAGGGCGATGAAATGCTTTTGGGCGGCAGTCTTAAATTTATATCGGGCGAAACCGCCATTCCCGATTACATTACAAAAAAGGCGGAAGAACTTGCGGATGGCGGCAAAACTCCGCTTTTATTTGCAAAGGGCGGCAAACTTATGGGGATAATCGCAGTTGCCGATACCATAAAGGAAGACAGCCCCGCAGCTATAAAAGAGCTGCAGACTATGGGTATAAAAGTAGTTATGCTTACGGGCGACAACCAAAAGACGGCAAACGCCATAGGAAAACAGGCAGGGGTAGACAGGGTTATTGCAGGAGTATTGCCAGACGGCAAGGAAGCGGTTATAAAAGAGCTTAAAAAGTACGGCAAAGTGGCTATGGTGGGCGACGGCATAAACGACGCGCCCGCGCTCACTTCTGCGGATATGGGTATAGCGATAGGCGCGGGAACTGACGTAGCCATTGACGCGGCTGACGTGGTTTTGATGAAGAGCAGGCTTTCGGACGTTCCCGCCGCTATACGTTTAAGCCGAGCAACGCTTACAAACATACACGAAAATCTTTTCTGGGCGTTCTTCTATAACTGTATAGGCATACCGCTTGCGGCTGGCGTGTTTATTCCTATTTTCGGCTGGCAACTTAACCCTATGTTCGCCGCTGCGGCTATGAGTTTATCATCGTTCTGCGTGGTAACTAACGCACTACGGTTAAATCTTTTCAATATAAGAAAAGAGCGCAAGCGCAAGGTAAAAGAAGCAGATTTACCCGATAGTATGGGCGAATTAACGCAGGACGGAGACATTGAAATTACCATAAAGGGAATGATGTGCGAACATTGCGAAAGGGCGGTAAAGACGGCTCTTGAAGCGTTGCCGCAAGTACAGGCGGCTATCGTAAGCCATAAAAAGGGAACGGCGCAGGTTACAGTAAACGGCGATATATCCGACGATGATTTAACAGCCGCCGTAACGGACGCGGGGTACGCAGTTGTAACTATTCAAAGGAGAAAATAGAATGAGTAAATTCAGAAAAATATTTTTAATTGTTTTTGCAGTAGTTTTTGCGGTGGTTATGCTTTTGGTAGCTTGTTCAAATGACACAGACGAAACGAGTGGAGAAAATTCTTCAACATATACAGAAGCGGAGAACTCGTCAGAAGACGGCAGTTTACAGGAAGAAACTTCGGATACATCCGGCGGCGACATACAAATTACCGTAGCCGATGTAACTTCTACCGCAACGTTTTACGACACTACCATAAACGGGCTTACGGTGGAAATTTTTGCCGTGCTTGCATCGGATACCACCGTTCGCGTTGCGTTTAATACTTGCCAGGTGTGCAACGGCTCTAAAAAGGCATACTTCGTGCAGTCGGGCAAATATATGGTCTGCCAGAACTGCGGGTCAAAAATTTCAGTTGATACCGTCGGCAAGTCGAGCAACAGTTGCAGCCCTGTGCCCGTTTCAGCCTACTCCATTGATGACGATGTAATTATCGTTTCCCAGAGCTATCTGGAAAGTAAAGTCAGTCTGTTTAAAAAATGGAAAGATAATTAAAGGTACTCTTTATGGAAGTAACTATACACGTTACGGGTATGACCTGTTCGGGTTGCGAGCGCAGGGTAGAAAATGCGGTTAAAGCTCTGGAAGGGGTAACGTCGGCAACGGCAAACTACGGCAAGGGCGAACTTGTCGCAGAGTTTGAAGATCCCTGCACGCAGGAAGCCATAACGGAAGCTATCAAGGCAACGGGCTATGGCGTTACAAAAAAGTCAAAAATTATCGGTCAGACTTTAGCTATACTTATTATAATTCTCGGCTTGTACGTCCTTGCCGACTGTATGGGCTGGCTGGAAGTATTCAACAATATTCCCGTTATAGGCAGCGAGAGTATGAGCTATGTGGCGCTGTTTTTGGTGGGGCTTTTAACTTCGGTGCATTGCGTCGCTATGTGCGGCGGTATGAACCTTGCGCAAAGCCTTTCTGAAGGCAATGCAAAGCCGCTTTTACGGGCAATTTTGTACAACGGCGGCAGACTGATAAGCTATACTTTAATAGGTGCATTGCTTGGCTTTATCGGCGAAAAGGCGGCTATATCCACCCAGGCAAGGGCAATAATAGGTCTTATTGCAGGCATAATTATGCTTTTTATGGGTATAAGAATGCTGGGCGGTTTCTCGTTCCGCATAAGATTGTTTCCAAAACTTTCAAGTAAAATTTCTACGGGGATAGCCAAGCTCGGCAGATACGGCTCTTTTATAATAGGACTTGCAAACGGGCTTATGCCGTGCGGACCTTTGCAGTCTATGCAGGTCTACGCTATAGCCACGGGCAGTTGGATAACGGGCGCGCTGTCTATGTTTTTCTTCTGTTTAGGCACTATTCCGCTTGTGTTTATATTCGGCTTAACTGCCGGTATGTTAAAAATGCGCTGGCGGCAGATTATGCTTAAAGTCGGCTCGATACTCCTTATTGTGATAAGTATTTATATGATAAGCACCAACCTTACCCTGGCAGGGGTAAACTTCCCGTGGTCGGGTTCGTCGGGATCGGATAACGCTATAGCCGCCACAATAGACGGCGACGCGCAGTACGTTACCACAACGCTGCATTCCGACGGCTACGAAGATATAAAAGTTACGGTAGGTATTCCCGTTGTGTGGACGATGGTAGTGGATGAAGACGAACTCAACGGCTGCAATAATGAGATTATAATAAATGAATACGGTTTGCAGGTAAGTTTAAGCGTGGGCGACGTTATAATAGAGTTTACGCCCGAAAAGACGGGCACGTTTACGTACACCTGCTGGATGGGTATGCTGTCCAATAATATTTACGTCGTTGACGGGTAAAAAATCTGCAAAAAAATTGCTCTGTATATTGACAAATTATGTTCCGTTTAGCTATAATAAGTAAAATAAAATTTGTAAGGAGATTTTTCTATGAAAAAGGATATTAAAACAACTGAAGCAATTTTTCCTATGCCTGTTTTGCTTATAGCAACGTATAACGACGACGGCAGTGTGAATGTTATGAACGCGGCTTGGGGTACTATGGTAGACAGGGATATTGTTGCACTCAATCTTACTGAAACGCATAAAACGGTAGAAAATATAAAAAAGCGTAAGGCGTTTACGATAAGTATAGCCGACGCCGCTCACGTTGTTGAAGCAGATTATTTTGGTATGTCGTCAGGCAATAAAATAAAAGATAAACTGTCTGCAGCAGGGCTGACCGCAACAAGGGCTACAAATGTGGACGCTCCCGTAATAAATGAATTGCCTGTCTGCATAGAGTGCGAGTTTATAGAATACCAGAACGGCACATACGGATTGGGTGTTATAGGCAAAGTTGTAAATGTTTCTGCGGAAGAAAGCGTGCTTAAGAATGGCAATGTGGATATTTCTCTTTTAAACGCCATTGCTTTTGATCCATATACCCACGGTTACTACAAGGTAACGGAGCGCGTCGGCAATGCGTTTAAAGACGGCTTGAAAATAAAATAATGGCGGAAATATCGGATAAAAATATAGACGGCGGGAAATCTTTTGATTGGGGAAAGACGTCTGAATATTATGCAAAATACCGCGATATATATCCGCAGCAGTTTTATGATAAGATTATCAGCAGAAATTTGTGCTTAACAGGTCAAACTGTTCTTGACGTTGGCACGGGAACGGGTGTTATTCCAAGAAATATGTATCGTTACGGGGCAAACTGGGTCGGTACGGACATTTCAGAAAATCAGATAGAACAAGCACGGATATTATCGGCAAACACCAATATAAAATATTTTGTCAAAGCGACGGAAGAACTTGCCTTTCCTGCCGATAGTTTTGACGTGATTACCGCTTGTCAATGTTTTTGGTATTTTGACCATAAACGCACGGCAGCTGTTTTTGATAAAATTCTTAAAAGTAACGGCCGTATTATTCTGTTGTATATGGCGTGGTTGCCATACGAAGATAAAATTGCAAAGGCAAGCGAAGATTTGGTTTTAAAATTTAATCCGCAATGGAGCGGCGCAGGAGAGACAATACACCCCATCGGTATTCCCGATGAGTATAAAGAAAAGTTTGAGTTGGTTTACCACGAGGAATATCCGTTAAAAGTGCATTTTACCCGTGAAAGCTGGAACGGCAGGATGAAAACCTGTCGCGGTATAGGAGCTTCTATAACCAAAGATGAATTAACAAAATGGGAACACGAGCATATAAATCTGCTTGAAAGAACGGCGCCTGAAAAGTTTGATATTTTGCATTACGCCGCTATCGCTGAACTAAAAAAGATAAAGTAATTTAGTAAAAATACATGGACAAAAGATTAAATCTAAAATGCTGTTATCGGCTACTGCGTTATTTGCGGTAGCCGTATATAATTTTCATTAAAATATTTATAGATTATACTTGATAAAAAATGTTGAAAAAAGTATACTTAAAGTACCAATCGGGAATATTGAATATGGAGGCGCAAAATGTTCGTAGAACGGTTAAAAACAAAATTTAATACAAACGAGCCGATATTTACGAATGAAATACTGGAATTGTTCAGCGAGTATTCCCGTGCGTATGTATTCAGGCTTATAGATAAGGCAGAGAAGGACGGTGAACTTGTGAGATTTGATAGCGGCGTCTATTTTTTGCCGACCAAAAGTATAATTGGTACATCTACCATAACGGCGGAGGATGTTGTAAATAAAAAATATATCGGTTACAACGGCGACGTCTACGGCGTTTACAGCGGTTTAAATTTGCAGAATATGTTTTCTGTTACTACGCAGATGCCTAACACTATAGAAGTAGTAAGTAATAAAGAGTCTATGCGATGCCGCAGGATTACAGTAGACGGCAGAACGGTAATTTTGCGTAAGTCGCGGTGCGATATAAATAAGAATAACGCTAAAGCCTATGCTGTATTGCAGTTGTTTTCTGAAATAGGGACTGATGAAAACATAGATACAAGAGCAAGGGACAGAGTAAAAAATTATATGGCGGCAAATAACGTAAGCCCTTCCGATTTGATTTCACTTGCAAAGGTGTTCCCGGCAAAGACAACAAAAAACCTTATGTGCAGCGGCTTGTTATGAATGTTTGACAAAAAATTATAAAATATCCTGTTTGTTTCTATTGACAAAAGTGAGAGAAAGCGATAGAATAGATAGAAAGCGAGAGAAAAACGATAGAATGGCGATAGAAAGAATAAAGGAGCAAGATATGACGTATAAAGAAAGCGCAAGGCTGGAATTAAAAGAGCTGTTTACCGCAGATATAAAAAAAGAGATAGTCGCCTTTTTGAATTGCGACGGCGGAACACTGATAATAGGCGTGGATGATAATGGTACAGTCATCGGCGTAAACGACGCTAAAAGCATAATCGAACGTGTTTCCGCAATGATTCACGAGGCAATACGTCCTGACCCTTCGCTTATTTGCAGTGCGGAAGAATTTGTTGACAATGGAAAAACATTAGTAAGAGTGGAAGTGGGTCGCGGAGTAAAAAAGCCGTACTATATTTATGAAAAGGGGTTAAAGCCCAGCGGCGTGTATCTGCGTATAAATAACACATCGCAACAGGCATCTGAATACGCCATAAAGCAAATGATTATGGAGAGTGAGAATAATGCCTATGAATCACTGCCCTGTATGCAAAGCGATTTAACCTTTGATTACCTTAATTTTGCTTTTAAACGAGCGAAGATGGAAGTCAAAGAGAAAACTCTCGGAATCAAAAACTCGGATGGGGAATATACTAATCTCGCTTTGTGGTTATCCGACCAGTGTCCTTTTTCCATAAAAGCAGCTGTGTTCGATGACGACTATAAGAGCAATTTCGTTGACAGAAAAGAGTTTAGCGGCAGCTTGTTGAAGCAGGCGGACGACGCGTATGAATATTTACGGCTAAACAATAAAAAACACGGTGATTACGACGGACTTGTGCGCATAGATAAAAGTGATTACGATGACCTTGTTTTGCGCGAAGGGCTGTTAAATTGCTTAATACACCGCGATTACTCGCTGAACGGCAGCAATATAATAAATATATATCCCGACCGCATAGAGTATATTTCAATCGGAGGATTGATTTCGGATATGACCTATTCGGATATGATGCTTGGCGTTTCCCGTACAAGGAATGAAAAATTAGCCGATATATTTTTCAGGTTACATTACGTTGAAGCATATGGTACGGGAGTAAAGAAGATACAGGGCGATTACGTAAACACCACTGTTTCACCAAGGTTTGAAGTTTCCGACAATGGCTTTTTGCTTGTATTGCCCAACAAAACCGTTCAGGCAAAGACTAAACTAACTGATGATGAATTGGTGTATAATTTTATCGCTGAAACAGGTAAAACCACAAGAGCGGATATTCAGGAACATACAGGGTTTAAAATAACGAAAACACTTGGTATTATATCCAGACTTGAAGAAAGCGGAAAAATCAGGAAAAACGGAAAGGGGAAGAATATTTATTATAGCATAAAGTAATATGTGTCAACTTTTAATATTTTTTCCGAAACGGAATTTTTATTAAAAGTTACAAAAAAGCACCGCTGGTATTGTGCAATTGCCGTAGGGATTTTTAAAGAAAAATAAAATATTATAGTAATTGCACTTTCAAGCGACAAAAAAATGTAGAAAGCCCTCAGTTTAGTGATATCACCCCAAAAGTTAAATATTCTTGGGGAAATTATCGGCAAATATAAAAATTAACAGCAAACAGCGGGTCCAGAAAAACTAAAAGAGTACACAGATTGATGTTTGTGTACTCATTTTTTGTTATATTTTATTTATAT
>JAJQII010000016.1 GCA_021199295.1 Clostridia bacterium
GGGCATAAATATCTTATAGAACAGGCAAAGAGGCTTTCGGGCTGCGATGCGGTGCTTTGTATTATGAGCGGAAGTTTTACACAGCGCGGCGATATTGCCGTGATGGATAAATTTACCCGAGCCGTACACGCCGTAAAAAGCGGGGCAGACTGCGTTATACAACTGCCCGCCGCCTTTTCTGTAGCACCTGCAGAAATTTTTGCCGAAGGGGCTATAAAAATTTTATCTTCTATCCCCGAAGTACGCAACATTGCTTTCGGGTGTGAAAACGCGGATAAGGATAAAATTATAAAAAATGCAGACATTCTTGCAAATGAAGACTGCGAATATAAGAATTTATTAAAAAACCACCTTGAAAGCGGCGAAAGCTATGCAAAAAGCTGTATGGCTGCTTTAGCAGGATGCGGCGGCGACGGTGAACTTTTAAACGAGGCAAACAATATTCTTGCAATCGAATACGCCAAGGCTATAAAAAAAGCGCAAAGCGGCATAAAAATTATACCTGTGGAAAGGCAGGGCAGCGGATACTCTAACGTAAAAATAAGCAAGAACCTTTCCTCGGCGCGAGCTATACGGGAAAATATCGGGAGCAGAAAAATAAAAAAGAACGTACCCGATTTTGTTTACAACGATATAAAAAATACAGCAGAAATCAAAGAATTTGCAAAAACTTATGAGGAATTTTTACACTTCGCTCTCGTTAAGAACAGCGCGGAAAGTTTAAAAGGTGTTTTCGGATGCAGCGAAGGGCTTGAATGTAAACTTAAAAACGAAGCGGCGAAATGTAAAAACGCAAAAGAAATTATTGCAGCCGCCACCTCTAAGCGATACCCTTCTTCGCGCATAAGACGGATTATGTGCGCAAACCTTTTAGAATTATACGAAAAAGATTGCAGGGAATATCTGCGCTCAACCCTTTATATTAAACCGCTCGCCGTTAAAATAGAGCGTGCAGACGAAATGCTTGCGACACTCTCCCGTTCAGAAAATCCTATAATTGTAAGGAAAAACGACACAAGGAATTTATGTGACGTTGCTAAAAACTGCCTTAAAAAAGACGATTTTGCCGACGAAACCCGCGCCGTTATCTGCGGGGAACAGATTTACAACTATACAATAAAAACAATTTAAAATTTACAGGCGGCGCTAAAGCGTCGCCTGTAAATTGTTCCGAGATTAATCTGTAAGCCGAGTTCTGTCGTGTACGGTCATCTATCTATGCTTACAGTCACCTGCAAGCTAAAGCGATATTAACGGATAAAAACGGACGGGCAGCCCTTGATATTAAAATCAGTCTTTATCCCAATCTTGCATCGGGTGGGGTTTAATTGGCTCGCCCCGTTACCGTGGCGACGGTGAGCTCTTACCTCGCCATTCCACCCTTACGGCATAATGCCGCGGTGTATTTCTGTTCACTTTCCTTGGAGTCGCCTCCACCTGCCGTTAGCAGGCACTCTGCCCTGTGATGCTCGGACTTTCCTCACGCTGCATTGCAGCCCGCGACCGTATAATTAACTCGGAACGTAATGTATTGTAACATAAACAAAAAAAAATCAAAACTATTTTTTGCAAGGATATTGATTTTTTATTCATTTTAATTTAGAATAGAAAGGAAGAATATTACAGGAGCAGTAAAATGAAAAAGACAAAAATTATTTGCACCCTTGGTCCGGCAAGCGATACAGAAGAAGTTTTAAGCGATCTTATCGACGCCGGCATGAACGTAGCCAGACTTAACTTCTCGCACGGTACTCATCCCGAACACGCTGACAAAATTGCAAAAGTCAAAAAAGTAAGGGAAAAGAAAAAAGCGCCTATAGCCATAATGCTTGACACTAAAGGCCCTGAATTCAGGATTGGCACTTTTGAAGAAGGCAAGGTTACGCTTCGTGACGGAGCTCCCTTTACCTTTACCACCGAACAGGTAGTCGGCGATGAAAAACATGTTTCCGTATCTTTCGCAGCCCTTTGCGAACAGATGAAACCGGGCGACAAGATCCTTTTAAACAACGGTCTTATGGTTTTCGAAGTAGTTAAAGTCGAAGCCCCCAACGTTTTGTGCAAAACAATTATCGGCGGCGTGCTTTCTAACAGAAAATCTATGTTCTTCCCCGATAAAGAACTTGACATGGTTTACCTTTCCGAACAGGACAAGGCAGATATCGCTTTCGGCGTTGAACAGGGAATTGACTATATAGCCTGCTCGTTTGTTTCTAAGGCGCAGGATATTATAGACGTAAGAAAATGGCTGGAAAAATGCGGTTCTCCCGCAGGCGATATAGAAATTATCGCTAAAATAGAAAGCCGTGCAGGCGTTAATAACCTTGACGAAATTTTAAAGGTAAGCGACGGCATAATGGTTGCCCGCGGCGACCTTGGCGTAGAAGTTCCCTTTGAAGAACTCCCCAGCATACAAAAGAAAATAATCCATGCCTGCCGCGTAAACGGCAAGCGCAGCATAACCGCTACAGAAATGCTTGAATCTATGATTCACCAGCCCCGCCCCACCAGGGCAGAAATTTCAGACGTTGCAAACGCCGTTTACGACGGTTCTTCGGCAATCATGCTTTCGGGAGAAACGGCTGCTGGAGCATATCCTGTAGAAGCTGTTAAAGCTATGGCAAGAATTGCAGCCCAGGCAGAGGAAAATACAAACTATATTTCATATATTGCTCCTGAAGAATATCATATTAGGACTCTGTCAGAGGCTCTTTCCCACTCCGCCTGCACCCTTGCTTCTGATATAGGCGCTAAACTTATAGTAGCCTGCACGCGTACGGGAAACACGGCTAAACTTGTTTCGCGCTTCCGCCCTATGATAGATATTATAGGTATGACTACAGACGAAAGGGCTTACAGAAAACTTGCTTTAAGCTGGGGCGTTATCCCCGTTATGAGCGAAGAGTTCTATTCGGTAGACGTGCTCTTCCACTACGGCAAACGCGCCGCTATGGATACAGGCCTTGTACAAAAGGGCGACAAGATTGTATTGACAGGCGGCACGCCCAACGGCAAGAGCGGCAACTCTAACCTTATCAACGTAGAAACAATGTAATTAATTTAAAAATGTTAAGCAGACCGAACTAACCGTTCGGTCTGCTTTTGTAATATGAAATATACTTACTCATTCCTCGCCTAAAACGGCGACACTGAAAGTAATCCGTTTTCGGCTCGTTCCTCGCCCAAAACGGCGACACTGAAAGTAATCCGTTTTCGGCTCGTTCCTCGCCCAAAACGGGTACTAACCTGTACCTTACGGCACAGGTTAGTAATCGAGAGAATATGAAAAAAGTTAGGTGTGGTCTTGATTTATGTTTGATTTAAAACTATGCTTAGATTATAGCCCGACTTTGTGTCAATATTATGAAAATAAGATATTTATTTAATGATTGTTTAAATTTATTTATGTTCTTCGCAAATAAAATCAGCAATTTTTATGCCGTCTGCCGCAGAACTGGTAATTCCGCCAGAATAGCCGCTGCCTTCTCCGCAAGGATATAGTCCCTTTACGCTTACGCTTTGCATATCCTCGCCGCGTACAATACGTACGGGTGAAGAAAACCGTGATTCCACTCCCGTTAAAACCGCGTCGGGGCTGGCAAAACCTCTAAGCCGCCTGTCCATATCGGGAATTGCCGCTTTAAGCGCCTCTGTAGCAACTTTGGGCAAAACCTCGCATATGGGTGCAAATTCTACCCCTGCCGCGTAAGACGGCAACACTTCGCCAAATTTATATGATTGTCTGTCGGCGGCAAAATCACCGTAAAGCTGGCACGGAGCTTTATAGCTACTCCCCGCCACACGGTATGCCGCTTGCTCGGTTTTTCGCTGGAAATCCATTCCGTCAAAGAGCCCTTCACCAAAATCCTGCTTTTTTAGCTGAACCATAAGAGCGCTGTTGGAATTAGCGCCGTCTCTTGCAAAATCGCTCATTCCGTTTACCACTACTCCACCGTTTTCGCTTGCAGCGGGTATAACCACTCCGCCGGGGCACATACAAAAGGTAAAAACCGTTCTTTCGTGTGCATGAGAGACAAGTTTGTAATCGGCAGTCGGCAATTTTTCCGCGTATTTCCCGTATTGCGCTCTATTTATATTTTCGGCAAGGTGTTCTATGCGTACTCCTACAGCAAATTCGCGCGGCTGCATATAAATACCGTTTTTATCGAGCATTCTGAAAGTGTCGCGTGCTGAATGCCCTAAAGCAAGCACTGCACAGTCAACCTGCATTTCACACTCTTTCCCCGTTTTTACATTTTTTAAAAGTACAGAACTAACCCGCCCGTTTTGTGTATTAAAGCCAGTAAAGCACGTATCAAATAAAAACTGTCCGCCGCAAGAAATTACATATTGCCGCATAGCCTTAACTATATCTTTCAGCTTATCGCTGCCGATATGGGGCTTATTATAGTATAAAATCTCGTCTGGTGCGCCAAAGCGGTGAAAAATTTCAAGCACGTCGCGGTTATATCCGTCATGCGTCTGCGTATTTAATTTACCGTCAGAAAAAGTGCCAGCACCACCTTCGCCAAACTGTACATTGCAATTTTCGTCTAAAACCCTTTCCGTACAAAACAACTGAACCGTTTTGGAACGGTTGTCCACGTCGCTACCGCGTTCTATAACTATCGGGGCAATGCCCCTGTCGGCAAGGCGTACGGCGCAACATAGCCCCGCAGGACCTGAACCTATAACGCAAACCTTTACGGGATTTATTACTTTTGCAGGCACGGGGTGCTTTTCGCTTTCATCTTCGCCTGAAAACGCAATGGAATACACCCAGAAAATATTATTTTTATCACGTGCGTCAAGTGATTTTTTTATTATCTTGAAGTATTTAGGCTGCCTTCCAAGTTTACGGGCGGCAACCGCAAGCAATGCGCTTTCCTGTTGCGTAATATTTAGTTTTACGTTATCAAGCCGTTTTATCATTGTCTTTTTTCTATCTCTGCGGCAACTTTTGCTGCGCTCGCGAATGCCCACGTTAAGTTATATCCGCCGCACGCGCCGTCCACGTCTAAAATTTCCCCTGCAAAAAAGAGATTATCCTTATACCGGCTTTCAAGGTTGTCCTTTACGCCGCTGATATCTATACCGCCTTTTGTTACCTGCGCATAATCAAATCCAAGACTTCCCGTAACCAACAACGCGAAGTGTTTGACCGTATAGGCAATCTTCTTTACGTTGTTTCCGCTCCTCTTTATAACAGCCCTGCCTATCTGGTTATTCAGTGTACAGGCGAGAAGCTCGCTGTCTTCGTATCCACGTGATTTTTTCAACAAAATGTCATTTTCAATATCTTCCGTTGTGAAGTCAGGGGCAAAATCAAGCTCTAAACTTACGCCTTTTTTATCTGCCACGTATGCCGAAATATTAAAAATGGCATTGCCCGACACACCGTACTCGGTAAAAATAACGTCGCCGCGGAAGTCGGCAACTTTGCTGTTATTTACAAAAGCCGTAACAATGCAGTCGGCACGTATTCCGCGCAATGTTTTTATGTCGGAAGTATCTGTTTTAAGCTGTACCAAAGACGGGTACAGGGCGGTAACTTTGTGTCCGAATTTTTCTGCAAGCGCGTAAGACGAGCCGTCTGTTCCAAATTGCTTTTGCGCTTTACCGCCCGTACATAGAACAACGTACCGCGATTTTATAATTTCCCCGCCCGAAAGCTTAAGTAAAAAAACGTCAGAGCCGTCTATTTTTACAACTTTTTCGCCTGTTATCAAGTTTACGCCGCCGTTTTTAAGCCGCTTTAAAAGGCAGTCTGTAAGGGCGGATGCCTGCTTACCCGCAGGATAAATTCTTCCCTGGCTGTCGCAGGTAAACTTACCATAGAACAGATACTTCCAGCTATCGCCGTACCCGCTAAGGATATCCAGGGCAAGTTTTGCGCCTCCGCCAAAATATTTATCGGCAGACATATGTGCGTTACTTACATTCCCCTGGCCGTTGCCGCTTGCGGCAAGTTTTTTACCTGCCCTTGCACAACTTTCCACAACGGTAATACTTAATTTAGTTTTTTCGCTTAGCATAGCAGCTACAGCAAGACCTGAAGCCCCGCCGCCCACTATCGCCACATCGCATTCAACCATAAAATACCAATTTAAATTATTTATAAAGATTGTATATCAAACGGCGCAAACTGTCAACTTTTAAGATTACACAAAATATTTTCAAACGCTTTTAAATGAAGCCTTTCGTCCTTTAAAATACGCTCTATTATTGCTCTCACCCGTTCGTTATTCAACAGAGTCAACATACGTTCATATGTGCGTATAGCGTGTTTTTCGGCACGTATATCATCTTCCGCCATCATTATAAGGTTTTTAGAGTATGTAACAAACTTAGCCGAATAAAAATTATACATTGACGGCGGGCATGCCGTATAGACGGGCGACCCGCCAAGGGCGAGAATACATCTGCCTAACGCCTTAAAATGAATCATCTCTGCTATCGCTATACTTTCTATTTCTTCAGCAAAATTGCCGTAACCTTTCGCCTCGAAATAAAAGGACTGGTAAATATACTGCAATATTGTATTCAATTCGCCTGTAGACGTGGCGTATGCCGCAGAAATAACGCGCAAACTGTATGCGTCGGGCGTAATGCCATCGGTTGTGGGAAATTGTTCTTTTTCTGTAAGCGGAGCAGGCATTATTTATCTCCTAAAAATAAAATGAAGTACTATCAACATATTCCTTAAAACCATTTTGCGACACAGACAACGTTGACAAAAGTTAAAATAAAATTTATAATTAAAAAAATACCAACAAAATACGTTGCCAGATTGTTATATATATGGATAAAGAAAAACTTGAACGAAAAATAGAGGCCTTTGCCGGCGGGGATAAACGCGCTTTCGGTTATATTTACGACAGCACAAGCAAACCTGCTTACTTTGCTATCTTATACATAGTAAAAAATAAAGCCGACGCCGAGGACTTGCTGCACGACACTTACATAAAGGCGATAAACGCAATAAGTTCTTACGAACACGGAACAAACTTTACGGCATGGCTAATAAGGATAGGGAAAAATCTTGCTCTTAATTTTATAGAACGGAAGAAACGGGAAATTTCCACTGATTTTGATGCTGAAGCCTGGAAATACGGCACACACGAAACGGAAACACCTTATATTTTCGATGTTGCGGCAAAAGTTCTGCCTGAAGACGAATATGAAATCGTGATGCTGTGCCAGGTCACGGGGTACAATAGGCTCGAAGTTGCAGAATTTCTTAACATGGCTATCGGCACGGTAACCTGGAAAAACAACGAAGCGCTTAAAAAATTGAAAAGAGAACTTGAAAAGGAGGGCAGACAATGAAAGATATTAAAAAATTACTTTCTTCGCAGGCAAAAGATATTCTGCCCGACGAAAACGTAAAGCAAAACATAATAGTTGACCTCGGCATAGATGAAGGCGTAAAGGCTTATGCCCACGGCGGGACAGAAAAGTCGTCAAATAAAAAAGTTTTTTATATCGCTGTCGCGGCAGTGCTTGTCGTCTGTATCACAGTCTTTTGCGTTGTTATGAATATATTCAACGGCGGAGGCACTTCCGTTACCCCCTCCATCACAACCAACACTATTACCACCGAAGATTTCTACGCATACGGCGCGGCAAGTGCAGGTTCTATACTCTCTGCCCGCAACAGCCAGTCGCAAAGCGTGGCTACGGCTAAAAATAAAATTACAGCAAACCAATTAAGCGACAGCGAACAACAGGCTGCCGACCTTGTAAACGAATATATTTACTTCGTAGAGGAGCTTTTAGGCGGCAATTCCATTATCCACTCCACTACCGAAACAGAAGCGATAGAAGGCTACAGCTACTCGATGGCGATATCTTACAGCAATCTGCTTGGCGAAAACGTGTATTACACAATGTATTTTAACGAAACGCAATCGGGCAGCAAAACTGACGGCGGCGAGGTTGAGACAGCATACGAAATTACAGGCATACTTGTAGTAGATGGCGTGCAATACCCCGTTGAAGGCGGGCGCAGCGTGGAAAGCGAGACGGGCGAAACGGAAACCGAGCTTTGGTTTAAGGCATACACAGACGAAAATTCTTATATACTTATTAAACAGGAATATGAGGAAGAGTCGGAAGACGGGCAAATTGAAACAGAGCAGTCGACGGAAATTTACATTTACACCGACGGGAAACTTACCGAAAGCGTTGTCGCTGAAATGGAAAACGAGGACGGCGAAACAGAGCTTGAACTTATTATAACAAAAGACAACGTAAAAAGCACCATTGAAATTGAATGTGAAAATGTAAACGACGTTACAATACTTCAGGTTAAAGCAACTATAGGCAGCACAAAATATTCCTTTAAAATTTACGTGGAAAACGGAAGTTACCGCTACGTTTTCAATGACGGAGAGTATAAAACCGACAGAAATTAAATTACAAAACAGTGTGTAAACTGCAGTTTGCACACTGTTTTTTCTTTCTTAAAAAAATTTTTAAAAATTTTTCTATTTTTACCAACAAAAGGACTTTTACGATTGTTTTATAAGTACAAATAAACGACAAGGAGATTTTAAAATGAAAAAAATTCTTACTACCCTTTCTATCGCCGCTATACTGGCTTTGGGAATAGGCGGACTTGCCGCTTGTTCTGGCAATTCTGAAAACAACTTCAACAACTTGGAATCTGATACAGAAGTATTCGGGTTTTCGGCAGCTTCTGCGGGAATGATAATTTCCGCTATGAATGAATCGGCAGACGGACAGACAGCAAGCCTTGCAAACAGCGCAATTACAGCGGCAGGCACTACTGTTACCGACGAACAGACTATAAACGAGCTGAACAGCTATATGGCATTGGTTGAAAACCTTTTAGGTTCTGGCGGCTACACATTTACAGAAAGCACCTCAGACAACGCCGATTATTCGGTAAAACTTACAATCTCTTGCGGAACTCTTTCGGGCGACAACTTCCAATACGTAATGTATTACAACCAGACGCTTGTAAACGAAAAGACCGACTACGACAAGGGCGAAACGGAAACCGAACAAGTTTATACAATAGAAGGTTTGCTGTATATAGACGGTACGTCTTACCCCTTAAGCGGCAGAAAGACGACCTCTACCGAAAGCGGTCTGTTTGAAAGCGAAACGGAGACCGAGCACGAACTTACCGTAACCTTAAGCCAGACTTCTTATATGAAAGTTGAACAGGAAACGAGCGAGGAAGACGGCGAAACCGAACAGGAATATAAATATTCCATCTACGAAAACGGTATTCTCACAGAAAGCTGCTCGTTCGAATACGAACAGGAAAAGGACGAAACGGAAATAGAGATGAAACAGAGCATCCGCAACGAAAGCGGCGTGATGGAAACGCAGACGTTCTACTTCGAAAAAGAAACCCAGCTCGGCAAAGAAGTTATTAAAATTAAAGTGGGCAACAACTCCTCTACCGCCGTTTACACGGTAAGCATAGAAACGGATGAAAACGGTAATTCTACCTACGTTTACACCCTTAATAACGGCACGACATACAGCCGCAACAGAGGATAAATTAAAAACACCGTGGGGTAAATTAAACCCCACGGTAATTTTTGTATAAAGCCGTTGGCTTTAAATCAACGGCTTTTGTTGTACTATTCAGCTTTTTCATTTGTTAGTTTATTCGCTTGGTGTGGTGTTCGTCCATATGGTGGGAACGCCCTCTACATAGTGCCAATAATTGCCCGTTTCGGTGGGTTCGGTTTCGCTTAAGTAGTACAGTGTAGCATCGTTGTTACTCTTGGGGTCAGAGCCGCTGCCAAATGTTATGCTTGCCCACTGGCTTTCCGTGCCCGCGTAGTAAACGTTTTCGAGTGCGGAACAGTTGTAGAACGCTGCTTGATTAATTGTTGTAACGGTTGAGGGTATAATTACACTTTTTAATGAAGTGCAACTATAGAAAGAGGCTTGCCCTATTGTGATAACGTCGCTGCTTATAGTTACGCTTGTTATAGAAGTGCAACCTTGGAACGCGGCATACTTTATTTCGCTAATACCTGAAATTGTGATATCTGTCGCCGCCGTGGTGGTGTTGCCTTCTAAGTACAGAGCTGCGCCGTTATTCAGAGGATTAGCAGAGCCAACAGAATTAAACTTTATTATGCCGCCCGCCCACTGGCTTGCCGTGCCTGCGTAGTAAACGCTTTTAAGCGATGTACAGTTTGCAAATGCGAATCCATTAAACGTTGTAACGCTTAAGGGTATAGTAATACTTGCAAGCGATAAGCAGTTATAGAAAGTATACCCGTCTATCGTAGTAACGCCATTGGGAACAACTATGTTTGTCAGGCTGGTGCAGCCGTAGAAAGTTTCTGTGCCGATTGTTTCAAGCAGGCTACCTTCAGCAAATTCAACCGTTGCAAGGTTTGTACATTCTTTAAACGCATAGCCGCCTATAGACTTAACGCCTGCGGGTATGGTAACGCTTGTTATCGAGGTGCAGCCGTAGAACGCACTGCTGTTTATTGCCGTTAAACTGCTTTCGAATGTCAGGCTTGTAACAGAAGTGTCTGTATTACCGTTAAGGTACAGTGCCGCGCCGTTGTACATAGGGCTTGACGAGCCGCTGCCAAATGTTATGCTTGCCCACTGGGTTGCCGTGCCCGCGTAGTAAACGCTTGCAAGGTTAGAAGAATCGGTGAACGCCGTGCTGCCTATCGTGGTTAAGCTGGCGGGTAGGGTTATGCTCTCGAGATTGCTGCAACTGTTGAAAGCGCTTTCGCCTATGCTCGTAACGCCCTCGTGTATGGTAACCGATTTAATATGGGAATTGCCCTTGAAAACGCTGTCGGCTATGCCTGTTACCGCAACGCCGTCAACTGTGGGCAGAAGATCTATAACTTCGTCCGTGCCCGAGTAGGCAGTAACTTCATATGTCTCGGTCTGGGTGTTCAATGTATATGTAACATCTGTATTGGTAACCGACCATTTCGCCGAGAGGGTTATATTTTCCGTTACCGCATAGCCTATAAACGACCATTTTTCTTCGCCGCAATACCAACCGAGGAATGTATGCCCCGCAAGGGTGGGTGTTTCAGGTTCAGTAACCTTACCTCCCCTTTTAACGGTCTGGCTGGCGATGTCGCCCGCGCCTTCAGAATTAAACGTAACGGTGTAGCTTACCGTGGCAAGGTTGCCGTTTGCCAGATCTTCAAGCCACTCGCTTAAAGTGCCTGTGTAGCCGTAAGTTTCCACATAAAGTTCATAGGCAGATAAACCGTCGTCGCCGTCGTCGCCCGTAGCGCCTTTATCGCCTTTTTCACCTTGTATGCCTTGTTCGCCCTGTGCGCCGGTTTCACCCGTATCGCCAGAGCAGGCGGTAAGTCCGATTGTCAAAGTGCAAATAAAGCAAATAATAAGGCTGATTAGTAAAATTTTGTACTTTTTCATAGAGATACCTCCGTTTTTTATTTTAAATTTTTGTGATAAAGCTAAGTAAGCTATTTAAGTAAATCTCGGTATTGGTACATAGCTTTAAGCATTTTTTTGAGCATTACCGTCTGAGAGGTTAAATAGTCCTCCTCCCCGAACAATGCGTAGTGTACGCATGCTCTTACGAAAAAGAAGATAAACGCCTGAACGTCGTTATAAGGTATATGCAGAAGTTTTTCTAAAATTTTAGCGTATTCACAGTAACGTTTGGTTACGCCTTGGAAAAACTTTTTGCCTTCGCCCAAGTACTTAGGCGAAGTGTAAACCTGGTACATAAAGCGGTATTTTGCACCGTGGTTTATTGCCGTCCAGCGTGGAATTTCGTCGATAAAGCGCTCTAACTCATCCGGGCTTTTGGGCGAAAGCTGCATAAACTCGTCCTCTACCTCTCCCATACAAAAAGCGGTGGACTGCAAAATTAAATCGTCAAAATTTTTGAAATAATTATACAAATTCCCTATCGCCATATTGCAAGCCTGAGCCACAAGTTTTACGCTGGTATCGTTAAGCCCGTGTTTACAGAAGCAATCAAACGCCTTGCGCATTATGTCCTTTTTCTTTTCTTCCTTTTCTGTTGCCGTGTTTTTTGTCATTGATTTAACTCCGAAGTTTAGTGAATGAATGTTCTTTCACTTAAGCACAGTATAACATGGGGGGGCGGGGGGGGGGGGGGGGGGGTGGGGGAGGGGGGGG
>JAJQII010000101.1 GCA_021199295.1 Clostridia bacterium
TCTTCCACCACCTTATACAATGCGGAATTTATAACAGGGGTTAAACTGCCGCCCGCAAGCCACTTTAAAGCAGGCGCTTCCTCGCTGCAATAATAGGGCACTCCCCTGCCCGAAGCCTGTATCTGTTTAAGCGTTACCGCCGTAAGGGGTTTACCGCTTACACCTGTGAAAAGTCGGGCGATATAGGCGACAATCTCGCTTTTAGCCTGCTCCTGCCCGCCGTATATGGCAGGGTAAGTTATGTAAAGCTGCTGCCTGAACGCGCATAAATTGAGCGCCACCGTTTCGCGGCTTCGCCTGTTTACCTGCGCTATTTTGGGAGATATCTGCAAATTTAATTTTTCAAGCGACGTAATTTCCCTGTCGGTTAAAAGGGCGGTATCCGCCCCCGCAGGCGGCACGGCGTCGGTAAGACCGCAAGCGAATACCACCTCGCTGCCCGTGTTCACCGTGGATGAAATATCGCCCACGAAAACGGCGTCTGCCTTGGGGGGAATTATGGATATCTCTGCCGCGGCAAATCCGCTTTTTATAAGTTTTTTGTACTCACGGGCGGTATATTTTTCCGCAGGCACGACTTCCCGCGCCTCGTTTATTACAGACGACACGGCGTCATACGCACGCAGGTAAAACTGCGAACGGGCGGGGTATTCGTCTTTACAGCTTTCCGAGAGATCTTCGAGAGTCTTTTTACAACAAAAAAACTCCATTAAATCGGCAATACCCTTTGTCCAATTGCTTATGGGTGCGGTTTTCGGCAAGAACTCCAGCCCCTTTAAAAACTTTTCTCGGGCAGAAACGACAGTATCGTAATCGAAGCCGAGAGTTTCGCATGCCCCGCGGGAAGGCTCTCTTTTAACCCCGCCCCTGTAAAAAGCGCACCGCGCTATATAATTGCGGAATATATCGCGCTCTTTTTGCGTAAAGCCGAATAAAAAACTGCCCGCGACGGCGCACACATCTTCGGGCGCACAGCCGCCCGCAACGCATTCTATATAGTCGCACAAAAAAGTTGTAAGCGGGTGATTTTCGAGCGAGCGCCTCTCGTCTATGTAGTAGGGAATCCTGTATTGTGAAAACACCCTTTCAAGCGTTCCCCGCGCGTAGTCGGGCGAAGGCAGCATTACGGAAATTTTGGCGTAGCGCACTCCCCCGTCTATCACGTGTTTTTTAATGTTGGCGGCGATAAATTCCAGCTCCTGCGCCTCGTCAGCCCCTTCAAAGATATGTACGTTGCCCGTAGGTATGCCCTTGGCGCTGAAACTGCGGGGTTCGAACAAATTGAGGCGGATATGTTCGGCTTCGGGGCAAAGCGTGCTATTAAGCTGCCGCGTGGCAACGCCGTACTCCTTTGCACAGCCTGCGAACTGTGCCGCCGCCTCGTTGGCGTAAATATCCTGCGCCCCGCCCGTAAACAGCCCGTAAGTATCTGCCCCTGCCTGCATACACGCCTTTACGCACTGCAGCGTAGTGCCTGTAAACGCCTGGAAACCCAGCAGAATTATCTGAGCGCCCTTGGTTTTTCTGCTTGAACGGATAATATCGGGCAAAAGGCGGAGATACATGTTGCGGTCGGTCCTGCCGCTATCCTTTAAAAACTTTGTGTATTCAGAATAAATAAGCGAAATATCGTGCAGCTTATCGGTCAAAAGGGGCGAACCAGCGTCCATAGACTTCAGCCCAGCGATATCCACGCCCGAAGAATAGAGCACGGCTATAGTATCGTAAAGCGACTGTGCCGCCGCAGAAGCAGAAAGCCGCCTGAACAGCCTAAGCTCTTGCCGCGAATTTTCTATTATGGCGCGTATAGCCATGGCAGAGCCCTGGCTGGAAAGCACTCCTTCTGCCCCCCTTTCGTTAGACAAAAAACGGGCGAATGTATACACGCTTGTATTGAACGTGCCGCCGACGGCGGCGCATATGGTACGCTCTGCCACAAGCGTAAGCCTGTCCTCGCAAAAGATTACGGTGTTTTTGCCTGACTGTTCGTTTGCCGCTATAAGATTTTTAAGCTCTGCCAGCTCGTCGAAAAGAGTGGGAGCTATAAAGGAATAGATCATATAACTATTATAGCACACACAAATGAAATTTTGAAGATTTTAGGCGTAAAAGTTTTTACAATTAAAAATTTATATGGTATACTAATTGCAGTTTACTTAAAATACGCATTATAACATTTTCCGCATTAGCGGCTTTTGCCATTAAAGCGGAAGGGAACTTCATGAAAAAGATTTTTAAAATTTTAGCCGTAACGGTTGCCGCGGCAGGCGTTGTGGGAATGGCGGGCTGCACCTCTTCTTCAAGCGGGATAAGCCTTGATTCCTTCTGGTTTATAGACACGTACCCCGGCATACAGAATTCGGCGATAGGCACTGAAGAAGTGCTTAAATACGACGTTACCCTTGACGAAGACACTCAGGGCAACACAAGCTACCATATGACGCTCGACACCGAAAAGGAACACAGTTTTGTGACAAAATTCGGCGTGGGCGTTTACAACTGGGACAACCAGGGCAAAGACGGGTTTACCAAGATAGACAGCACCAACGCGGCGACATACACGGTGGGGAGCAATGCTGAAGTAGTCTATTACCTGGAAACGAGCCTGGTTTACTCGGGGGCATTTGTCTTAGGCGACACCACTGTGGCAGCCACAGCCGATAACAGCGTAAGTTTTGACGACGAGATCACCACGGTAACATACTTCCGTTCGGCGCAGAAAGGGCTTACCCCGTTATACAGTTATTCTTACGTGCATACAACTTCGCCCAACACGTACACTGCGGCAGACACTGTAAGCGCTATGTGCGCCGAACTCAACTACGAGTACGAAGTTTTTTACGATAAGGGCTGCACCCAGGCAACCTATTATTACAGGGGGCTTGCAAATACCGAAGCCGAGGATGCCGAAAAGACAAACACGTTGAGCGATCTGGACGATTTGGATTATACCGTATTTGACAACAACCAGCTTTACGCCGCCATACGCGGAATGAACCTTTCGGCTGACTTTTCTGAAACGATTAGCCTTGTAATACCTGCAAACGGGGGTGTTACCGACGTCTCGGTAACGGGCGCTGACGCGGGCACTCTCGATTCCTCCGACGAAAACCAGGCAAAGATAATAGCCGCATTGGAAGCCCAATACGGCCAAGCGCCTGCGGCGACTGACGACAGCACGGGCGGGATAAGTTACAACCCCGTCTCTATAACCACCGACAGCGATTACAGCGGCATTACCCAGACCGCCTGGTTCGCAGCCGTGGAAGACGAAAACGACAACCAGTACCGCGCAACGCTTTTATACCTTGCCATACCTATGAGCTACGATCTGGGAACGCTGGAATACACGCTCACCGAAGTATCTTCGGTAATAGCTCCCGACGGGCAATACAACGTTTGATAAAAATTAACGCCGACTTTCACATCGGCGTTTTTTTATGCTTTAAAATATAAGGTTCTGCGGTTTGCCGTTTAAATAGCAGCGTAAATTCTGCGCCACGATATGCACAAGCCGCTCGCGCGTCTCTTTTGCACCCCACGAGATATGCGGCGTCATATAACAGTTTGCCGCGCCCATAAGGGGATTATCCGCCCGCATAGGCTCTTTAGTTAAAACGTCAAGCAACGCTCCCCTTAACTTACCCGAATTGAGCGCCTTGGCAAGCTCGTTTTCGTCTATCAGCCCGCCACGGGCGGTGTTTATTATTACCGCCTCGGGCTTCATCAAAGAGAGTGTCCTTGCATTTACTATACCCGCCGTTCGGCTGTTCAGCGGGCAATGGAAGGAAAGATAGTCGCTCTCCGAGAATATCCTGTCGCTGTCAACATATTCGTAGGGGCAGCCGTCGGGCTTTGTACGCGAGTGGACTATTACCCTCATTCCGAAGGCTTCCGCCGCCTTAGCCACAGCCCTGTCTATGCTGCCGTAGCCGTACACGCCGAAAGTTTTGCCGTATACCTCGCGCATTGCCCAAGGCATATAGCAGAACGTATGGCTCTTGATCCAGTCGCCCTGCGCCACCGAACGCACGTATTTATCGGTAGCCCCCTCGAACATAAACAAAAGGGCGAAAACCTGCTGGCACACCGCGTGGGTGGAATACCCGGGGACATTGCAGCATACTATGCCCCTCTCTTTCAGGGCGGGGATATCCAGGTTATTGTATCCCGTGGAAAACGTGCCTACATATTTTAAATTGGGGCAGGCTGCCACAAGGTCTGCCGTTACATCCGCCTTGTTCACCAGAAGCACGTCGGCATCGGCTGCCGCCATTTTTAACTCTTCGGGCGTTAAAACGTCGTAAAAACGGGCGTTGCCCAGCGCAGCAATCTCTGAAAGGTCTATATCCCCGTAAGACACCGTACACACGTCCACCGCCGTTATATTAATTTTATTTTCCATAAATTGCCCCTATACTATCATCAAACTAATTCAAATAAAAAGCTGTCGTAGCCCAAAGGCGTTTCCCTTTCGTAACGGGCGGTATCGCCCTTGCCCTCGAGCACAAAGTAATGGGCGGCAGCGCCTTCCATAAGCCTGAAGCACACCGCGCCGTCTATAACCTCGTCTACGATAATCCTGAAAAAGTTAAGGCGGAAGATACCGTCTAAAATAAATTCGCCTGTCTGTACAGGCATAACCTGCGTACCGCCGTAAGGCGTGTCGTTTGCTACCGAGTCTACCGTAATTTTAATTTCCATAAATAGATTTTATCACGCCAGGGAACGTTTTGCAAGACAATTTACCGCTCAAGCCGCCATTGCAAAGAAAAATCAAAAAATTTTAAATTGGGTATGTACAAACGGGAAATTTAATGTTATAATATTTGTAACGACCGATATGTGAGGAAAATGATATGGCGGACAAAAAATCAATCAAGTTTATAACTATGGGCGAGCTTTTATTAAGGCTTTCGCCCCCTAACTACGAAAAAATAAGAACGACGGGCGAATTCAAGGTAACCTACGGCGGCGCTGAAGCCAACGTTGCCGCCTCGCTTTCTAACCTGGGCATAGACAGCTCTTATATGACGGTTGTACCCGACAACTCCATAGGGCACGCCGCTATAAGGTACTTAAGGAGCAACGACGTGCACTGCTCCCCCTGCATCTTTGTAGACAAGGGCAGGATGGGCATTTACTTTTTAGAAGAAGGCTTTGGCGTGCGTTCCTCTAAGGTGACGTACGACAGAAAGGATTCTGCCTGCGCCCTGTACGACTATTCGCAGATAGATTTTAAAAAGAAGTTAGAGGGTTTTACCTGGTTGCATTTAAGCGGCATTACCCCCGCCCTGTCGCAGAACTGCCGCGACCTTATTATGTACGCCCTTAAGGCAGCCAAAGAACTTGGGCTTACCGTAAGTTTCGACTGCAACTTCAGGAGCGCTTTGTGGAGCTTCCAGGAGGCTCGCGACTGCCTTACCGAATACCTGCCTTACGTGGACGTGCTGTTCGGCATAGAGCCCATTAACCTCCCCGGGGCAGACGGCAAGGATATTAAAGAAGGGCTTTCGATGAACCCTACTTATAAGGAGCAAGACAGGGTATTCCGCGAGATTGCCAAACGCTTTGATATAAAGGCGATAGGCAGGCACGTGCGCTACGTACATTCGGGCAGCGAAAACTCGCTTAAAGCGTTTATGTGGTACAACGGCGAAACGTACGAAAGCAAGACCTTCCGCTTTAACATACTCGACAGAGTCGGCGGCGGCGACGCATTTGCAAGCGGCATGATTTACGCCATAATGTGCGAGATGCCCCCTGAAGATATAGTAAACTTTGCGGTTGCTTCGTCTGTAATTAAGCACACCATGCACGGCGACTTCAACATTACCGACGATGAGGAATCCATAATAAAACTTATGAACCAGGAATACGAAATAAGAAGATAATACGGTAATAAGGCAAATAAAATAAATAAGGTAAAAAAATTAGCGGCGGCGCATGATATGCGCCGCCGCTATATAATCTCTCCTATGCCGCGATGTCTTCCTCGGGCGGGGTTTGTTTTTCAGGTTCTTTAAGTTTGTTTTTGCCCTTATGTATCAAAGGAACAACCCTCCATGCGAGCACGGCGGCAAGGGCGCATAGCACTACGTCTTTAGGCATATACAGTATATTATACGTGACCACTGCCGTGCCCAATCCTTCGTAACCGTTAAGCTGCCATACGGCAATAAAATACACGATGCCTAAGGCATAGTTGGCTACAAATGCAACGGCGGAGGCTACAAAATAGCGCCACAGCGGGGTTTTTGCGTTGTTGCCGCGCACCAGCCCCGCGCATATTGCGGCAATGATAAACCCCAATATATACCCGAACGAAGGCTTTAAAACGTACGAAAATCCGCCGAAAGGTTCAGAAGCAAATACGGGTATGCCTATAAGCCCCATAATACAGTAAACGCCCATCGCTATACCGCCCTTTTTCCAGCCGAGCAAAAGACCTGATAGCACGCAAATTACCGTCTGGAACGTAAGGGGTACAAGGGGAAATGGGATCTTAATGTAAGCCCCTACTACCATCAGCGCCACGAACAGCGCACATTCGGCTATATCTACAGCCGCGAGTTTTTTATTTACCTTTTTCATAGTGCCTATTATATATTCAATCATTAAGATTGTCAACCAATTTAACTAAATAGGTTTACAATTATTTACTGAATAATGCCGCTCTACTCAAAGTAGAGTGCTGTTTTTTATCGGTAGAGAGCTGTTTTCCAAGCGTAGAATGCTCAATGCAAAAATTTATTTACAACGGTTGATTTTTTAAAGGGAAAGTTATAAAATTAAGCCAATAAAGTAAATTACAGCCTGTGCCGTCGTCGTGGCACGGGGAACATACAGGAGGTATCATTTATGGCAGATTACAAAATTACATGCTGTTCTACTGCTGATATTACGGCGGAAGACCTATCCCGCCTTGGCTGTGCATATGGCAAGTACCACTACATTATCGACGGGAAGGACTATCTTGACAGTTTATACACGGATGAAACGCCGTCAGAGTTCTATGCAAAGATAGATGCAGGCGCAATGCCCACCACGGCGCAGGTTACGCCCGAAGAGCTTTGCGCTGTATTTGAGCCCGTTCTTTCGGCAGGGTACGATCTTTTACACATAGAATTTTCTTCGGGACTTTCAGGCGGCTGGCTGTCGGCGCTGGCGGCTCAGAAAATTATGGCGGAAAAATACCCCGACCGTAAGGTTTACGTGGTAGATTCCCTCGCCGCTTCGTCGGGGTACGGTATGCTTGTCGCGCAAGCCGTAGAACTTAAAAACGGCGGTATGGGCATAGACGAGCTTAAAAGCTGGATAGAGGAAAACAGGCTCAATTTAAGGCACTGGTTCTACTCTACAAACCTTATGCACTTTAAGCGTGGCGGCAGGGTATCAGGTCCTTCGGCTGTAATAGGCACTGCCCTTAAAATATGCCCCGTAATGGACGTAAACGACGAAGGTAAACTTATAGTCCGCGAAAAAGCTTTGGGCAGAAAAAAGGCGTTGCGGTCTTTGTTCGAACATATGCGCGAGCAGGCGCAGGGCGGCAGCGAGTATAGCGGAAAGTGCTACATATGCCACTCTATGATGGAAGAAGACGCGTTGACTTTGAAGTCTATGATAGAAAAAGAGTTCCCCAATATTGACGGGAATGTGGAAATTTACCCTATAGGCACGGTAATAGGCTCACACACAGGTCCCGGAACGGTAGCGGTGTTCTTCTTCAGTAAAGATAAACGGACAAAATAATTGCCGCATATATGGCGGGTAATTTGAAATCAGATTATTTCGGCTTCCCCTTATGGGAAGCCTTATTTTTGCGGCTTACGAACAGCCAGGCAAAACGCCTTTCGGCTATCATACCACCTTTTTAACAAGGCGAAGATTAATAAGAATAAACGTATTATTTTTAAACAACTAATCTGCCGTCTTGCCTGCTGGTCGCGCGTCCGCGCGGGATTGCCACGGGGTAGACCCCATCTAAGCCTTATTATCTGAAAACCCCTTCGCCACAAGTGGCTCTCTTCCCCTTACAGGGGACGCAAGAATAAGGTGCTTAGAGTGTCGCTTACGCTCGCACGCAATGACATATTGTTGCGTGCCGCTCCTAAGCTGGAGCGACCGCTCCCCTCGTCATCCTGAGGAACGCGTAGCACGACGTGAGGCTATCTGCGCCACATTATCTGAAACCTTTTACAATAGGGTGCGCAGAGTGTCGCTTACGCTCGCACGCTAAGAGCGTTAGCGGCTCGCGGAAAGCCAAGTTGGACGGTATTCAGATACCATTTGACCACGGCGACATCAGCCCAGCTTAGATTGCCACGTCGCTAAAGCTCCTCGCAATGACACACACCCTTGCCTCCCATGTAAGGGGAGGAATTAAAGGAGGGGTTTTCAAATAATAAGGTAAGCTGTGTTTTTTAAACCCCTTCGCCACAGGTGGCTCTCTTCCCCTTACAGGGGACGCAAGTTTAAGGTGCGCAAAACGAAGGGCAAAGCCCGTAGTCGAGAGATCTCCAACCAGTAGCGTATTTTCAGATAAATAAATTGTAAAAAAATATTGAAATTTATATTTATTAATGTTATAATAGAAAAACAAAATAATATCCGCATAGGTTAAAGCGTATGCGGCAGGATAATTTTTAAGAAGGAGTAAATATATGACAGCAAAAAAGTTAGCAAAAATAGCTATGACTGTAGTCAGCCTTGTTCTGGCAAGCTCTGTCTGTATGGCGGCAACGTGCAGCAGCGACGATCCGTCTTCTAACGTTGTCAGCAGCATTATAGACGGTATCTCTGAATCTTCGTCTGATAGCAGCAGCTCAAGCTCTTCAGACAGCAGCAGTTCAAGTTCTTCAGATAGTAACAGTTCAAGCTCTGTAGATGATAGCAGCAATACCGACGACGACAGCCAGTCAGACCCTGCCGAGAGTGACCCCTCCCCGAGCATACCCTCTCTTGCTGCCAGCCAGGATTTGCTCGACGTCAGCGCCGAAATCAACAGCAATGGCTCTGTAGATTACAACTATACATCGGGTACAACCCTTAATATGAACGTAGGGTACGGCAAGAACAGCGATATGTCGATAAGCTTTACATCCAGTAACATCAGCGGTTCAGTTGTAATGCCCGACGGCATCACTTATTCCCAGGGTTCGCTTAAACCCGCTTGGAAGAGTCTTGAGACTCAGCTCGATGTGACGTTTAGAGATAGTTATACAAAGTATGACAGTGATCAGCAGATTACATCCAACAACTACAACGGTACATTAGCTATCTATCAGGTAATTACTGGTCAGGCGGCGGCAATAGTTAATCTGGGTACTTCCAATACAGATCTCTTCCTTGATCTGTCGCTCTACCTCGACTATATGCCCAACTACAAAAAGTTCCTTCAGGATAACCCCACAGTTTATATGTCGCTTACCTCCAACACCGATACGGGCGCTATGTACTATGCGCCTTACTTCGACGGTAACGACGATATCGAAAAATACGAACTTGCTAAAAAGAACTGGATAAGCCTTATTCTTGACGGCACAACTCCTTCTTCGGGTACGCTTACGTTTGCCGATCAGGCTACGGCTAAGGCAACTACCTTATCTTCTACTAACTACGGTTTAACAGGTACAACTGCTTCCTGCGAATCCTTTATGGGTACAGTGGGCAGCTGGTCTATACAGAGTACAAGTTCAGACGGCAGCGGCACGGTTACCATTACCGTAAACTACGACAAGGCTCTTGCGGCGGCTAACGACAGCAATTCTGACCTTGGTAAAGCCCTTACTGCGGCAGGCGTAACGGTCGGCAATCTTACAAGCGGCAACATAGTTGACCTTCAGAACGAGGCTATCAACACAACCAACGGCACGGTTACGGGCGCTCAGCTTACAGATATTTTAAAAGCCTATATAGACGTTGCTTACCTTGATAATAGCGGCAATAAGTACTATTCAACCCGTTCAGACGTATTCAACGGCTACGACGCCGCCTGGGACGTAGACCTGTTTGTAGCCCTTCAGCGCTGCGTAGTTACCTATGGTAACACCAACCTTGGCACGGCAACGGGTAACGCCTATATCTACGGTGTAACTGGCAGGCAGGACAACACCCAGCGTATGAACGATATGGTTTCCCTTGCAGGCGAACTTTACGGCGTACGCGGACTTACTTCCCGCTATGAATACACATATATCGACAGCAACGGCACTCTTCAGGAAGCCCGTGCAAGCGAAGATATGTATACAGCCCTCGACAATATGCACGATATGACCAAAGAAGGTTTATATAATGTTTCAGGCAAGCAGGGCAACGGTACAAACAGCTACTATACAAAGGCTGACGAAGTAGAAGCTCTTATGGGTTATGACTATGTTCAGACTCAGACAGCTAACGGCGGTTTCGATGCAATGGGCGTAACTAACAAGACTTCTATTGAAGAAGGTTACGACTTTGAACCCATCGTTACCCCCGTTTCCAAGTGGAACGACGGCGACACTTCGGCGACTGCCAATACTGACGGAATTAAATACAGCTACAGCGGCGACTATAAGTATATGCGGTTTACTGAAAGCTGGCGCTCGGTTATGAACACGGGATTCTGTGTTCCAAGGGATTCTGTTACCAACAGCGAAACTTTAGCCGCGGTGCTTGCCTTTATAGACTACTTATATTCTAACGACGGACAGATTCTTATGTCCTTCGGCGGACAGTCAGATATAAACAACGCGTCCACTTCCACGGCAGATTACAGCGGCAATACGGATACCGGCTGGTGGTATGGCACGGAAGTTACTAATGTATCTATTGATACAGTTGCAACAATGGTAGGCGGTCAGTACTACATCAATGATGATCAGGCTGCAAATTACTTCTGCTATGGCAACAAACTCTACACGGGGACTCTTTACAACGGCAGGCAATATCCCACTATGACTAATACCAACCTCGCATTCTACTATGGCTACAGCGTAAACGGTGTGTCCCAAAATAGTAATTCTGGTTTCGCGGCTACTGGCGTATGTTCTTATAGTAATTATGCCCGCCGAATACTGGGCACGTATCTCCCTATAGGAATTAAACTTCATGCATTTGATTATCAGTGTACGGCGACAATGGGCAAAAATGGCGCAGACATAGTAGCCGCAGGCCTTGTAAACGGCACAATAAGCCACGTTTACCAGACGGTAGATAACGGCAAGGGCTACTGGTATACCAATGTGCCTACAGCCCTGCCTTATGCAAGCACAATATCCACATGGATATCAACGAACGAAACAGATCTTGAAGACACTGTATTTGCTAAAGATAGCGCTATAACGACTAACTTCCCTGTAGATATCATAGCTTACGGTCTTGGCGCTCAGTCCAACACCCTTGCATATTTCTCAGAAACACAGACAATGCCCGACACTGCTGCCGAATGCATATCGCTCCTTCAAAATACTTTCGAGCTTAACCCATATGTAAGCTATATGCAGGCTGCGTGGGCAGATATTTTAAATTACTACAACAATTACATAGCGTAATATGTTGCAGCCAGACGCAATTTTGTATTAGTATTTTATATTGCCAAATATTTTAATATTGCCGAAATTTAATATTACCAAAAGCCCACGCTCCGCGTGGGCTTTTTGTGGTTTTACCGCCTGTAAGCCTCAATTTGAGGGGTGCAAGTATAGGGTGTACAAGGTGAGAATGGTAGCTGAAAGGCGTTTTTGCTTGGCTTTCCTCGCGTACGCGTGCGAGGGCATAGCCCGACACTCTGCGCACCTTATTAAAAAAAATTTCTATAATGTGGCGCAGATAATCCATTCGACTGCACTACGCTTACGCTTCGTTTCGCTCAGGATGACGGAGAGGAGCGGTCGCCCTAGCTTAGGAGCGGCACGCAACAATATGTCATTGCGAGGGGGTCTACCCCGTGGCAATCCCGCGCGGACGCGCGACCAGCAGGCAAGACGGCAGATTAGTTGTTTAAAAATAATACGTTTATTCTAATAACTTTTCGCCTTATTAAAAAGGTGGGATAGTAGCCGAAAGGCGTTTT
>JAJQII010000031.1 GCA_021199295.1 Clostridia bacterium
CTTTTAGAGCACAAGCGCGAGGTTATGAACAAACTCGGAAAAATGCTTGATTAAGCCATACTATGCAGCCAACGATTTTGTGCGCCGAATATTTTATTCGGCGCACATATATTTTTATTTTATCAAATTTTACGCTAAAAGTCAATATACATATAGCCCGTATCAGCCATTTATTTGTACATTTTAGCTTTATACGATGCTCAAAATTTCTTTCCGTGAACATCGTCTAAAATAAACGATGAACTTCTTCGGCGCTGTTTGTTCATCGAAAAAGGACATGTTAATGAATCCCACAACTGATAAGTCGCCGAAAATTGTTTCTATTTTTTCTGGGTGCGGAGGGTTAGACCTTGGCTTTCATATGGAAGGCTACGAAACCATTTGGGCTAATGATTTTGCCGAATGGGCTGTTGCCTCTTTCCGCGAAAATCTTGGAGATGTTATCCACTACGGTGATATTACAAAAATTGATCCTTATACAGATACTACTATTCCCGATTGTGATTTGGTTTTAGGAGGGTTTCCTTGTCAGGACTTTTCTGTTATATGGAAACAGCCTGGACTCAACGGCAAACGCGGTGGTCTTTATCGTCATTTTTTAGAATTTGTAGACGCTAAAAAGCCGAAAGCATTTGTCGCTGAAAATGTAAAGGGTTTACTTACAGCTAATAATCATAAGGCTATTGAAACCATAATTAAGGATTTTGAAAGTATAGAACCCGGCTACATAGTTAAACCACATTTATATAATTTTGCTGAGTATGGTGTACCTCAATATAGGGAAAGGTTGTTGATTGTAGGAATAAGGATTGATACGGGCTTTGATTTTAGACACCCGAAACCCACGCACGGTCCTAACGGGGAACTCCCGTATGTTACGGCAGGACAAGCGTTGGAGGGCGCATTGGATGTTCCATATAACAATGAAAGAATTAACTGTAAGGAAAAGACTAAAAAAATGTTGGAACTCATTCCAGAAGGAGGGAATTTCACTGATATTCCCAAGGACAGCCCTTATTATGTGAAAGGAATGATTTCTCACGTATATCGCCGAATAGATCGCAGTCAACCTGCTAAAACAATAATTGCCGCAGGCGGCGGAGGTACTTGGGGTTATCACTATCCTGAACCGCGCCCCCTTACGAACAGAGAAAGAGCGCGCCTACAATCTTTTCCCGACGACTTTATATTTATGGGAAATATTACAGAAGTGCGCAGACAGATAGGAAACGCTGTTCCGCCTGAAGGTGTTAGGGCAGTGGCAAAAAGACTTATGCCGTTGTTTACGGGTGATTATATTCGAGTAGATTTAGTTTCCGAATATAACAAGTTGAAAACTCTTTCCACTAAAGAAAGGTTAGACTTGGTAACAGCCGAAATGGAGTGAGGTAATTAAATGGACTTTCTTTATTCAAACTTTCCGCCGATGCGTACAGACAGCCCGACTTTTGCAGATGCCTTTTATGAACTACTTCCGCAAACTGATGAGTTGGATATAGCAGTTGGATATATAACTTCAGATTCTTTAATAGAATTACAAAGGGCAGCCGAATTAAATAGGGTAAACAAAGTAAATTTAATAATAGGTATGCACTATTTTGACCGCTTTACTCGTACTGAATACAGAACGGCAAAGCAGTTAAATGACTTTCTTACTCAAAATAATCACGGCGAAGTACGGTTAGTTACGCCGTTCAGATTTCACGGCAAACTATATTCTTTTAAGCAGAATGATAATGTGTTTGCCGGTATTATTGGATCAAACAATTTAAGCAGTATCGTTGACAGCCGAAACGGAATATATGAAGCGTCAATGCTTATAAACGATAGGGATTCATTAAATAAAATGGACAACTTTATCCGTGAGCTTAATGTGTCATCGACGCAAAATATTGCAGACCTTACCATAGAAGATTTTAATCAGCATAATGATTTGCTTGAAGGGCAAGATTATGTGGAAAAAGTATCAGCGGAAGAATTATTCCGCTGTATGAATGAAAGAACTGAATTGACATTCAATATACCAATAAAAGATGCACCTAAAAGTAATCTTAATGTATTTTTCGGGAAAGGCAGGGAAACGATGACAACCGGCGTGATAAGACCGCGTCATTGGTATGAATCGGAAATTATTGTTTCGAAAGCCATTACATCTATTCAAGGCTACCCGAAAGCAAATACAGATACAGCGTCATTTAATGTAATCACAGATGACGGCTGGAAATTCAGATGTAAAGTAAGCGGTGATTATAGTAAAAATTTCAGGACTGAAGGTGATTTGCGTATATTGGGCAAATGGTTAAAAGGAAGGTTAGAAAATGCTGATGCTTTGGCTGTCGGAGAACCTGTAACAAGAGATGTACTTGAAAGATATGGAAGAGACTATTTTTCTTTAACAAAAACAAGAATACCTGACTTATGGTATTTGGATTTTGGGGTAAATTGATGAAAAAATATCAACAAAATTATTTAAATTATATAGCATTAAAAAATCCTCCGCTTGCAGTATCAATCGAAAAAACTATAAATGACGTTGTTCCGCAATACATTAAAAATTTTTCCTATCAAGAACACGTTACAAGTTTACTTGTCGGCGAAGTACAAAGCGGTAAAACAAGTCATATGTTTGGCTTAATGTGCGCAGCTGCAGATGAGGGTTTTCCTATATTTATATTGTTGACAACAGATAATATAATTTTACAGCAGCAGACACTTGCCCGTGCAAAAAGAGATTTGATTGGTTTTTGTATATGCGATGAATTGGATTATCAAAAATTTATTCAGTGCCGTCTTACAAAGCCTACAGTTATTGTCTTAAAAAAGAACGGATCGGTATTAAAACAGTGGAAAAATAATTTAGCATCTTCACACTATTGCATAGGAAATCCGCTTTTTATTGTAGATGACGAAGCGGACGCGGCGAGTTTAAATACAAAGGTGAACAGCGGAACGCAAAGCCGTATAAATAAATGCCTTGAAGAAATTAAGAAAACGGCATCAAGTAGTATATATATGGAAGTAACGGGAACACCGCAAGCTAATTTGCTTCAAACTATACAAAGCGGTTGGAAACCGTATTTTATATATTACTTTACACCAGGTGAAGGTTATGTCGGCGGAAATATAATTTTTGATGAAAAGAATCACATTATACACCTTACCGACAATGGAGAAGGAAAAGATTTACTATTAGATGACGAGTATCCCGAAAACGGGTTATTAAAAGCAGTTATAACGCATTTAGTAACGTCTGCCCAAATTTTTTTATGCGGCGGAAAAGTTTGCAATTTTTTGGTTCATCCAAGCCAACGCACAAGCGACCACCAAGCATTTGCAGAAAAAGTCGGCTGCTATTTAAATGAATTATCTCAGACGATTGATGAAGAGACTACAATTGAAGCGATAAAAGATGTGTACAGTGATTTACAGCAAACGAAAAGTGATTTGTTGCCTTTTGATGATATTTATAATTTTATAAAATCAAGGGTGCAAGATGATGACGGTATAAAAATACTTACGCTCAATTCAAAGGTATCTCTTGCGGAGAATACACAGTATGAGGATGGCATAAATATTATTATAGGCGGCAACAGTTTAGGCAGGGGAATTACATTTCCTTGTTTGCAAACTGTATATTACTGCCGTATCGCAAAAAATCCGCAGGCAGATACGATGTGGCAGCACGCAAGAATGTTCGGCTACGATAGAGATGTGAAATTGATGCGTATTTTTATGCCTCCAAAACTTTATAAATTATTTTCCGAAATTAACACTACTAATAATAGTATTAATGCACAAATACAGCGCAGGAATGATTTTTCTGATATTAAAATTTTCTATCCTCCTGAGCTTCGCCCCACGCGTAAAAATGTTTTGGATAACAAGGCTGTAAGTACATATTGCGGAGGCGTAAACTACTTTCCGTTTGAACCTTCAAATAAGGATATTTCTGTTATTGACGATTTGCTTAAAAATTTTGATAATGAAGGAAGTTATACGGTAAGCTTAAAATTTATCATCAATATATTGGAACAAATAGAAAATGCTGAAGATGATTGGCAAGCGCAATCTTTTATCGGCTTTATAAATTCTATCATTGCCGAAAATTCGCTTGCGCAGGCTAAACTGATTGTGAGAAGGAACCGTGATATTGCTCCTGGAACAGGTACGTTGCTTTCTGAAAATGATAGGAAGCTCGGCGACTCTTTTACTGATATTACGGTATTGACTATGTATAAGGTTACAGGTCAAAAAGGTTGGGACGGTAAACAAATATGGATTCCCAACATAAAATTACCTTCAGATAAAATTTATTATTCAGTTAAATAATTATGGATGATCTGACAAGGGAACAGCGGCATTATAATATGTCGCAAATAAAGAGCCAAAAGACGAAGCCGGAAGAACTTGTACAAAAGTATTTGTTTCATCACGGCTTTCGTTATAGAAAAAATGATAAACGTTATCCGGGGCATCCCGATATTGTTTTACCTAAATATAAAACAATAATATTTGTAAACGGCTGTTTTTGGCATATGCACGACTGCCCTGATTTTGTATTGCCTAAATCTAATTTAGAATATTGGCTGCCGAAATTACAAAACAATAAAACCCGTGATACTGAAAATATCACTGCATTAGAATCTGACGGCTGGCGTGTAATTACTATTTGGGCTTGCGAGCTTAAACGCAAAGGACAGCGCGAAGAAAGATTAAAAAGGTTGATAGAGGAAATTTATAATGAACAACTGTGATAAAAAATGTTACAAAAAATGTGTTTATTATATAACATTTGGGTTTATAAATAATTACTCGATAGATGAATTTCATGCTTGAGAGGCGTTTGGTATGAACTTGTCAACTAATTCGATTAAGATTAGCAGAGAAAGTTCAATCCATAGGCATTTGTAATCAGGTCTATTGTCGATGATAAGATTATTTGTTGTCACAATATAAGCCCTCGCTTGGTTAATTATGTCGTCATAATAAAGCAAATAATTATTTGATTTATTATTCCTTCGGCTGTGCCTGCTATTAGTATAGCATAATTGTATAAGAGGGAATCAGCCTAACTTTGTTAATAAAGTTAGTTCTCGTTCTCGAAAACGGGTGATGTGTATCCGTCGCATTAGGTTGCTGATTTACCGCGACGGATATCTGCATTTATAGGGGAATATGGAAAACAATTTTTATAAATTTAAAAATTACGCACATTTCGATAAAAGACTTACTATTCAAAATGCAAAATGGAAGGTTGAATCTTCGAAATATGTGTCTACTCATTCATTTTATCCATTCCTTCATTATACTTTAAAATTACATCGATATTATCCGAAAGAAGAAGATCAGAAAGAAAAGCATAAATCAAAGCCGCGTGAAATTTATTACGCTGCACATATTGATAGGTATATCTATCAATATTATTCGCATATGCTTAATGAAAGATATAATCGTTATTGTATAGAAAATGAAATAGATGATTACGCTATTGCCTATAGAACAAATAAAAAGGGAAAAAGTAATATTGATTTTGCCTACGATGCTTTTTCCTTTTTAAAAGTTCACAATAAAAGTATTGTTATTGTGGGTGATTTTTCCCATTTTTTTGATAATCTTGACCATTTATATTTAAAACAATGCCTTTTAAAAGTTTTAGATATAGACAGATTGACAGATGATTGGTTTAAAGTATTTAAAAATATTTGTTGCTTTTCGTATGTGGATGTGCACTCTATTTTAGATTATAATAAAAGTGTAGATAATAAGGGCCTTTCTACAACATTACATCAATTAAATAAACAAGAAGTTGCATTTGATATAGCAATATTACGTAAAGAGTACAAAGAATGGATACATACTAACGAGCATATCAATGAGCACTATGGAATTCCTCAGGGTTCTCCTATTAGCGGTATATTGGCTAATGTATATATGATAGAATTTGACAAACTAATGATGAATTTGTGTTATAAATTCGGTGGCTTTTACAGGAGATATTCAGATGATTTTATTTTTATAATGCCTAATTCAACGGAAGATGAAATTACCTTTAAAGTATCGGAAGTATTTGATGTAAAAAATCTTATAGCAAGTAGCGGAAGATTAATGTTAGAGCCAGACAAGACAAAATGCTTTTACTATATTGATACAAAAATTAAAGAATATAGTTGCCAAGGCGATTTAATTGAAATAGAAAATCCTAAAATTAATTTTTTAGGGTTTAGCTTTGATGGTTTATCTATTGATTTTAGGGATAAAACAAAACATAAAAATATTAATAAGACAACACATAAAGCACGTCAACTATATAAACTAAACGGTAAAAAAAGAAAAAAGGATTGTTCTAAAATTTATATAAGTTTAAAATCGATGAAGGTATTCTTTAGCATCTACAAGGGAAAGTCAGGTGATAAAAATAGGCAAATGACAACATTTAATACTTATGTTAAAAACAGCTCTAAAAAATTTAAAAAAGAAAGAAAAATTGTTATGTATCTAAATAATAGAAAGAGTCGTGTGTACAGACTAACTAATAGAGTTGTTGCTCAACAAAATAGACAGTTAAGCGATGATATAATTAGTAAGGTTTAAAAATTTTATTAACTTTTATATAGCCCTCATAAGTATTAAATTTTATGAGGGCTATATACAGGATTGTTATTTCAAGGCAAATTAAAGTAAATTTTAAAGGCGAAGC
Organism: Clostridia bacterium; assembly: GCA_021199295.1. Taxonomy (GTDB): domain Bacteria; phylum Bacillota; class Clostridia; order Christensenellales; family Borkfalkiaceae; genus Coproplasma. The sequence goes on from JAJQII010000031.1 coordinate 6,698, forward strand.
CGTCTCCTAATGGAAACGGGTTCGCCTTTAAATTGCTTGGTGACCCGTGCGGGAATCGAACCCACGATACCACCGTGAAAGGGTGATGTCTTAACCGCTTGACCAACGGGCCATATTTACGGCACTGCCGTAATTTATATTACGCTTAAACGGGCAATTAGTGCCTGTGGCGATTCTTGTGGTAGCGATGGGTGGATTCGAACCGCCGACCTGCCGGGTATGAACCGGCCGCTATAGACCAACTAAGCTACATCGCCATAACTGCCTTTCGGCAAAAAAATTTGGTTGCGGGGGCGGGATTCGAACCTCGCGACCTCCGGGTTATGAGCCCGACGAGCTACCTGGCTGCTCTACCCCGCGACAACACATTGCTAACAAAGCCTAATCATTTTATAAAATTGGAGAGATTTTGTCAACCTTTTTTCTGTCACTTTGTAAAATATTTTAATTTTTATTAAATTGGCGGCAAAGAGGTAGGGTATTCCAAGGCATATTTTATTTGGTTTCAGCCAATAATAATTGTATGGATAAGAAAAGAAAGCATCTTAATTTCGACAAAGAAGACCTTTACGAAGACCTTATAAGTGCAAACGAGTATACGGGTTTTCTGCAGCAGATCCCTGTGTCTAACGAAGAAATAGAGTTATACAAACGCATGTATGGCGGAGGGCCTTACGGCGACGACCAGCCCTGATGGCGGCGGCAGATTTTGCTGCCGCTGTATTTTTTTGCATATGAACGGCAGGGCATAGATTGCCCCGTCCATATGTATGTAAAGTAATTGCATCTGTTCGGCATTTGTTTTTGTAATACATTATCTGCCCGTAATATGTCGCCGCATACCTGCCATTTTCGGTTGATATGCCGTAAAACTTATAGCCCCATTTAACATATGTTTATAACCAAATTTCTGCCGACGGCATATGTTATTTATATCAGATGAAAATTTTCTCTTATAAAAACGGCGTGAAGTCCGTCGGGGCGGCGCATGTGTCTGTACACGCACTTAAAAAAGCGGGAGTGGAGGTATACGGCCGTCAGGGCATTTACATTCAGCGGGGCGCGACTATAGAAAGCGGCGCAAAAATATATGCGCCCTGCTACATATCTGCCGATTGCCATATAAGCGGCGGTGCGAGCGTGATGCCGTATTGCTATCTGCAGGCCTCGTTTGTGGGCGCAAATGCAATTGTGCGTGCCAGCACGTTAATCGGGGCACATATCGGCGCAGGCGCAACCGTAGGCCCGTACTCCTACCTCCGCGGCGGGGCTTACATAGGCGAAAACTGCCGTATAGGCGGCTTTGTGGAAGTCAAAAGCTCTGCCGTGGGCAATGATACAAAGATTGCCCACCTTGCCTATGTGGGTGACGCTGAAGTAGGTTGTAATGTAAATATAGGCTGCGGGGTGGTATTTGCCAATTACGACGGCAAGGAAAAGCACAAAACCAAAGTGGGCGATTGTTGCTTTATAGGCTGTAATTGCAATATAGTTGCCCCTGTAACCCTGCAGAACGGCGCGTATATAGCCGCAGGCACTACTGTAACCCAAGACGTAGGGGAAGACGGTTTTTGTATAGGCAGAATCCGTGAGAACATTAAGCCGCATGGCGCGGCGGGGAGGTATAAGGGCGGGTAAATATTTTGGTACTGACGGATTCCGCGGTGTGGCGGGCGTAAATCTTACAGCCGTGCACGCCTGCCGTATAGGCAGGTTTATAGGCGGCTATTTCCGTTCTCAGGGCGGTAGCTGCCGCGTGGTTATCGGCAAGGACACGCGAAGATCCTCTTACATGCTGGAATATGCCTTGGTTTCGGGGCTTACGGCATCGGGCGCGGACGCTTACATAATGCACGTTACTACCACTGCTTCTGTTTCTTACATAGCCAGAACCGATGGCTTTGATTGCGGTATAATGATTTCTGCCAGCCACAATCCTTACGGTGACAACGGCATTAAACTTATAGGCAGCGGCGGCGAAAAGCTGGACGATAATATTGTAGCCATGCTTGAAGAATATCTTGACAGCCCCTATGACATTCCCTTTGCTACGGGGCAGGATATAGGCAGGTCGGTGGACTGCATAAGCGGCAGAAACCGTTATATAGGCCATCTTATTTCCCTTTCGTCCTGCTCTTTCAAGGGTTATAAGATAGGTCTTGACTGTGCCGACGGCAGTTCGTGGCAGATAGCAAAGTCTGTTTTTGACGCGCTTGGCGCTAAAACTTACGTCATCGGCGCTAATCCCGACGGCACTAACATAAATAAAAGCGGTGCTGTACATCCATCATATCTGAGCGAGCTTGTGCGTGAACAGGGGCTGGATATCGGGTTTGCCTTTGACGGCGACGCTGACAGATGTATTGCTTGCGACGAGAAGGGCGTGATTGCAGACGGCGACGCGCTTTTGTATATATTTGCTTGCGCTATGTGCAGGGCAGGCGAACTTAGCGGCAATACAGTTGTTACTACCGTTATGAGCAACGGCGCTCTGCCTGTTGCCTTGTCGCGCTACGGCATTAACTGCGAAAGTACCGACGTGGGTGACCGCTTTGTGTATAAAAGGATGTGCGAAACGGGTGCTTCTCTCGGCGGGGAGCAGTCGGGGCATATTATCTTTTCTAAATACGGCGCGGCGGGCGACGGGCTGGTGACTGCCATAAAAATTATGGAGCTTGTCACTGCCGAGGGCATATCTCTTTCCCGTCTGCGGCAGGGATATACCCCGTTGCCCCAGGTCGTAATAAATGTGAGTGTAAACGATAAGTCGGTCTGCCAAGATCAATCTTTAGCTGAAAAAATCGCGGCGACGCGTAAAGCCGAAGGCTGTTCGCGCGTTCTGGTAAGGCCGTCGGGTACAGAACCCGTAATAAGAATTATGGCTGAGGGTGAAGACCTTTCTGCCTGCGAACGCTGTTGCGGGCGCATTGCGCGTTATCTGGAGGTTTAGCGGTCTATGTGCGGTATAATGGGGTGCGTCGGCGGCGACGCTGTGCAAAAGGTTTACAGGGGACTCGTTAAACTTGAATACCGAGGCTACGATTCGGCGGGTATTTCGGTGCTGTCATACGGGAACATATGCACAATAAAGAAAGCGGGCATGGTTTCGCAGCTGGAAAGAGAGCTTACCTCTTTAAATGGTACTGCCGCCATAGGGCACACCCGCTGGGCAACGCACGGCAGTCCGTCCGATTTAAATGCCCATCCCCACGCCTCGGGCAAATTCTCGGTTGTACATAACGGTATAATAGAAAATTATTCCTCTATTAAGGAAGAGCTTATAGCCGAAGGATATTCATTCAAATCGGAAACAGACAGTGAAATTGTTGTTCACCTTTTGAATAAGTACTATAATGGCGACTTCCTTATGGCTGTAAAAAATACCGTGCAAAGGCTTAAGGGAACGTTTGCCCTGTGCATATTGTGCGCCGACTGCAATTTAATAGCCGTTGCCCGCAGCCGTAATCCCATAATAATAGGCAGGGGAAAAGGATGCTTTTACGCTTCGAGCGATATGCCCGCACTTGCAGGCGATGCGGAGAGCGCTTACGTGCTTAAAGACGGGCAGATAGCCGTTATCGGCGAGGACAGGGCAGAAGTTTATGGTTTTACGCTTGAAAAACAGCAGGCTGAATTTGTGCCCGTTGCCGCATCGCAGACGGATACGCAGCTCTGCGGTTATCCCCACTATATGGCAAAGGAAATAAACGAGATACCTGCCGCCGTAAAGAATACGCTATCCGCTTTCGGAAAAGATTGCGAAAACGCGCTAAAAGGGCTATATTGCGGGGTTAATCGCATAATTCTCACGGGATGCGGTACGGCTTACCACAGCGCAATGACGGGAGCTTACGTAATGGAAGAGGTTCTTGGCGTGCCTGCCCGTGCCGAGATAGCCAGCGAATTGCGGTCGCGCGGCTGCGTCATGGGCGGGGATACCCTGCTTATTGCAGTAAGCCAGAGCGGGGAAACAGCCGACACGGTTGAAGCCGCCCGCTATGCCAGGGAACGGGGAGCTAAGGTTGTAGCCGTAACAAACGTGGCATATTCGGCACTCAATTGCGTTGCCGACGTTGTTGTGCCTGTGCGTGCGGGTACGGAGGTATGCGTTGCTGCTACCAAAAGTTACTGCGGGCAGATAGCCGCATTACTTGCAGTTGCAGGCGCTTTAAGCGGCAAAAGAATTGACGGGCTGGAAGATATCGCTTCGGCATGTGCGCAGGTGCTTAAGTGTAAATATGTGCATGCGCTCGCCAGACTATTTACGCAGTCGTCGGGCGTTTACTTTATAGGCAGAGGCGTGGATTACCCTGTTGCATTGGAAGGCAGCCTTAAACTTAAAGAAGTTTCTTATATCCCCGGCGAGGGGTATCCCGCAGGAGAGTTAAAACACGGAACGCTTGCACTGATAGACGAAAATACTTTATCCGTTGCCATAATAACAGACAGGGCGCTTGCGGCAAAGACAACGGCGTCAGTTCAGCAGATACGCTCTCGCGGGGGCAAAACCGCTGTTATCGCATCGCAAAGCTGCATCAGCAAAGAACTGGAAAAAGACGCGCAGGTATGTATTAAACTGCCCGATTGCCCTAAATACCTTTCGCCGATTATTTCGGTAATACCTTTGCAGTACGCCGCTTACCTTGCCGCCGTGATTTGCGGCAAAAATCCCGACAAGCCGCGCAATCTTGCAAAAAGTGTGACAGTGGAGTAGTCTTAAAGCGGTAATTTGATAGCCGGAAGGCGTTTTTGCTTGGCTTTCCGCGAGCCGCTTCGCTCTTAGCGTGCGAGCGTTAGCGACACTCTGTCATTGCGTGCGAGCGAAAGCGACACTCTAAGCACCTTATTGTAAAAGATTTCAGATAATAAGGCTTAGATGGGCTCTACCCCGTGGCAATCCCGCGCGGACGCGCGACCAGCAGGCAGGGCGGCAGATTAGTTGTTTAAAAATAATACGTTTTATTCTAATAACTTTTCGCCTTATTAAAAGGTGGTATGATAGCAGAAAGGCGTTTTTGCTTGGCTTTCCGCGAGCCGCTACCGCTCTCGCGAGATCCTCACGTCGTTCGCTTTGCTCACTCATCTCGCATACGCGAGGGCAGCGCTAATGCTCGCGCAGGATGACGAAGGGGCGGTCGTTCCAGCTTAGGAGCGGCACACAACAATCTGTCATTGCGTGCGAGCGTAAGCGACACTCTAAGCACCTTATTGTAA
>JAJQII010000037.1 GCA_021199295.1 Clostridia bacterium
GCGTATTCCTGAATGGATGAGAGAAGGCAAGAAATCAATAAATTTAAAACTTATTGAAAACCCCTTAGTTGCATATAGAAAAATTATCACAAAATTAAAAGAATTAAACTCTGAAATTGTAGATATCGACACGAATTATGTCGGTCACGACAAAGAATTAAGCGATTTTCGAAACAGATATTATTCCGATTCCACGCCATTAACCTGCATTATTGCTTCAGGATTTCAAGGTATTGGGCGAACTTCTTTTATTAAACAATGTTTATTATCAACATATGCTTTTAGTAAATCTTATAGTCCTGTTTTAATTGACTTCGCAAAAAATCAATCTATTGAAGATTTAATATGTAAATTAATTGAGGCTGGATTTGGGAAAGAGGATATCCTTACTATCAACAAATTAGATTTAGATAGCAAAGTAAATTTTTTAATTTCACAATTAAAGCAAGTTCAAGACTTTAAGGAATTTATAATATTTATAGATGACGGAGGCTTAATTGTTGAGCAAGATTTAATATGGTGGCTAAATAAGGCTATTGACAATCTTCGGCCAGAACTTACATTCGGAATTACTTCAAAACAATATATAAATCCGCACAAACTTAAAAATACCAGCAAAATATTCTGCACCGACATCAAAGAACTCGACAATGCCAATAAATTACGTTTACTGCAACAATATACCGGAATTGATAGAGATGATGCAATGTATTTTTCTGAATGTTTAAACGGACATCCAGTCCAAATTAAATATTGTGCACAATTAATAGATGAATTTGGCTTACAAGAAACCAAATCCAAGAAAACATCTCTATTGACTGATTTTTCATTTAAGAATGCTGAAAAAATCATAGCTTCTGCACTGGAGACTTTATCTTATACAACTGAAGAACAGAAATCATTATTTATGGGATATTTGGCTTTTTTAGCTACATATCCTAATGTACCGATTGGCATGGTTTTAAAGGTTAACGAATTAAATGGTAATTATGATGCAATTTTCACTAATTTAATTTCATTATGTATCTGTCATAAAATCGGTGCTACAAAAGATATAATTTCCACTTCACCCTTAATCTGTGACTACTTTGAAAGAAATAGAATCAAAAAAGCACCGGAAATTGAGAAATTGCTGACTGACGAATTTGCCAAATTCAAGCAAGATATGTTATCGGAAGATTTAGATGGATATTATTACTCCCAATTAGATTTTAACTTAAAAACATTAATAATTGATAAAAATGCTCTTGACTTAGACTATAAATACTTATACCCTTCCGTCATAGTCAGAGCAATAATTGAATTATACAATACCCAAAAATACTCAAAAATTCTTGAATTATGTGCAACAACATACAACGATTCAAAATTTTGGGATATACATTTATTAAATACATACTATTATTATTACTGTATGGCATTAGCCCATACAAAAAATAAGAAAGTTTTAGATATCGCGCACGAAAAAACAACGGAAACAGCATTTTAAATAGTTGCCAGATCAATTTTGTAATAGGATTTTATTTTAAGTTTATTTCAAAATATGATTCTGCCCTAATAAAATTTAGTGAATGTATTACTGATAAACCTAAATATATTCCAGCCAGGCGAGAACTTGTAGAAGTATACATCACATTAGAAGACTATGATGCCGCAATATCATACGCAAAAAAGAATTATATGGATTATCCTGATAATCCTTTCAATATATTACAGTATTTTAAATGTTGCATTCATCAGGCATCTCCTGATATTGAATTGAGCCAAGACTTATTAAATAAGCTTGAAGCCCATGAAAAAGCGATTAACAACAACATGAAATTTTATACTGAAGCGCAAACCTTATATTATAAATTGATAGAAAAAGACATAAATAAAGCAATTGATTACTTAAAAGAAAATAGTTATGCCTTTGATAATAAAATATACTATTACAAAAATCTGTTTGATTTATATGAAGAAAACCGTGATATAGCAAACATGGAGAATACTTTTAATGATTTGAAAAGAGAAATTAACGATGATTTTTACGATCCGATCCTGCTACGACGAAAATTCACACTAATGTACTTTAAAGGAAAAAAATATGATAATATCATTACTGAATTAAACCTATCTGGAATAGGCGATTATGCAAAAAGACAAATAACGAAACACTTAGACTATCTATTTAAATGATATTTTTATATATGACTTAAGTCATTGTTGTCACAAATTTCTATCCCTCCCAGACTATCTGGGGGGGCTTCGTACATAAAAAAGGCGGCATGATGCCGCCTTAAATTCTTATAAAAACTAACCCCATGTGCGGTTTGCCTTAAACCACTCGGTGTCTTTTAATATTGTAGTATTGTTGGAACACCACAGCTTGACGCTGCCTTCATTTTCCCCTTCGTCCTTGGAATAATAAAAGACAATATTGCCGTTCATCGAGGAATACCCGCTCTCCGATTCAGTATCCCAGAATGAAGTGCAGTAAACGTTATCGGTATACTTGCTTATACGCGTTATAACTTCTTGCGCGGGGAACTCGTGCCCGACTGAAGGGTTGTATTCGGTAGTGCCCACACAGCAGCATATGGCGATATTTTCAGGCTTTATAACGGCAAGCAATTTATCTGTAGTTGAAGAATAACTGCCGTGATGACCGCCTTTAAACAGCTTTACTTCGGGCAAAACATTGTAATCGGTTTTGTATGCTTCGGGGATATCCGCATAGTAATCTACCATTCTGCTTTCGCCGTCTTCTTCAAGGTCGCCCGTAAACAGGTAGTTTATCTTTCCGCTGTCCGTCTGCTGCGTTAAGAGCATTACGACTGAATAGTCGTTGTTATCCGACGCCTTGTTATAATAGTAATAGTTGTACAATATATTTATAGAAATCGTGCTCTGGCTGTCGAGGTAATACTGCCTTTGCGCCCCGTCGGTCTGGTCGTAACACTGGCTTGCGGTGTAAACCGTCGTGCCGTTTTCGGCAAGGCTCTCTACGGCAGATTCAAAGTTATCTGCAATCCCGCTGGTGCTGTTGCTTTTATCGTACATTATAAGCGTGCCTATCTCGTACTGGTAAAGTATGCCCGTACGTGTAGAGCCGCTTGAATTGCCGTAAAACCCCGATATATGATCACGGTCTGAATGGGTAGCTATCACGTATTCCAGCTTGCCGTCGGTGCAATATTCGTTTATGTATTCGCAGAGCGTTTCGGCGCTGCTTTGCCTTGAACCTGCGTCGATCAACACTTCGGTATCCCCGCATTTGATAAGCGTGCAGTCGCCCGTGTATTGGTTGCCGAGTTCAAGGAAGTGTATAGACAGTTCGGCGCTTACTATGCCGTCTTTATCGCCGTAAACCACCTCGCCGCCGGAAGTACCGCCTTCAGAAAGTTCGTTGTGCGTCAAATCGAAAAACTTGTCGTAAACTTCGGGCTTTACAAAATATAGCACCGCGAGGGCTATAATTATAATTACGATAACAATTATAACGGCGGTAAATAATTTGCCGCGTTTCTTCTTTGATCTTCTTTTTGCCATAATTCTCCTTTAATTTTTAACCGCCCTTTCTGTTAAAAAAGGGCGGCACATATATTGCGATTAACGTTAATCCAGCGCTTTCAGCTGGTTATCTAAACGCTGCTTCATTTCAAGGTACTTTTCTAACTTGGCGCGTTCCTCGTCTACCAGTTTTTTAGGCGCTTTGTTTACAAACCCGGGGTTATTCAGCTTGCCGTCGGCACGACGGATTTCAGCTAACACCTTATCGAGCTCGCCTTCGAGGCGCTCGCGCTCCTTGGCGGTATCCACAAGGTCGCCCATAGGTATAAGCACCGTAGCGCAGCTTACCACTTGCGCTGCCGCGTTTTCGCCCGCGTCGGCGGCAGAAGCCACTATCTTGATTTCTGAAGCGCCCGCGAGCCGTTTTATGCTCTCCTCGTTGGCGTTGATAAGGCGCTTGCTTTCAGTTACAAGATATACGGTAACCTTTTTAGAGGCAGGGCAGCCTGTGTCTGTTTTAAGATTGCGCACAGCCTTTATTATATCGCGCACGCCTTCGAACACAGCCGCCTCCTTGCGGTATGTAAGGCGGGAATTGTAGCGGGGATATGCCGCAAGCATTACCGAACCTTCGGTGTTGGGCATATTCTGCCATATTTCTTCGGTAATATACGGTATAAACGGGTGCAGCAGTTTTATTGCGTTTTCCAGCACGAACAGCAGTACCGAAACAGCCGAATCCTTCTTCGCGCCGTCGTCTGACCACAGCGCCGACTTGGTAAGTTCTATATACCAGTCGCAGAAGTCGTACCACATAAAGTCGTAAGCCGTCTGGCAGGCGATGCCAAGTTCGAATTTATCGAGGGCTAAAGTGACGTCGCGTATGGCAGACTGAAGGCGTGATATTATCCACTTATCGGCATGGTTTAATTTAACCTCTTTAATGGGCTTTATGTTCCTGCCCGCGCAGTTCATTATTACGTATCGGCTGGCGTTCCATATCTTGTTCATAAAGCCTGCGGCAGACTGGACTTTGGCGTCGGAAAAACGCACGTCGTTGCCCGTAGCCACGCCCTGTATAAGAGAGAAACGCAGACTGTCTGCACCGTATTTATCTATGATTTCCAGCGGATCTATGCCGTTGCCGAGCGATTTGGACATCTTGCGCCCCTGGTCGTCGCGGACTATGCCGTGCATAAGCACATACCTGAACGGCACTTTGCGCATATGCTCGAGTCCCGAGAAAATCATTCTCGCCACCCAGAAGAATATTATGTCGTAACCCGTTACGAGCACGTCGGTAGGGTAAAAGTATTCAAGGTCTGAAGTGTCGTCGGGGAAGCCCAGCGTGGAAAAAGGCCATAGCGCCGAAGAAAACCATGTGTCTAACACGTCTTCGTCCTGGCGGATATGGCTGCTGCCGCATTTGGGGCAGACCGAAGGGTCTTCCTTTTCACAGATTACAGCGCCGCAGTCGTCGCAATACCATATGGGTATGCGGTGTCCCCACCAAAGCTGGCGGGATATGCACCAGTCTTTAACGTTTTCCATCCAGTTATAATAAGTCTTGGCAAAGCGTTCGGGTATGAACGTAGTCTTTTTATCCATTACCGCGTGGATGGCGGGACGGGCGAGCGGCTGCATTTTTACAAACCACTGTTTGGAAACGATGGGTTCTACCGTAGAATGGCAGCGGTAGCAGTGCCCTACGCTGTGCGTGTGGGGTTCTATCTTTATAAGGTTTCCGCTTGCCTTAAGGTCCTCTACCACCGCTTTGCGGCATTCGTAGCGGTCCATTCCGCAATACTTGCCAGCAAGCTCGTTCATAGTGCCGTCGTCGTTCATAACCTTGACTACTTCAAGATTGTGGCGTAAGCCCACTTCAAAGTCGTTGGGATCGTGCGCGGGGGTTATTTTAACACAGCCCGTGCCGAATTCCATATCGGCGTGTTCGTCGCCCACGATGGGTATGGGCTTGTTGACTATGGGTAGTATTACGTTTTTGCCGATAAGGTGCTTATACCGCTTGTCCTCGGGGTTTACCGCCACCGCCGTATCGCCGAACATTGTTTCGGGGCGGGTTGTGGCAACTATAAGCCCTTCGGTATCAGAGCCTTCAAGGAAGTATTTAAGATGCCAGAAGTTAGAATCCTCGTCGGCGTATTCTACCTCGGCATCAGAAAGGGCGGTCTTGCAGCAGGGACACCAGTTTATTATCCTGCTGCCGTGGTAAATAAGCCCCTTATTGTAGAGGTTTACAAACACCTCCCTTACCGCTTTGGAACATTTTTCGTCCATGGTAAAGGCAAGGCGCGACCAGTCGCAGGAACTGCCTAACTTTTTAAGCTGGGTAACAATCCTGCCGCCGTACTTTTCTTTCCATTCCCACGCGTAGTCTAAAAACTGTTCGCGGGTGAGATCTTCTTTATTGATCCCCTTGGATTTGAGCATATCTACTATTTTGACTTCCGTCGCGATAGACGCGTGGTCTGTACCGGGAAGCCACAGAGCGCAATATCCCTGCATACGTTTAAAACGTATCAAGGTATCCTGATACGTTTCGTCGAGGGCGTGCCCCATGTGAAGCTGCCCCGTTATGTTGGGGGGCGGCATCATTATGGTAAAGGGTACTTTGTTATCGTCCCTTTCGGCACGGAAATACCCGTTTTCTTCCCAGTTTTTATATATCCTGTCTTCAAATGATTTTGGGTTGTAAGACTTTTCCATAAATATACTCCGATGAAAATTCCTTACTATTATAAATCAATTTGGCGTCGGTTGTCAAACGTTACGGGCGGCGCATAGAATGTATTATTAAATTTTTAAAAGGCAGTTAAAAATGAAAAAAACTATTTTTGCAATAGCCGCGTCACTCATCGCGGCGGCAACAGTCCCGCTGTCGCTTGCAGGCTGCGGCGAAAGCGAAGACGTTCTTAAAATCAACGAAGTTACCCACTCGGTGTTTTACGCGCCGATGTACCTTGCAGACGCCTTAGGCTACTACAAGGAAGAAGGATTTTCGGTAGAGTTTACCAACGGCGGCGGCGCAGACAACACCATGGCGGCAGTGCTTTCGGGCTCGGCAGACGTGGGGTTCTGCGGGCCTGAGGCGGCGCTGTACGTGCTTATAGGCGGATCTTCAGACGCGCCTATGGTATTCGGCCAGCTTGCAAAGCGCGACGGGAGCTTTCTTGTGTCGCGCACCGACGAGAAATCCTTCAGCTGGAGCAGCCTTGAAGGCAAAGAAATACTCGCGGGCAGGCAGGGCGGCGTGCCTGCAATGACCTTTGAATACACGCTTAAAAATTTGGGCGTAAACGCCACGCTTAACTACGACGTAGACTTTAACTATATGACGGCTGCATTCGAAAGCGGCATAGCCGACTACTGCACCATGTTCGAGCCGACCGCCACTGAATATGAAGAAGCGGGCAAGGGCTATATAGTTGCCTCGGTAGGCGAACAGTCTGGCGAGATACCCTACACCTGTTTTTCGGCCAAATCAAGCTACATTAAAAACAATCCCGAAAAAATTGAGGGACTTTTAAGGGCGGTAACAAAAGCCGTGAAGTATATAAACGAAAACGACAGCGCCACGGTAGCAAACTACCTTACGGCTTACTTTGACGGCACTTCGGTTTCCAGCCTTGCAAACAGCGTACAGAGCTACAAGGATATAGACGCGTGGGTTACCAATATGGCTATGGAAGAACAGGCGTTCGAAAGGCTGCAGGATATAATAGAGTCCGCGGGGGAACTTGAACGCAGGGTAGGCTTTAACAGCCTTGTCTTAACCGAGACGGCGCAAGCAGTGTACGAAGAAGTTTACGCATGAACCTTAAATTCAAAGACGTAGGCTACACCTACCACACCGTTTCGGGCGAAACAAAGGCTATTTGCGGGCTCAGCTTTGAGGTAGACGAAGGCGAATTTATATCGGTTATCGGTCCTTCAGGCTGCGGCAAATCGACAATACTGTCGCTCGCGGCAGGGCTTTTAACCCCGTCGGAAGGGCAGATAGAACGGGGCGGCGGCGAGTTCGGGTATATGCTGCAGTCCGACGCGCTGTTCCCGTGGCGGAGCGTTGAGCAAAACATATTCCTGCCGCTGGAAGTAAAAAAGAGAAACACGCCCGAGATGAGGGCAGACGCCGTGCGCCTTGCCGAAAAATACGGGCTGAAAGAATTTTTAAAAAAGAGCCCGTCCCAGCTTTCGGGCGGGATGAGGCAGAGGGTGGCGCTTATACGCACGCTCGCTGCAAAGCCGCAGACGCTTTTGTTAGACGAACCTTTTTCCGCCCTCGATTACCAGACGCGGCTGGCGGTATGCGACGACGTTCAGGCAATAATCAAGGGCGAAAACAAGACGGCGCTCTTGGTTACCCACGATATATCCGAAGCCATAGCCCTTTCTGACAAGGTTATAGTGCTGTCCGCCCGCCCTGCCCGCGTAGTGGGCGAACACCGCATAACTTTCGGGGGCGGCAGCCCCAAAAAAAGGAGGGAATGCGCCGAATTTTCGGCAATGTTCGAAGTATTGCGCGGGGAACTCGGCATATAATTAACCCCGTAATATGCCGCAACTAACGCCAATTTAACTATTTTGACGGTAAGCATATGAAAAACAAGACAAACAAAAACTGTTCAATACAGCACGCGCTGTATCTTAAAAAATTAAAGCGCAACAAAATTGCCGTACACGCCGCCCAGCTGGGCATACTCGTAATATTTTTCGGGCTGTGGGAGCTGTTCGCACAGCTTGAAATTATAGACCCGTTTATTTTCAGTTCGCCCTCGCGGGCGGCAAGCACGATAGCAAGCCTTGCGCAAGCAGGCACGCTGTTTTACCACATAGGCATAACCCTTATGGAGACAATCACGGGCTTTGCGGTAGCCGTTGTAGCGGGCTATATTATCGCCGTGCTGCTGTGGCTCAACGACAGCGTGCGTAAGGTTTTCGAGCCGTACATAGTTGTACTTAACGCCCTGCCGAAAATTGCCTTAGGCCCTTTGATTATAATTTGGATGGGCACGGGCTACACGGCGATAATTTTTATGACAATACTCGTAAGCATAATAGTGTGCATAATGAATATGCTCGCGGGCTTTGTTTCGGTAGACAAGACAAAACTGCTTTTAATGCGGTCTATGGGCGCTGGCAAATTTACCTTACTTACCAAACTTGTTATCCCCGCCTCCCTGCCTGCCTTTATGAACACGTTAAAAGTCGCCGTGGGGCTGGCATGGATTGGCTCGATTATGGGCGAATATATAGTCTCCCGCGCCGGGCTGGGATATCTGATTGTCTACGGCGGCCAGGTGTTTAAGCTCGACCTTGTAATGGCGGCTACGATAATACTTTGCCTGCTCGCGGGCGGAATGTATGCAGCCGTGGCAGCCGTGGAAAAGATTATTATAAAGAAACGGAGCTGACTTAAGCGGTTAAACCCTTTGCGCCCTGCGCGAAGGGTATTCGCCGCGTTCGTTTTTATTTAATCCCCTCATCCCCTCTATCTCGCGCAAAATCTGCTCGCGCGACTTTAAGGGCACTTCCTGCCCGCCTATTATAAAATGCTCCTCGCCTAAATGTTTTTCGCGTATGATGCTCTTTTGCCTTTCAACATAAGTTGCAAACGTCATTGTTTTTTCCTCCCTTGACTTTTCCCTTTCTATTTTACATATAATACTTGACATATATTGTCATATATGTTAAAATTTATTTGAAAATTTTTAAAAATTTTTTTATTTTAAATGTTTAAGCCCGGCTTTCCTCGAGCCGCTATTGCTCTTAGCGCGCAAGCGTAAGCAAATAAGGTGGTATGATAGCTGAAAATCATTGAGCTTAGATTGCCGCGCCGCAAGCGGCTCGCAATGACATTACACCCTTGCCTTCCCCTTGAGGGACGAGCGAGCGTTTCCTTTCGGGCTTGGACACTTAAATATATGCAGGAGGTTTGCTTTGAAGTACCAGATTATGATAAAAATGCTTATGCTGCTTTTATCCAGGCGCAAGGTCTGCGCCAAAGAGATAGCCTCGAGGTACGATATTTCCGTACGCAGCGTATACCGCTACATAGACGAACTTATCGTCGCGGGCATTCCTATAGACGTTTCCCGCGGAAGATACGGCGGCATATCCATTGCCGACACATTCCGCCTGCCTGCGGGGTTCTTTACACGCGGCGAGTACTCGGCGGCGATAAACGCCCTTAAAGCTATGGCAAGCCAGGTGAGCGACGAAAATATACTTTCCGCCCTGGAAAAACTTCAAAGGCAGATTAAAAGCGAAAACAGGGAACTTACCGTAAGCGGCGGCATTATTGTAGACGGCGGCACATGGGGCGACACCAAGAAATTTTCTGACAAGATGGCAGTTTGCGAAAAGGCGGTAAACGAAGGGCTGTGCATAAAAATCGACTACATATCCCGCGAGGGCGAACACAGCAAAAGGGTTATAGACCCGCATGTGCTTATATTCAAGCAGAACGTGTGGTACGTATACGCCTTCTGCCATACCAAGCAGGACTTCAGGACGTTTAAGATAGGCAGAATAAAGAGCGCAAGTTTTACGGGGCGCACGTTTGAAAAAAAGCAAATATCGCGCGAGGATATCCCCTTGAACTTCTTCTACCGGTCGGACGAGCTTACCGACGTAAGGCTGGAGATAGACAAACAAAAACTGCCCGACGTTGAAGAATGGGTTGGCATAGACAATATAGAACCGCGTGGAAAGGCATTTATTGCCGACATATCCCTGCCGAACGACGATATACTGGTAAACAAGATACTCAGCTTTGGCGGCGGCGTAAAGGTGATATCGCCCGAAGCATTAAAAGAGAAGGTAAAACTTGCCGCACAAAAGATAATAGAAACGGTGTAACGCATATGCCGGCCTTTATTAAAGAAGGGCGGCTTACTTAATTTATGAGATATTTAATGGATAAATTAATTAGAATAAATACTACAAAACTATTGAAAATTATTTTTTAGTATGGTATAATCTAACTGCGCTACAAATAAATATTTTTCCGACATTGGTGCAATAGGCATATTGTATCCTTTTTTCCAATGTCGGATGATTTGTAGCGCAAAAACCAATCACGGGATACTTTTGCAAGCGTCCCGTTTTGGGACGTTTTTTTATGGAGGTATTTTTATGAAACGGAAAATTTTATTAATTTTTCTTTCGATTGTGACGGTCTGTTGCCTTGCTTTGGGTATTTCAGCCTGCTCGGGTTTAGTAGACACACCCATAAGCAGCAACAACAATGAAATTGACGCCGATTCTGACGCCGAAGAAAACACATGGGAAAACGGCGTTTATACCGTCGAAACAGCCTATGAAGTTGCAACGTCGCTCGGCTACAGCGGTACATTAGAGGAATTCATCGCCTCTATATCCGGTTCAAACGGCGTAGGCATTTCTTCGGTGGCGCTGAATGAAAGCGGCGAACTTATTGTCACCCTTTCCGATTCCACCCCTATCAACCTTGGCGTGATCAAGGGCAAAGACGGCTCTAAGTGGTACAACGGTACATATGAGGATATGGACGATATAACCGCAAACGTGGGCGACTACTACCTTACCACCGATACTTATGCAGTTTACACATATACTTCTGAAGGCTGAAGCTTAGTTATCGAAAACCTTAAGAGTACAGACGGTAACGGCGAAGACGGCAAAGACGGCTCTAAGTGGTACAGCGGTACTTA
>JAJQII010000002.1 GCA_021199295.1 Clostridia bacterium
AAAGGCTGTTTCCCTTACAGTCTTTGAGACAGAGGGCCACGAAGTGGCGAAGGGGTTTACATGGGCACAGCCCTGTCATTGCGAGCCGCTTGCGGCGCGGCAATCTAAGCCGAATAACTTTCAGCTATCACTATTACCATTTTACAGATGGCATAAAAAACGCCTTCCCCCTTTATGGGGAAGGCAAAGTATTGTTAATTGATAAACAGCATTGCAAAAATAAATTCGTGAACATAATTAAAGATTCGCATATTTGCGGTAGCAAATTGCGGCTTATCTAAAGATAATAATGTTGCGAAGGGCGTCACTTGTTATGCCCTGAGCGCCTCTATTTGCTGCAACCTACTTGCAGCTTAAGGTAAAAGATTGAATTGCAGGCATTATATAATACGTACGCTAAAGCGTATGCCTGCAAGAAAGAAAAAACATTCATAGGTGCTTACACCGAGAATGTTTTGTCTTTGAAATCACGGCAAATGTTTTCGGGCAGCAAACCGAAAAGATTTGCGTGAGCTCTTTAAAATGCTATCTTCAAAAATCTGTCTACGCCGTAAAGGTCCTTTATTACTATCGCGTAGTCGCGGCGGGAGAATATCTTTAAAATCTCTGTCGCCTGGCCTTCACCGCATTCAAGTATAAGCATGCCGCCGCGCGCCATATAGCGGTTAATCTCTTTGGCGATACGCCTGTAAACGTCCAGCCCGTCGTCGCCGCCGTCAAGCGCTATGCGCGGTTCGTAGTCACGTACCTCGCGGGAAAGCGTGGTTATCTCTGAACTTTTAATATAGGGCGGGTTGCATACGATAACGTTATACCTGCCGCGGATATTATCGAACAGGTCGGTACGGATAAAGTGTACCATAGCGTTATTTTCCACGGCGTTTTCTTTGGCAAGCATAAGCGCCGCATCCGACACGTCTGCCGCCGAAACGGAAACGTGCTTATCGGCACAGCCCTTGGCTATAGCTATGGCTATACAGCCGCTTCCCGTACACATATCCAGCACCTTGTCGCCGTCTTCTATAGTTTTTATAGCAATTTCGGCGAGCTGCTCGGTTTCGGGGCGGGGTATAAGCACCCTCTCGTCTACCTTTATCTTGCAGCCGTAGAAATCCACGTCGCCTATTATATACCAGAGCGGTCTGCCGGCGAGGCGCTTTTCCTCTATTTCCCTTATCTTCTTTGCCTCGGCGGGGGTTATCATCCTTCCGTTATCGGCAAGCTCGCTGCGCTTTACGTCAAGCACAAGGGAATATATCCATTCAGCATCGCTTTCGTCTATGCCCTTTGCCGCAAATCTGTCTTTGGTAGCTTTCAGCTTTTGCGAAAGCACGCCGCCCGTTACAAACTCTGCCTCTTCCATTTCGGGATCGGCATCCATCTCAAGTACCTTTTTGAATGCCGCTATGGCTACCTCGAGCATGTCGGCGGTGGGCTCTCTTGTAGTGAAGACCTTTTGCATAAAGTAGCCGGGGGCTTTAAAAATGTTGACGAATTTATTGTCGAATTTTGCCACAAATTTAAGCACTTCGTAAGAGATCCCCGCGATAACAGGCAAAAGGACAATTTCTATGCCTATTTTTGCAAGGAACTGCAAAATGCCGTTGTCTATGCGGGAAACGCCCAATCCCCAGTTTACAAGCGATATAACGAGTATGTTAATGGCAAGCACTATAAACATAAAGGACGTGCCGCACCTTGCGTGCAGGCGGGAACAGCCCATAGCGTTTTCGGGGGTGAGTTCTAGCCCTTTTTCGTAGCAGGTTATAGTTTTATGCTCTGCCCCGTGGTACATATAAAGGCGGCGGATATCTTTTAAAACAAGTATAATGCCGAGGTAAGCAAAGAAAATGGCTAACTTTATAACACCTAAAATAAGATATTCCCACACAGTGCCCGTAAGCGACGGGAACGCCGCTTTAAGCCCGCTTACCGCGAGATTGGGCAACACAAGGAACAGGACCACGGCAAGCACCACGCCGATAAATACAGATACGGCGCTCACCGCGTTCATAAGATTCATATTAAATTTTTTTGCGAACCATTTTTCTGCACGGGTGGCCTCTTCCTCTTCGCCGTAAACTTCGGCAGAGCGCATAAGGGTACTTGTGCCCCTTATAAGGCTGTTTACCATGCTTACGATGCCCCTTACAAACGGGATTTTGCCCGCTCTGCGTGCGGCAGGCGACTTGTTAAGGCGCTTGGCTTCTATCTGTATTTCCCCGTCGGGGTCGCGTACGGCTGTCGCCATACACGTAGAACCCATCATCATCACGCCCTCGAGTACAGCCTGGCCGCCTATGCTTGTGCAGTTGGCTTTTACTTTTTTCTTTTTTTCGGACATATAGTTTGTTATCTTAAACCGCCGTACCGTAAAATGCGGCACGGGTATTTTTGTGTGAGCTATATACACGGCTTAAAATTTAACTGCCGTTATAAGCACAAAAGAGGAGAAAACATTCACCGCGTTTATGCAGGAATAATTTACCCCTCAGTTTCGTGACCAATTTAGATATTGTATCTTTTCTTGAACTTGTCTACGCGGCCGCCTGTATCTACAAGTTTCTGCTTGCCTGTAAAGAAGGGATGGCATTTGTTGCAGATATCAACCTTAAGCGTATCCACCTTTTTGGTTGTTCCCGTAGTAAACGTAGCGCCGCAAGCGCATACCACGGTAACATCATGATATTCGGGATGTATATCGGGCTTCATAATCTCACCTCGCTGTAATTTCTTCTATGCTTGGATATTATATATCATTTTTTGCCTGCAAGTCAATTATTTTGCCGCTCGTTGCAAAAAATTTTACAATACATTAATGGTAATATTAAACATTTACGGTTTTTGCAATTAAAAAAGGTAATCCTCTCTGCCCATTATATAAGGTATACAAACAAGAACAAGGACAAACGGTAGCTGAAAGGCGTTTTGGCTTGGCTTTCCGCGAGCCGCAACATACGTTGCTCTCGCGAGATCCATTCGACTGCACTACGCTTGCGCTTCGTTTCGCTCAGGATGACGTGCTGAACGATCGCTTTTCCGTCATTCTGAGCGTAGCCGAAGAATCTCTCGCGAACGCGAGAAAAGCCAGGCAGAGTCGATATTCAGATATCATTCTTACCGATTTAAAAGCTTTCCCCTTGAGGGACGAGCCGACAGTTATCAAAACAGCACTTATGCGCTGTTTTGGTTGGCGAGATGAGTTTGCGCATAATGAAAGGCGCAAACGGTGACCGCATTTGCCGTTGTCTTTACGGCAAATAAGACAAGTGTCACGAAGTGACGAATGAGGTGTAAGATGTAAAATAAATTTCACTTCCCCCACGGCGGGGGGCGAATAATTTATTGGCTATTGGCAAACCCTTTTTTCAGCATTTTAGTTGCTTTAATAACAATTTGCGAGTATAATGGTAGTACATTATGGATAATTGGATTTTAAGGGGCGCTTCTAATCTGGTAAACAGCCCCAGACAAGAAAGAGCTATACAGCCCGACGAGGTCAAGGTAAGGGTTACTCACCTTATGGTTTCCACCTACGATTCCCTGCTTTTTGCGGGGGAGCTTAAGGCGGATTACCCCAAAACCATAGGCAGGTTCGCGATAGGCCGCATTGTGGAATGCGGCAAAAATTGCTATGGGCTGGAACAGGGCATGCGCGTATGCCTCAACCCCATGCGCAGCTGCGGCACGTGCCTTGCATGCAAAACGGGCAAGCCCTCGCTTTGCAGCAAAGTACAGGTTGCCGGTAAAGATTTTGACGGATTTTTACGCGATTTTGTCGTGTGCAAATACAACGAGGTATCGCAGTTGCCCAACACTGTGGGCGACATACAGGCTTTAAGCATAGAGACGGTTGCCTTGGGCGAACGCATTTACGACAAGCTTAACCTTTCGGCAGGGCAGTATGTGGCGGTTATAGGCGGCAACCACGCGGGGATAGTCATTGCCCAGCTTTTACAGTTCCACAAGCTCATCCCCATACTTATAGACAATAACCCAGCCTCGCTCAACCGTGCAAAAAGTTGCGGCATTGAATACACATTCAAGGCTGAAGACGACCTATTGCAGCACATAAAGGAGGTTACCAGCGGGCATATGTGCGACGGCAGTGTTTACATTACTTGCTCAAGGTTAGACCCCTCGCTTGCAATACGTGTGCTTTCTTACAACAAAGTTGCCATTTTAGGCGGCTTTGCCCCCGTTAACTTTAACATACCCTCGGGCGAACTTGTAGATAAATGTACCACTCTTTTGAGCGTTATGGGCGGCTACGGCTATATAGATACCGCCATTAACCTGCTTTTACACGGTGCTGTGACGCTTGACTGTTTTGAAAAGGAGATATTAAGCGAATATAACCCCGCAAAGGTTATAGGCGACGGCGTTAACGAAGGCGCAAGCCAGCGCAAAGGCAAACTTACTATCTTTAAAATGGTTATTTGACAATCCAAAGTCGGGTTTTGCCCCGACTTTTTTTGTTAGCGGGTAACTTGCCGCTGACCAGATAACTGAATATCCAATACCTTTTACTTTGCCTGTTTGACAATTCGCGGCACGTCTGCTATTATATTGTTATGATTAAATGTATAGCTTCTGACCTGGACGGCACGCTTCTGCCTCCGTCTAAAATAATGCCCGAAGAAACCTTTCCCCTTATTAAAAAAATGAGCGGAATGGGCATAACCTTCGTGCCCGCGAGCGGCAGGCAGTTGCCAAACCTTAAGTTGCTGTTCGCGCCCGTTCTGGACGATATAGCCATTATCGCCGAAAACGGGGGACTGTGCTGGCACAAGGGCGAGATTATTTACATTAACCCCACCCCCGCCGACGGGTTATTATACGCCCTGGATATTATAAGGCAGACCGAGGGCGTTTACCCCCTTTTAAGCGGCGTGGACTGCGCATACTACGAGAGCGGCGACGAACAATTCATCACGGTGCTGAACAAAAGCTATTCACGCGCAAAGCGGGTTGACAACCTTGACGAGATAGCAAGGCACAACACGGTGCTCAAAATTTCGGTATGGGACAAGCTGCCTGCGGCAGAACACGCGGCTTACACGCTTATACCTAAAATAGAGGGGCTCAGGGCAAAAGTTTCAGGCTACGACTGGCTGGACGTCTCGGTAGAAAGCGCCAATAAAGGGGAAGCGCTAAAAGCCCTTCTTAAAAAATTAGGGGCTGACAAGAGCCAGTGCGCCGCGTTCGGCGACCATATGAACGATTTAGAGATGCTTCAGGCAAGCGGGCACGCCTACGTAACCGCCAACGGTTTCCACGAGTTAAAAAAGCTTGTGCCCAATATTATACCTTCCAACGCCGAATACGGCGTAATTACAAAGATTAAGGAGCTTATATGAAATTATTTATCGCTTCGGACCTGCATGGTTCGGCAAAATACTGCCGCCTTATGTTAGAGGCATTTAAACGGGAAAACGCCGAAAAGATTGTGCTTTTAGGCGACATACTTTACCACGGGCCGAGGAACGACCTGCCCGAAGAATACTCGCCCAAGGAAGTTACCGCCCTGCTTTCGGCTTACAAGGATAAAATAATATGCGTGCGCGGCAACTGCGAAGCCGAGGTAGACCAGGCGGTGCTGCCCTTCCCCGTGCTTTGCGAATACGGCGTAATCTTTGCCGACGGCATAAGCATATACCTTTCCCACGGGCACAGGGATATACCCCCTTTGGGCGAAAACGACGTGTATATCACGGGACACACGCACGTGCCCATAGCTGAACGCACAGGCTACCTGCACCTTAACCCGGGCTCGCTTTCGCTGCCTAAAGAGGGCAGCTGCCACGGCTATATAGTTTACGAAGACCGCACGTTCACTTTTAAATCTTTGGACGGCAAGCAATACGACAAAGTTATAGTATAAAAAAATCCCCGCCTTGCGGGGTACAGCAAAACGCCGTCTGCATATATGCAGACGGTGTTTGTTGTTTTAGATGATGGGGAAGATGTGTTTTGTGCAGATCATGAATATAAGGTCGAGAATCCAAATAATGTTGAAACCGAAGAATATACGCACGATTGCAGAAATGTAATGACCTTCCTGCACTTTGGTGATTATACCGCATACCCAGGAAGTTACGGGGATAATTGCAAGTATAAGACTTACGTGCCCATAGCTGAACGCACAGGCTACCTGCACCTTAACCCGGGCTCGCTTTCGCTGCCTAAAGAGGGCAGCTGCCACGGCTATATAGTTTACGAAGACCGCACGTTCACTTTTAAATCTTTGGACGGCAAGCAATACGACAAAGTTATAGTATAAAAAAATCCCCGCCTTGCGGGGTACAGCAAAACGCCGTCTGCATATATGCAGACGGTGTTTGTTGTTTTAGATGATGGGGAAGATGTGTTTTGTGCAGATCATGAATATAAGGTCGAGAATCCAAATAATGTTGAAACCGAAGAATATACGCACGATTGCAGAAATGTAATGACCTTCCTGCACTTTGGTGATTATACCGCATACCCAGGAAGTTACGGGGATAATTGCAAGTATAAGACTTACGATCCAGCTAAGACCAAAATAATCGCCTTTCTTTGCCATTGGTGTTTCTCCTTCAAAAAATATTTGCAACGCTGATTGCAACTATATTCTATCACAACGGACTTTTTCTGTCAATATAATTAAACTATTTATCTGCTGCCATTATACAGCTTTTTTGCACGGAAAAACCTGCACAGATGGCTTTATACTACATTATATGCGGCAAAGCTGGCTATGGCTTTACATTACACATTTAGTTTTTTACCGTTAAACAGCAAAACGCCCTGCGGCAAGCCGCAGGGCGTTTAGTAATTTTATTTTGCAATTAAACAAGCTCTATAATAGCTTCTTCGGCTGCGTCGCCGCGGCGAGCGCCTAACAGATAGATGCGCGTGTAGCCGCCGCCCTGGCCGCTTTCTTCTGCCCTCTGGGCATATTTGGGGGCTATCTCGTTAAAGAGCTTTTCCATAAGGGGATGCTGGACGTCCTTAGTCCTGTTTTTGTAGTCGGACTTCTTTTCGTTGAACGCCTTTACCTCTTGCAAGTCGCGGAGCTTAGACATAATGTCGCGGCGTACGGCAAGTTTTTCGGGTGAATCCTTTATGGATTTAACGGTAACTTCCTTGCCCTTTTTATCTGTCGTGACAACGTCTATCTCTTCGTTAAGGTCGTAAACCTTGATTGCTTTGGTTATGATTTTTTCCACATAGGGTTGAAGCTCCTTCGCTCTCGCCGCCGTGGTCTGTATTTTGCCGTACCACAGAAGTTCAGAAGCCTGATTTCTGAGTACAGCCATTCTCTGCTTGGTATTTCTTCCTAATTTACCGGGCATAATATTAGTCCTCCTTGTTAGCGAGTGAAAGTCCGTAAGACTGGAGCTTTAAGATTACTTCGTCAAGAGATTTCCTGCCGAGGTTGCGGACCTTTAACATCTCGTCTTCCGTCTTTCTCGTAAGATCTTCTACGGTGTGTATATTTGCGCGTTTCAGGCAGTTGTACGAGCGTACGGAAAGGTC
The DNA here is from genome assembly GCA_021199295.1 of Clostridia bacterium. Taxonomy (GTDB): domain Bacteria; phylum Bacillota; class Clostridia; order Christensenellales; family Borkfalkiaceae; genus Coproplasma. The sequence goes on from JAJQII010000002.1 coordinate 7,522, forward strand.
CATTTCCTCTATCGCCATAGCAAGCACCTGCTGCTGTTTGTCGTCTTCGTTCTTTACAAGTATATCCATTCCCTTTATTGTATCCGAAAGGTTTACAAAAAGGCTTATATGGTCCTGCATTATCTTAGCGGCAAGAGACACAATCTCTTTAGCGCTGAATGCGCCGTTTGTCCATACTTCAAGAACAAGTTTGTCGTAATCGGTGTTCTGCCCCACGCGGGTATTTTCTACGTTGTAGTTTACCTTTTTAACGGGCGTGTAGATAGAATCTATGGGGATGTAATCCAAAAGCTCGGTGCGGGTATGGTCTGCGCCCTTATAGCCCCTGCCCCTGCCTATGGTAATTTCCATATCTATCTTATAGCCTGCGTCTACGGTGCATATGTGCTGGTCGCCGTTTATAATTTCTATCTCGGCGTCCTGTTCTATATCGCTTGCCTTTACGTCGGCAGGCCCTTCTTTGTAAAGATGAACTACTTTAACGTAATCTTTATCGGTTATCTTTGTCTTGATTGCGAGGCTTTTTAAGTTAAGGATTATCTCGGTTACGTCTTCCTTAACGCCGGCAACAGCCGAAAATTCGTGCTTTACGCTGCCGTCTAAAAATCTTATTCCTTGTGCCGCTGCGCCGGGCAAAGCGGACAAGAGGATTCTTCTAAGGCAGTTGCCTATTGTAAGACCGAAACCCTTTTCAAGCGGTTCTACTACGACCTTTGCGTAAGACTGGTCCTCGCTTTCTTCCACTTCGATTTTGGGCATATCCATTTCGATCATATTGCTACCTCCTTAACTATATTACTTGGAGTAAAGTTCGACAATCATATGCTCTGCGATCTGGCTGTCGATATCCTCTCTTGCGGGCAATTCAAGAATCTTTCCTTCAAGTTTTTCGTTATTAAATTCCAGCCACTTGGGTGTTGTACCGGGCTTTGCTGATTTTAATTCCGTAAAGAACTTATTGCCCTCTTTGCCTTCTTTAACGGCGATAACGTCGCCTTTCTTCACGATGTAAGAGGGGATATTGACCTTTTTACCGTTTACGGTAAAGTGGCCGTGATTTACAAGCTGCCTTGCCTGTGCGCGGGAAACGCCTATTCCCATACGGTATATAACGTTGTCAAGCCTTCTTTCAAGAAGGGAGAGCATGTTTTCACCCGTGATGCCCTTCATTCTGTCGGCTTTTTCGTAATATTCATGGAACTGGCCTTCCTGTACGCCGTATATCCTTTTAACCTTCTGCTTTTCGCGAAGCTGCTGGCCGTATTCGGATACCTTCTTGCGGGATACGCCGTGCTGGCCGGGAGCTACGGGCCTTTTTTCGAACGGGCACTTGCCTGTATAACATTTGTCGCCCTTTAAAAAGAGCTTTCCGCCTTCCCTTCTGCAAAGGCGGCACTTTGCTTCTCTGTAAGTTGCCATATTTTTCTTCTACTCCTTGATTAAACTCTGCGGCGTTTAGGGGGTCTGCACCCGTTATGAGGTATAGGCGATACATCGGATATAAGGGTAATTTCTACGTCGCATGCGGCGATAGCCCTTATTGCCGATTCCCTGCCTGCGCCCGGACCTTTTACATAAACTTCCACCGAGCGGAGTCCGTGTTCCTTTGCTGCCTTTACCGCTGCTTCACATGCCATCTGTGCGGCGAACGGCGTTCCCTTTCTGCTGCCCTTATAATTTAAGCTGCCTGCCGACGACCATGCTATGGTGTTGCCCTGCATATCTGTTACCGTTACAAGAGTGTTGTTGAAGGACGCCTGAATGTGAACCTGGCCTTTATCAACTTTTTTAAGCTCTTTGCGCTTTCTCGAAACCGCAGCTCTTTTTGCTGTTGCCATTTAAATTAAGTCCTCCTTCAATTACTTAGCGCCCTTCTTTTTGGCGACTGTACGGCGAGGGCCTTTCCTTGTCCTCGCGTTTCTTTTGGTTGACTGTCCGCGTACGGGAAGTCCCTTTCTGTGTCTTATGCCGCGATAGCAGCCTATTTCCATAAGTCTCTTGATATTGAGCGATACTTCTGTACGAAGTTCACCTTCAACCCTTACGTTGTGGTCAATATATTCCCTGAGTTTGGATACAGCCTGTTCGTCTAAATCCTTTACGCGGGTGTCGGGGTCTATGCCCGTTGCCGCAAGAATCTGCTGGGACGTCTTTAAACCTATACCGTAAATGTAGGTAAGGCCGATTTCTATCCTCTTTTCTCTGGGTAAATCTACACCGGCAATACGTGCCATACGATTTGATTCCTCCGTTAAATTTCGTAAATTTTGGTGTTGTTATATGAACCGTGCAAATACTCCCCCGTTTTGGAATGAGTTCGGGGAATATCTGTACGAGATTATTTTTACATTCAGAGCGCAAAACGCCTTAAAACAAGGCATAGCGCCTGAGAAAATAAGGCTTTCCTGCGTGCTTATAAAAGGCGCACAATCAGCCCTGGCGCTGTTTATGGCTCTTGTTCTTAGAGCAGATTACCATAACTTTGCCGTTTCTTTTAATTATCTTGCACTTGTCGCACATAGGCTTTACTGAAGGTCTTACTTTCATTTTAAAATTCTCCTCAAAACATATTCACGCAATTCTTTTTTTATTGCTGTAAAAAAATAATTGCACGATTTTATACTCTTGCCTCCCCTGCAAGGGGAGGAATTAAAGGTGGGGTTTTCCCTTTTGGTAATACTAACTAACCCCTTCGCCACTTCGTGGCCCTCTTCCCCTTTCAGGGGACGCAAGAACACGAACAAAGCAGTCTACTCCTACTTATTATCAGCATAAATAGTCACTGTCTTTGCAGTCTGGTTATCGCGCAACTATTGCTGCGCTGCTTTTAGCACATATGTGCGGAAGTTACGATTTACTGCGCCAGGTTATTCTGCCGCGCTTCAGGTCGTAAGGACTCATTTCTATCTTTACAGTATCGCCTTCGATAATGCGTATATAGTTCATCCTCAATTTTCCTGAAATGTAAGCGTCTATAACATGGCCGTTTGACAACTGAACTTTAAAGTTGGCGTTGGGCAGGCACTCTATTACCTTGCCTTCGGCTTCAATAAGGTCGTTCTTTGACATCGATTCCTCCGCTTCATTCTGCGTCCGCATCGGACGCCGTTGTTTGTGCTGCGTTATATTTTTTTAACGCCGAATATATCTCGCTGTCGAACACCCTTGCGCCTGCCGCAAGCTTATCGCCTATCGCATCTTCCCTTTCGGGCAGAATGTGAAGATGCTTTAAACTCTTTTTCTTAGGCGCGGCAAGTTTTTTGCAATCGCCGTCGGATACAAGCACGTAGCCGTTCGCCAGCACTTCTTTTATAATATAATATTTGCCTGCGTCGCGCCCCTGCGTGCTTTTGCACACACCGCCGACAGCAACGTTGTTTTTTTTCATGAATGAGTCCTCACGCAAATCACAGTGTGAGAATTTCCGTTCCTTCCGTTGTAATAAGCACCGTGTTTTCGTAATGGGCGGAAGGTTGCCCGTCGTTGGTGCGTATGGTCCAGCCGTCGGAGCGGTCCTGCCATACTTTGTACGTACCCATGTTGATCATAGGTTCTATACAGATGGTCATTCCCGCCTTAAGGCGTATGCCCGTTCCCTTTTTGCCGTAGTTTGGTACGGCGGGATCTTCGTGCATGTCTTTGCCTATGCCGTGCCCCGTGAGCGCCCTTACCACGCCGTAGCCGTGAGCCTCGGCATGGGTCTGTACGGCGTAACCAATATCGTAAAGGGGTGTGCCGTCGCGCAGACCTTCGAGCGCCTTAAAGAAACATTCTTCGGTAACTTTTACAAGTTTACGCTTTTCTTCAGAGACGTTGCCTATTAAAAACGTCCTTGCGGCGTCGCCGTTATAGCCGTTCTTTTCGGCGGTTATGTCTACGCTTACTATGTCGCCGTCTTTGATTATAATATTATCTGACGGTATGCCGTGGACAACCACGTCGTTTATTGATACACAGCTTGACGCGGGGTAGCCCTCGTAGCCTAACTCGGAGGGGATAGCGCCGCATGACGTTATATACCTGTAAACGAGCTCGTCTACCTCTTTGGTGGTCATTCCAGCCTTGATGCGTTCGCCTACAAATTCAAGGGTTTCCTTTACTATCTTGCATGCCTCGCGCATCTTTTCAATTTCTTGCGCCGACTTTATATGAATCATATTACGCCTTGTCAAGTACCTTGCAGATCTGTGCGAAAACTTCGTCGGGCGAACCCTCGCCGCTCACTACCGTTACCAGCTTGCCCTGCTTTTCGTAATAGTCTATCAAAGGGGCTGTCTGGGTGCGGTAAGTATCCAGACGCGCCTGCACCGTTTCGGGATTGTCGTCTGCCCTCTGGTAAAGGGGCTGGCCGCATTTGGCGCATGTCGTTACGCCGTTAAGCGTGGATACATGGTAGCTTTCGCCGCAGCTGCATACCCGCCTGCCACATATCCTGTCCATAAGCAGGGAAAACTCTACCGAGATGTTTATGCACAAATCTATATGCGCAAAGCCGTCGAGCTTTTCCGCCTGGAACAGATTGCGGGGGAAGCCGTCGAGCATATAGCCCTTTGCGGCGTCCTCCCAGGTAAGTCTGTCCTTTACTATGTCGCAGGTAACCTCGTCGGGGACGAGCTTGCCAGCGTCGATATAACTTTTGGCGAGCTTGCCTATCGGCGTGCCGCCCTTTATATTAGCCCTGAATATATCGCCCGTGGAGATATGCAAGAGACCGTATTTCTGCTCGATCTTGCTTGCCTGAGTTCCCTTTCCCGCGCCCGGAGCGCCTAAAAGCACAATGTTCATTTTTAATCCCCCTTTCGTCGATATATTTTAAGTTACTTTGTTTTATTTGGGCTTAACAGCCCCTAATCGTTGCATAGATACAAGCAAGACACTTTATCACACATATCTATGCAGTGTTTGGTTAGCAGTCCTAATCGTTGCATAGATACAAGCAAGACAAGGAGGGCGCGTATTCCCCGACGGGAGTTTACTTAGCGGTAAATGACCGAGGGGAAACGTAAGCCTGACACCGTATTGCGCAGTATATATGCGGCGATTATTTTAAGAAGCCTTTGTAGTTCTTCATCATAAGCTGCGACTGCAACTGCTTCTCCAGCTCAAGCGCAACGGAAACTACGATAAGTATACCTGTTGTTGAGAACACGCTTAAGAGCGACGTATCCGTGGTTATATCGAGTGCCGTTAATACTATGCCCAGTATAGAGGGCACAAACGCTACGAGCGTTAAGTAAATTGCGCCGAACAGCGTAATTCTGTTGGAAATCTTTCTTAAGTAGTCGGCAGTAGGTTTGCCAGGGCGTATACCCTGTATAAATCCGCCGTTCTGCTGTATGGTCTTGGATACGTCTTCGGGATTGAACTGCATCGACGAATAGAAGAACGAGAACGCGAATATAAGAATACAGAGCGCCACCATATATATCAGCTGGCCGTACCAATAGGGCGACGAGCCTGAGAACCAGTTTGTCACGCCCGTTTCAAATGCCGAGTCGGGCCAGAACAGGCTGGCAAGCATAGAGGGGAAACTTATAATCGCAAACGCGAATATAAGGGGCATAACGCCGCCGCCCGCTATCCTTATGGGGATTACAGACGACTGTCCGCCGTACATTCTTCTGCCTTTGACCTGTTTTGCGTACTGTACGGGTATCCTGCGTTCGGAGAGGTCTACCGCAACGATTGCGGCAAACTCTAATACCGTAAGAATTACAAATCCCAGAAGTACCCATAAAGCGTTGAGATCGCCGCCGAAGAGTTCTTCGAATTTTTCTACTATGGTGATACCTGCGGTAGAAATGATACCTACGAAGATTATAAGCGATATGCCGTTGCCTACGCCGTATTCTGTTATGCGTTCGCCGATGAACATTACGAGCATCGCGCCCGCGGTGTATACGACTACAAGGAATATGCCTGCGAGCCATGTCGCAACGGTATCAGACCATATGCCGCTTGTACCGCCGCCGAACATTACGGTGTTTATCGCGCCGTCTGTGCCTGCGGCAATATTAACTATAATGCCTATAGCCTGTGCTATGGCAAGAGCTATAGTCACGTACCTTGTTATCTGCGATATCTTTCTTCTGCCTTCCTCGCCCTGCTTTGAAAGGCGCTCTAACGCGGGAATACCTACGGTTAAAAGCTGTATGATAATCGTCGCGTTGATGTAAGGACTTATGCCGAGAGCAAAGAGCGTCGCGTTAGACAGCGAATCGCCCGTTATCGAAGATAAAAGTTCCAGGAACGAATAGCTTTTTATCGCGCTGGAAAATACCGACGAGTTAATACCGGGTACGGGGATATAGCACCCCAAACGGAAAACCAGCAAAAGAATAAGAGTTATCCATATCTTTCTGCGGATTTCCTTTACTTTAAAACAATTTTTTATTGTTTCAAACATGTTGGACTCCTTTCACGGCAACATATGTGCCGCAGAATGAATTAATGGAGAACTTATTCCGCTGCGCCCTCAACTTCTGCCGTGCCGCCTGCTTTTTCTATAGCAGCCTTGGCAGCTTCAGAAAACTTTGCAGCCTTTACGGTAAGGGCAACGTTTATTTCGCCGTCGCCGAGTACTTTAAGACCGGAATTGTTCTTGACAAATTTTGCAAGTTTATTTGAAACAACATAATCGTAATCGACTACCGTTCCTGCGGGTACGCTTGCAAGCTGCGAAAGGTTAATTATAACGTAGCTTGTAGCCCACTTGTTGTGGAAACCGCGCTTGGGAATTCTTCTTGCAATAGGCATCTGACCGCCTTCGAAACCGGGGCGTACGCCGCCGCCCGAACGCGCCCACTGGCCTTTATGACCTTTGCCGCTCGTCTTGCCCGTGCCTGAGCCTATGCCCCTGCCGAGCCTTTTGGGAGCGGTTTTAGAACCCTCTGCGGGGGATAACGTATCTATTCTCATAACTTACTCCTTAAACCTTTTCTACCTTTAAAAGATACTCCACCTTCTTTATCTGCCCCATAATCGCGGGGTTTTCTTCGAAAGTGTTGGTAGAACGGATTTTCTTGAGGCCGAGCGCAGCAACGGTAGCCTTTACAGACTTAACCTCGTTGCTCGGACTTTTTATCAAAGTTACCTTTATCATTTTGCAGTCCTCCGTTTAGCCCAAAATCTCTTCTACGGTCTTGCCGCGTGCGGCTGCAACCTGTTCTGCGTTTTTAAGGTGTTTAAGGCCTTCTACAGCCGCCTTTACGCAGTTTATGGAGTTGTTAGTGCCGTGTGACTTGGTACGTATATCCTTAATGCCAGCCGCTTCCATAACGGCACGTACAGGGCCGCCTGCGATAACGCCAGTACCTTCGGCAGCGGGCATCATCAGAACTTTGCCCCTGCCGTACACGCCAATGATGCCGTGGGGGATAGAAGTCTCTTTAAGGTTTACCTTGAACATGCTCTTTTTAGCCTGTGCGGTAGCTTTTTCTATTGCTTCGGGAACTTCTTTGGCCTTGCCCATTCCGTATCCTATGCTGCCCTTGCCGTCGCCTACAACGACGAACGCCGCAAAGCGCATATTCCTGCCGCCTTTGACGGTCTTGGATACCCTGTTGACCTGTATGAGCTTTTTAACGAGGCCGTCGTCTTCAGCTCTCTTGAATCTTGATTCCCTTCTTGCAGATCTTTCTTTCTTTTCTTCCATTTCCGCGCTCCTTAAAATTCAAGTCCGGCTTCCCTTGCGCCGTCGGCAACAGCCTGCACCCTTCCGGTGTACAGGTAGCCGCCCCTGTCGAATACAACTGTCTTGATGCCCTTTTCCAAGGCCCTTTCAGCCGCAACTTTGCCTACAAGTTTAGCAGCTTCCGTCTTGGTGAGATCGGCAACCTGTGCCTTTATCTCTTTTTCTACCGTAGACGCGGAAACTAACGTAACGCCTTTTACGTCGTCGATCACCTGAACGTAGATGTGGTTAAGGCTTCTGTACACGTCGAAACGGGGAGTTTCTGCCGTGCCGGAAATCTTTTTCCTTACGCGCTCATGGCGGCGCTTGCGTTCGGTGTTTTTGTCTATCATATTAATCATTTTAATTCTCCTTCGGGCAACCAGCCTTTTAAAAGGCTTTTCCTTCTGCCGTAAGATTAACCCGCTTATATATTGCGGTTACGACAGAAATTACTTCTTGCCCTTACCTCCCGTCTTGCCTTCTTTGCGTTCGATTACTTCGTCGCTGTAAGCGATGCCGTAGCCGTGGTAAGGTTCGGGAACTCTTATGCCGCGTATATCTGCGGCAACCTGGCCTACAAGCGCCTTGTCTATGCCCGAAACAACTATTTCGTTAGCTGCGGGGCACTCGAGCTTGATGCCTGCGGGTTCGGCAAAATCTACGGGGTGGGAATAGCCTACGTTAAGAACAACCTTGTTGCCCTGCTTTGCTACCTTCCAGCCTACGCCGTTTACCTTGAGTTTTTTGGTATAACCTTCGGATACGCCTACTACCATGTTGTGGATAAGCGCCCTGTAAAGTCCGTGCTTTGCGTCGAGGGTGGCTGTGTCGTGCATCTTTTCTACAAGCACTTCGTTGCCTTCTACCTTAACGTTGATATCGCCGTTTATTTCTTGGGTAAGGACGCCCTTTGCACCCTTAACCGTAACTACAGAACCATCGAAGCTGACAGTTACGCCTGCGGGGAGGGTTATGGGTAATTTACCTATTCTTGACATAACTATACCTCCTTACCAGATGTAGCAGAGCACTTCGCCGCCTACGTTTTCGGCCTTTGCCTGCTTATTGGTCATAATACCCTTGTTGGTGGATATTATGGCGATGCCCATTCCGTTCATAACCCTGGGCATATTTTCCACGTCGGTATAAAGGCGCAGACCGGGTTTTGAAGCCCTTCTGAGAGCGTTTATAACAGACTGGTTTTTGTTGATGTACTTTAAGGTTATAACGAGCTTGCCGTTATAGCCGTCTTCTACCAGCTTTACGTCAGATACATAGCCTTCTGCAAGCATTATATCTGCGATTGCTTTTTTCATATTGGAGGAGGGAATTTCCACCGTTTCTTTTTTTACCATAATCGCGTTTCTGATGCGCGTGAGCATATCTGCTATGGGATCGGTCATCTCTTTTTTACCTCCTTACCAGCTCGACTTCTTTACGCCGGGGATTTCACCCTTGTAGGCGAGTTCCCTGAAGCATATACGGCAAACACCGTATTTGCGCAGGACGGCGTGGGGCCTGCCGCAGATAGAACATCTGGTATAAGCCCTTGTTGAGTATTTTGCAGGCCTTTGCTGCTTATTTATCATTGACTTTTTTGCCATACCTTTATCTCCTTATCTTTTAAAGGGCATTCCCATAGCCCTTAAAAGCTCTCTTGCTTCTTCGTCGGTCTTTGCGGTAGTTACGAAGCACACGTCCATGCCGCGTATCTTTTCTACCTGGTCGTACTGTATTTCGGGGAAGATAAGCTGTTCTTTAAGCCCCATGCAGTAGTTGCCCCTGCCGTCGAAGCTGTCTGTAGGAACGCCGCGGAAGTCGCGCACGCGGGGAAGGGCGATAGATACGAGCTTGTCGTAGAAATCGTACATCCTTTTGCCGCGGAGCGTTACTTTGATACCGACGGTCATGCCCTCGCGGACTTTGAAGTTCGCAACGGACTTTTTAGCCTTTGTTAAAATAGGCTGCTGGCCGGTGATCTGCTTGATCTCGTTCTGCGTGGTCTGTATGGACTTCGCGTTGTCCTTTATGTCGCCAAGACCGGTGTTGATTACTATCTTTACCAGCTTGGGCACTTGCATTACGTTGGTATAGCCAAATTTTTTGGTGAGGTAAGGTACAACTTCCTCGGCATACTGTTTAGCCACTCTGCTCTTATATTCTTTTTCTGCCATATCCGTTCACCTTTAACCTTCAACCTTTTCTTCTGAAGCGGCTTCTGCCTTTGCAGCGCGTTTTCTGGTACGCTTTTTAGGCTCTTCCTTGACAGCCGCCTTGCCCTTCTTGCCTGCGTAAGCGGTGTCGAGAACCGCCCCGCACTTGCCGCATACGCGCACGCGCTTGCCGTCTGCCATGCCGCTCTTTACCCTTGTTGCCTTGTCGCAAGCGGGGCAGACTACCATTACGTTAGAAACGTCTATAGCGCCCTCTACGTCTACTATCTTGGAAACGTCGTTGCCGCGCTTTGCTTTCTGCGTTTTATGCTGTATGTTGACGCCCTGTACGGTTACCTTTCCTGTTTTGGGAGAAGTAGCAATTACCTTGCCCTGCTTGCCCGCATACTTACCGGTGATAACCAGAACATTATCATTCAATTTTACGTTCATAGCTTAATTACCTCTCCTTAAAGAACTTCGGGAGCAAGGGAAATTATCTTCATATAGTTCTTTTCCCTGAGTTCCCTTGCGATCGGTCCAAAAATACGAGTGCCCTTGGGCTCTTTATTCTGGCCTATAATAACCGCCGCGTTGTCGTCGAATCTGATATATGTGCCGTCGTCGCGCCTTATACCCTTTGTGGTACGCACGATAACAGCCTTAACTACTTCGCCTTTCTTTACGCCGCCGCCGGGGGTTGCCGTTTTAACCGAGCACACGATTACGTCGCCTATATTGCCCGTTTTACGGAAACTTCCGCCCAGCACCTTTATGCACATAAGCTCTTTAGCGCCGCTGTTGTCTGCAGCTTTGAGCCTTGTCTGGGGTTGTATCATATAAATTCTCCTTGATTTATGATTAAATACCTACAACAACTTTTGCAGAGGACTGTGTTCTGCTCACGCAATTCTTTTTTATTGCTGTAAAAAAACAATTGCCGTGACTTTTCGGGGACAACCATTCTTACGAATGTTATTTCCCCGCTTTTTCGTATTTTTCAGGGCGTACCATTAATATAATACGAAAAATTCACCCTTTTACCCTGAGCTGCAAGTAGGTTGCAGCAAATATGGGCGCTCAGGCACAGCAAAGCCGCACCTTCGCCCTGTTTATTATTTTAAACATATAGGGCGTCTGCGGAGAGCAGATTGTTTTATTTTTATCAGTCGTGCAAGCGATTGTTTTGGGAAAAGGTTATTATTTAGCCTTTTCTATTATTTCTGCCACCCTCCAGTTTTTATCTTTGGAGAGCTTTCTTGTTTCTACTATTCTGACCTTGTCACCTATGCCGCACTCGTTATTTTCGTCGTGGGCCTTGAACTTCGTGGTCTTTGTTATAGTCTTTTTATACAGGGGATGCTTGCTCTTTTCGGTAATGGCTACGACAACCGTCTTATCCATTTTATCTGAAACTACAAGCCCGACTCTTTCTTTCCTGAGCGATGTCCTTTCCATAAATAATCTCCTTAACCCTTAAGCTGCCTTTGGCGTATAACGGTGTTTACCCTTGCGATATCCTTTTTAACAAGGTTTATCTGCATGGGATTGTCAAGCTGGCCGCTCGCATGGCGGAAACGAAGATTGAACAGCTCGGTTTTAAGCTCTTTCAGCCTTGCGTCGAGTTCCGCATCGGTCAAATTTACTATTTCTTTAGCTTTCATTCGCTTCACCGCCTTCGGCTGATACCGCCTCTTTCTTGACAAACTTGCACTTTATGGGAAGTTTGTGGCTCGCAAGGCGCATTGCCTCCCTTGCCGTTTCTTCGGAAACACCCGCCATTTCGAACATAACCCTGCCGGGTTTAACTACTGCCACCCAGTATTCTACAGCGCCTTTACCACTGCCCATACGGGTTTCGGCAGGCTTCTTGGTTATGGGCTTATGGGGGAATATATCTATCCAGACTTTACCGCCACGCTTGATGAACCTGGTCATTGCGATACGGGCAGCTTCTATCTGGTTGGAAGTTATCCATGCACACTCTTCAGCGACAAGGCCATATTCGCCGTATGCGACTACGTTGCCCTTCTGCGCACGGCCCTTCATTCTGCCGCGGTGCTGTCTTCTTCTTTTAACTCTCTTGGGGATTAACATTTTACTCTTCGCCTCCGTCTGAGATCATGAGCTTTCTTGAACCCGAAAGCACTTCGCCCTTGTATATCCAGCATTTTACGCCGAGTACGCCGAACGTGGTGTGGGCCTCTGCAAAGCCGTAGTCGATATCCGCGCGGATAGTCTGAAGGGGAATAGAACCGTCGTGGTAGCTTTCGCTGCCTGCGATTTCCCTGCCGTCAAGCCTGCCGCTTACGGTGATTTTAACACCCTTTACGCCCGTCTTGGAAACTTTGGATATCTGTTGCTTTACAGCCCTTCTGTAAGATACACGCTTTTCGAGCTGTGCGGCTACCGCCTCGGCTACGAGCTGTGCATCCTGATCTACTTTATCTATCTTTTTAACGTTGATTATTACTGCCTTGCCCTTGGTGAGCTTAGTAAGAGATTTTTTAATAACCTCTACTTCAGCGCCCTGCTTGCCGATAAGAACGCCAGGACGGCCCGTGTAGATGCTTACTTCTACCTTGTTTGCCGCCCTAACGATGGTTATCTTGCTTATGGCTGCTTCGTAATACTTCTTTTTAAGGAATTTACGGATTTCGTTGTCTTCTTTTATATATTTAGAGAAATCCTTTTTATCGGCGTACCACTGGGTATCCCACGCGTCTATAACGCCTACTCTTAAACCATGAGGATTAACTTTCTGTCCCATACTTAACTCTCCTTAAATATTCTTCGCGTCAAGGATAACGGTGATGTGGCTCGTTCTCTTTAAGATTGCCCTGCCGCGTCCCTTGGAAACGGGCTGCATTCTCTTAAGGTGAGGGCCGCCGTCAGCAAATGCCTCGGCTACGAAAAGGTCGCCCCTGTCCATGCCGTTGTTGTGTTCTGCGTTTGCTGCCGCCGAAAGAAGAACTTTTTTAACGTCTTCTGAACCGCCCTTGGTGCAATAGGTAAGTATGGCCTCGGCTTCTTCAACGCTCTTGCCCCTTATAAGAGCAAGAACCGTCCTGACCTTGTAGGGGGAAATTCTTACATATTTTGCCGTAGCATAGGGACGTTTGTCCTTGGTTGCGGCAATCTTTTCAACTTTTTTATTCATGTTGCTTGCCATAATCTTTCTCCTTACTTCTTGGTCGTCTTAGCCGCGTGACCTTTGAATGTACGTGTGGGAGCAAACTCACCGAGCTTGCAGCCAACCATATCTTCGGTTATATACACGGGAACGTGCTTCCTGCCGTCGTACACCGCTATGGTGTGCCCGACCATCTGGGGGAATATTGTGCTTGCCCTGGACCATGTTTTTAAAACTTTCTTTTCGCCAGACTCGTTCATCGCCTCTATGCGGGACATGAGACGGGCTTCGACGTAAGGTCCTTTTTTAACGCTTCTCGACATTTTCTATTCCTCCTTAATTTATTCTCTTTAATATGAACTTGGAAGAAGTGTTCTTCTTCTTTCTTGTCTTGTAACCCAAAGCAGGCTTGCCCCAAGGGGTCATAGGGCCTGCATGGCCGACAGGGCTCTTGCCTTCGCCGCCGCCGTGAGGGTGGTCGTTAGGGTTCATGACAGAACCGCGGACGGTGGGCTTGATGCCGAGGTGTCTTGTTTTACCCGCTTTGCCGAGGTGGACGATCTCGTGTTCGAGGTTGCCTACCTGGCCTATGGTTGCCCTGCATTTAACGGGGATAAGCCTCATTTCGCCTGAAGGCATTTTGATGGTAGCGTAAGCGCCTTCCTTTGCCATTATCTGTGCGGATATGCCTGCGGCGCGGGCTATCTGAGCGCCCCTGCCGGGTTTCATCTCTATGGCGTGTACGACTGTACCTACGGGGATATCTTCGAGGGCGAGCGTGTTGCCTGCCTTGATATCAGCGCCCTTGCCAGAAAGCACCTTGTCGCCTACGTTTAAGCCTACGGGCGCGAGGATGTACCTCTTTTCGCCGTCTGCGTAAACCAAAAGCGCGATATGCGCCGAACGGTTGGGATCGTACTGGATGCTCTTTACCGTTGCGGGTACGCCGTCTTTATTGCGTTTGAAATCTATAATTCTGTACTTGGTTTTGTTGCCGCCGCCAATGTGACGCACGGTAATCCTGCCCATGTTGTTTCTGCCGCCGGTCTTGCGCTTGTCGTGCAGGAGGCTTCTTTCGGGTTTGTCGCCCGTCAGCTCGCTGTAAGTGCTTACCGTCATAAAACGGCGTGCAGGCGAAGTGGGCTTATATCTCTTGATTGCCATTTATACTTCCTCCTTTATGACAATGAGTTGAAGAACTCTATCGCTTTGGAATCGGCTTTAAGCTGTACTACAGCCTTTTTGTAGTCGGGGGTGTAGCCCTCGTTCCTGCCCATTCTCTTAAGTTTGCCTTTGCAGTTTATGGTGTTCACGCTTTGTACTTTAACGCCGAACAGCTTTTCTACTGCCATTTTGATTTCGGTCTTATTCGCCGACTTTTTAACGATGAAGGTGTACTTCTTGTCGGCTATACCGTCGTAGCCCTTTTCTGTAAGCAGGGGCTTTATGATGATATCTTCAGCGAACATTATTTACCGTAGACCTCCTCGATTACTTTTACCGCCTCTTTGGTAAGAACTACTTTGCTGTTTGCAACCACTTCGTATGTGGATATCTGCGCCACGGGAAGGGTGGTAAGTTTTTGTATGTTCTGTGCCGCGCGGATTACTTTTATATCGTCGTTATCCATTACGACAACGGCAGATTTGTCAAGACCTAACGCCTTCTGGAAGGCTACCATCTCTTTGGTTTTGCCGTTTTCAACCGAAAGGCTTTCGACTACGATAAGCTCGCCGTCGGTAACCTTTTTGGAAAGGGCAGATACAAGCGCGGCAGCTTTTGCCTTCTTGTTCATGTCCTTGGAGTAGTCACGGCTCTTGGGTGCGAACACAACGCCGCCCTTTACCCACTGGGGAGCTCTTATAGAGCCCTGGCGGGCATTGCCTGTGCCCTTCTGCCTCCAGGGTTTGCGTCCGCCGCCCCTTACTTCTGTACGGGTGAGGGTGGATTTTGTTCCCTGCCTGTCGTTTGCAAGGCGGGTTACTACCGCCTGGTGTATAAGCGCTTCGTTGTATTCAGCGCCGAACACTGCTTCGCTCAATTCTATGTTGCCGGCTTCAGTGCCGTCCATTTTATATACTTTTACGCTGGGCATTTCTCTCGTCCTCCTTATTTAACGGTGTCGTTAATAGTTACGACGCTGCCCTCGGGTCCGGGAACTGAACCCTTTATCAGAATGCAATTTCTTGCAACGTCTACTCTCACGATTTCAAGGTTCTGAATGGTAACGTTTTCCACGCCGTACTGTCCGGGAAGGCGCTTGTTCTTGAATACCCTTGAAGGGGAGCTGTTAGCGCCCATTGAGCCGGGCTCTCTGTGAACAGGGCCTACGCCGTGCGTTTCCTTCAGCCTGTGCTGATTCCATCTTTTGATTACGCCTGAAAAGCCGTGGCCCTTGGATACGCCGTGAACGTCTACCTTGTCGCCTGCAGCGAACACGTCGGCTTTAATTTCGCCGCCCACGCTGTAAGAAGAAAGGTCGTCCAGCCTGAATTCCTTGAGCACTTTGCAGGGCTTTACGCCTGCCTTTTTGAACTGCCCGAGCTGGGGTTTGTTAAGGCTCTTCTCGTCCGTTTCGTCAAAACCGAGTTTTAAAGCGGCATAGCCGTCCTTTTCAACAGTTTTGATTTGCACTACGGGGCAAGGGCCTGCTTCGATTACGGTTACAGGTATTACCTTGCCTTCTGCCGTGAAGATCTGGGTCATACCAGCTTTACGGCCGATGATTGCTTTATTCATTGATAAAGTTCCTCCGATTTATTTATTGAAAATACCTCGCCTTTACGTCCCGCCGTAAAGATCTACGTCGACTTAAAGGTGTAGAGTATTTGCTTGCTTATTAATTATATATTATATGGTAATGGCAATTACAGCTTGATTTTGATATCAACGCCTGCGGGAAGATGGACGGTGTCCAGAAGTTTCGCGTTGGGCGTGTAGATATCTATTATCCTTTTGTATGTGCGCTGTTCAAACTGCTCGCGGCTGTCCTTATATTTGTGGGGGCAGCGAAGGATGGTAACTATCTCCCTTTCGGTGGGAAGGGGTATAGGCCCTGATATTTTAGCGCCGCTCTTTTTCATTGTTTCCACGATGCGCGAAGCCGCAAGGTCCACAAGTTCGTGGTCGTAAGCTGCAAGTTTGATTCTTATTTTTTGTCCTGCCATGTTAATTCTCCTTTTTATACTAACAACAGATTGATTTTGAAAACGTGTCAACGTTACCGTGTGTATCGCGATTTTCCCAATAAAAAAACACCATACTTATGGCGCACAAAGGGGAAAGCCACGGTTAGTCGCCGGGGTCTCGCCCCGACATTTGTCAGCGGAAATTATCTGTCCCGTCGGCTTTAAGACGGGTTTTGCAGTAACTTTACGCCTCTTCCCATACGCACTTTTTTAAACACGCTTAGCTATTATATAATACGCGAAATTTAAAGTCAAGCGTTTGAAAGCACTTTTTTGAGTGTTTTCGGCTGTTTTTTGCCCGATTTTGCCCCGTTTTCGCGATATTTTTATCCATTATCCAAAAGCGCCTGCAATACCCGCCGCAATACCCCATATATTGACAAAATTCGGCAAAACTTTCAATATTTTGTGTGAGCGCCACACACAAAAAAATGCCGCCTTACGGCGGCTGGAAGAACTATTTTGCAAAAATTTTTATCTATTATATTTTCTTATACCCCTTTCAAAGTCAGCTTATAACAAAAATTTTGTTAAAAACTAACACTTTTAGCGGCTAAAAGGGCTCTATGAAAAAAATTTCATAAAATTATTTTTCCGTGGCTATATCGCCCGCCTGGGGCACGGGCTGCCCTTCTTCCCCTTCCCCTTCGGAGTCAAGCTCGAAAAGGAATGCCAGATCCTGGAGCAGTTCCTGTTCCGTCTGGGTGAAGTCAGTCTTTTTAACACTGTAGTAATTTCTTTTAGCCCTTTCTTTTGCAAGGCGTTCCTCTTCCATTTTAAGGCGGCGTTTGCGCTCCTTTTCAGAAATGGTTTCGTTGCTTATCCCGAGTTTTTTTAGTTTGACAAGGGAAAGTATGCCCAGGATTACCACTACCAGCAGAAGCGCCGTGCATACAGCCTTTATTATCGATTCGAAAATCATAGAAAAGGGCATATCTGAAAGCATAGAGCTTAAATCGCCGCCTCCGCCTGGCGCTTCGGCAACAGTGCTGTCGCCTGAACTGCGCATCAGGCTTTGTTCCGACTGGAAAAGCCAGCGTACTCCCGTCATACAAGAACCTGCGTCCTTTAATATGTTCTCCACGCGAAACCATATCATCATACCCGAATTTTTAAGGGCTGACGATATCTCGGAGCTTGACATGCCGTCAAAATCGCTGGACTGCGTATAAGACGAAACCTGGCTTACAATTATGCACACGGCGGTAAGCAGTATTATCATTATGCTTAAAATGCTGTCGGTCTTGGGGAAACGCGTCTGCAAGTCCTTTTTAAGCCCCGCGTTGTAAGAACGTTCGAGCGAATTGGTTATAACCAGCAATACCACCCATGCCGCCATTACGGCTATAAGAAGGGGCGAACACATAAAATAAACTATAGGTATTGCCGCGATAAGGCATATTTTTATTATTTTATACACCTTTAGCGGCATTATGGGCTTACGGTTTTTATTCCTGCTTATGCCCATCTCGTCTTCGCGTTCCATGCGCCGCAAGCGCTTGCGTTCACTATTTTTCATCAGTCGCACCTCAACGCTTCGGCGGGATCTTGCCGCGACGCCTGCATTGCCGGCATAAGCCCCGACGCCACGCTGATAACCACGCTTACCGCAAAACCTATAAGATAGACAAGCACGTTATACGCTATTATAGTGCCTGATAAATAGCTTGACATTACCACGTTTGCCACAATGCTTATAAACAGGCTGACCATCACCGCCAGCAGTCCCGCCACACCGCCCGTTATGGCGGATTCAGTTATAAACAGCCTTGTGACGTCTTTCCGCCTTCCGCCAACGGCACGCAGTATGCCTATCTCCTTCGTCCTTTCTATCACGTTTATATACGTCACTATAAATATCATTATGGCAGAGACTACGAGCGATATGCAGGCAAAACCCGTAAGCACCATTGTGGCAAGATCTATATATTCGAGCATAGTTTCCACAGTTTCGTCGTCGCGCGAAACGGAATAACCCAGATCCTCTATAGTCTCTTTAACCGACGTTATGTAAGAAGTATCTTCCACGTACACATATAAGACATTCACGCGGTAAATTTTATTCGCAGCCAGATATAAGTTGCGCATAGCCGACATTGTCACGTACGCGCAGGGATAATCGGCATAATCGGTTGAATCCTCGTACACCCCGCTTATCGTGAACGTAGTGGACGCACCCGAGAAAATTATATCTATTTCCGTTCCTATAAGTTCCCCTGCAGAAGTTATATCGTTTGAATAGAGATTCCTGGCAAACGAAGCGCTTATAATAATCTCGGAATCGCTTTCGCATTTGCCGCCCGCGGAATAGGTAAGGCTCAACGCATCGTACGTAGAGTTAAGCATAAGTATGTAACCAGTGTCGCCGCCGTAATCGTATGTGGAATTAAGCCGCATATATAAGCCTTTTACCACGTAATCCACGCCCGAAATGCTTTCAAATTCTTCCACCACGCTGTCCGAGTCGGTAAAATACGTGGAAGTGCGTACCTGAAGCTGCAGCGTGTTCATAGAGTCGGCAAGCGTCGTGTTTACGTAATTGGTAAGTCCGCTGCTCAGACAAAATACTAAAATTACCGCCACTATGCCTATAGACATGCCGATAGATACCAGTATATTGCGCCTGAGCGCCTGCTTGATATTGGAAAGAGCCAGCCGCGTGATATCAGAAAACTTTATGTCTTTAGTGCGAAGCACGGCAAGTTTTTCAAACTTTTTATTGGAATCGTAGTTGTGCACGTCTGACTTTACCACGCCGTCGTCTATGCTTATTATACGGCTGCACTCGTTTGCGACTTTCTGCGAATGAGTGACAACTATTACAAGCCTGCCTGAATCTGCTATCTTTTTAAGTATCTTCATCACGTGGTCGGCAGATTCTTTGTCGAGCGCACCCGTAGGCTCGTCGGCAAGTATTATCGCGGGCGCGTTTGCCAGCGCACGCGCTATAGAAACCCTTTGCCTTTGCCCGCCCGAAAGCTGGTTCGGCAGTTTATCGGCATACTCCCCCAGCCCCATCTGCTTTAACAACGCCCTTGCCCGCTTTTTGCGCTTATCGTGCGGTATATCGTTCATCGTCATTGCTATTTCCACGTTTTCGGCAATAGTCATATGATTTATGAGATTGTAGTTCTGGAAAATCATTCCCACCGTGCTTTTACGGTAATCGTCGAGCTGCTTCTCGTCGTAGTCTTTAAAAAACTCGTCTTCTAAAACTATGCTGCCCGTATAGTCGTTATCCAGCCCGCCAAGGATATTCATAAGGGTAGATTTGCCGCAGCCCGATTCACCGAGAATGGCGACAAGTTCTCCCCGTTTAAATTCAACGTTGATGCCCTTTAGTACTTCCTGATAGTCGTTTTTTGATACACGGTAACTCTTTTTCAAGTTTGCAATGCGTAAAAAGCCATAAAAATTCCCTTTCACTTTAAAAAATATCTTCTTATGACTAATTTTTCTAATTTAAATGTAGCTTAAAATAATGATAAAAACGCAAACATTTACGCAAATATCACCCCTTTTTCACACGAATTGTGAAACATTATACAAAAAATTATCCCTGTTGCACATAAGGACAACCGAGGGGAATTTAAACAAAAAAAGCCCGACAATGTCGGGCGAATGTGTATCAATAAAATGTAGCAACTTCCTGTTCGGGGGGATCGGCGCGTTCCACGCTTTCGGCTATAAGCACAGGGCCTTTATCGCGGTACACGGAATTGTATTCGAAAGCCACTTTTGCCGTTATGGTAAGCCAGTCCTTTGTCTTTATTCCCTGCAAAAGATTACCCACCTTTACGGCAAAACCGTCGTAAGCTATATCCGCCTCGCAGCAGGTCATAATATATCTGCCAAGGACTATATACCCCGCGGGTACTTTTTTGCTCACCGCCGCCATACCCTTAAACTTTACCGTCTTGCCGACATACTCATCCATCTTTTCGGCTATATCGCGGTAGAACAGGGCAAAATCCACGTCCTCGATTTCCACAACGGGGGCGTTTACGTCAAACGGAAGAGGGTCTTCTATCTCGTCATATTCCACTTTGCCCCCTATATATTCGTAAACTATGTCAGAGCGGCGGGATATCCCGCGGACTACTTTGTGGAACTCCATCTTGTCGTATTCGCCCTTGAAGCGGTTGAACACTACCATCTGCGTCATCTGTATTTTATCGTAGACGAGCTGGCGCATATTCTGGTTGTAACTTGCAAAGGTGTTCGCATCGAAGAAGGTCATCATCTGGTTTATAACCCAGCATTCGGGCATGGCGTCGAAAAACTGCTGGAGCATCCACGTTCCGTTAAATTCCACGATAACGCGCTGTGCGCGGTGCTTTACGGTAAGCGCAAGCATGTTTTCGGCGGTAAGCTGCGTAACGTCGTCCAGAGTTTCTATGGCGACGTTTTTCACCTTGAATTTAGAGGGTTCGTATTCCACTTCCCCTTCCTCGCAGATAAGGAGCATGGTACGCTCGCCGCTTTCCATACGGGGATCTTCTAAAGTTTCCTGTATAAATTGAGTTTTGCCCGACTCTAAAAAGCCGAGGAATAAATAAACACTTACGTCTTGCATAAACTAACCGTGTTCACGCAAATCTTTACGGTTTGCTGCCCGTAAACATTTGCCGTGATTTTCAGGAAACAACCAATCTTCGTTTCACTTCGATTGTTATTTTCCCTCTTTTTTGTATTTTTTAAGGGCGTACGTATTATATAATACAAAAAATTCACCCTTTTACCTTAATACTTCGGGGTTTTGGGCATAACGCAGTGACGCCCAAAACTCATTATTTGTTTTAGAATTAACCGCAAATGTGCGTATTCTTTTGCCTTCACCCTTTGAGGGGACGCCTTACAAGTGGCACAATGGTAGCTGAAAGATATCCAGCTTAGATTGCCACGCCGCCAAAAGCGGCTCGCAATGACACACACCCTTGCCTCCCTTGTAAGGACGAGCCAATATTATTCCAAACAGTGTGGTACACTGTTTGGATTGGCGAGATGAGCAAACGCATAAGTAAGGCGTTTGCGGCGACCGAGACGGCGGGTAAATACCTAACCGCCGTTGAGACGGAATTAAAGGAGGGGTTTTCAGATAATATAGAATGTAATGGAAACAGCCTTCTTGCGTCATATTATCTGAAACATAATATAATGCGGTGCGCAAAGTGTCGCTTACGTACACAATGACATTATTACACACCGAAAAGTTCGGAAAGTTCCTCTTTGTCTATCTTGCTGCCTATTACGCACAGCCTGCCCGTGTAGGCGGCACAGCCGTCACGCACTTCGGGCTCGCCAGGGACGTAGTCAAAGTGAAGCCAGCCGCCCTCTTTACCCTTTACTATCCCCTTTGCACGGAGCACAGTACCGTACTGCACTGAATTGGTAAGGGCAGACAGCGCCGCAGTAAGTTCTTCTTTGGTAAAGCTCTTTGCCGTCTCAACACCCCAGCTTTCAAATATTTCGTCGGCATGGTGGTGATGGTGTTCATGTTCGTGTTCGTGGTCGTGGTCATGGTCATGATGATGGCATCCGCATTCCTCGTCATGGTCGTGATGGTGTTCATGCTCGTGCTCATGTTCATGTTCGTGTTCATGTTCATGCTCTTCGTCATCATCGTGGTGATGGTGGTGATGCTCGTGGCAGTGTTCCTTAAGTTCAGCAAGCATATCCGAAAGGGTGTCGCTGTGTTCCATGGCGGCAAGTATCTCTTTGCCGTCAAGCTCCTGCCAGGGGGTTGTAACAAGGGTAGCCTTGGCATTGTGCTCGCGCACGAGCTGGGCAGCCTTGGCAAGTTTTTCTTCCCCCGCCACGTCGGCATGGCTGAAGATTATGCAGTTTGCAGTTTCTATCTGGTCGTTGAAGAACTCACCGAAGTTCTTCATATACATTTTGCACTTTGCCGCATCCACTACCGCAGTATACGTGTTAATAGTGCAGTCGGGCAATTCGGCACTGTATACCGCCCTGATAACGTCGGAAAGTTTGCCCACGCCGGACGGCTCGATAAGAATCCTGTCGGGCTTGTACTCGTTGTAAACTTTGTTGAGGGCTTTGGCGAAATCACCCACAAGCGAGCAGCATATGCAGCCCGAGTTGAGCTCGTTTATCTTTATGCCCGCTTCGGCAAGAAAGCCTCCGTCTATGCCGATATCGCCGAACTCGTTTTCTATTAACACGAGTTTTTCGCCCGCGTAAGCCTCTTTAATCAGCTTTTTGATAAGCGTGGTCTTGCCAGCGCCTAAAAATCCCGAAAAAATATCGATTTTTGTCATACAAAAAAAATACCTTCTTTTACTTCATTCTACCTTATTATATAACCTGATTTTTAAAAATGCAAACATTCCGCTTTAAAGTTTGTAATATATAGGGTAAATCTTACAGGCGGTTTTTGTTTGGGAAAGGTCTATGCGGTCGAATGGTAGCTGAAAGTTTACGTGCTTAGATTGCCGCGCTGCGCTCGCAATGACAAGTAACTTAGAGGCTTTGTAAAAGCCGTGGCAATCTAAACCCAACGTTTATCAGCTACCATAACCACCTTTTTAATAAGTGTAGAATTGTTAGAATAAACGTATCATTTTTAAACAACTAATCTGCCGTCCTGCCTGCTGGTCGCGCGTCCGCGCGGGATTGCCACGGGGTAGACCCCCTCGCAATGACATATTATTGTGTACCGTTAGCCTTATAATCTGAAAACCCCTCCTTTAATTCCTCCCCTCTCAGGGGAGGCAAGGGGACATGTCATTGCGAGGCTTTGTAAAAGCCGTGGCAATCTAAGTCCAATGTTTTCCATTTATCCCCCACCGCTTTTGGAGCTTGTTAATTACGGCATATTACGGGGGTAATTACAAAATACTCTTAAAGTTGAAGGGCGGACCGCACGCAGTCCGCCCTTTTTAATCTTTGGTTTTTTGCACGGGTAAAATTATTTGCCCGACTTTTTCTTGTAGTTCAAACGGCGGAATGTGCCGTCCTCTTTATGTATCATTATGCCCGCTTCCTGCCTTTGGGCAAGCACTTTGGCATATTCTATTGCCTCTGCCTGGGTATTGAAAAGTTTTATAGCCTTAGCTCCGTTATTAAACTTGACCTGCCACTTGCCGTCTGCCTTGCGCTTGGTTATGTGGTAAACTTTGGCGCTCTTTTTCTTTTCTTCGGGCGATTCGTCCTTTTCAGCAGAGTCCTCTTTAACTTCCTCTGCAGGTTCAGGCTCTTTTGCAGGCTTCACCTCTTTCACGGGTTCAGCTTTCTTTTCAGCCTTGGGTTTTTCTTCCTTTTTAACGGGCTCTTTCACTTCTTCCTCTTTTACAGGCTCGGGCTCTTTTTCAGGCTCAGCCTCTATTACGGGTTCGGGTTCTTTTTCGGGTTCAGGCTCTTTTACCGAAGTATCCTCTTTTACAGCCTCAGGCTCTTTTTCGGTTACAGGCTCAGGCTCTGCTTTAGCTTGTTCTTCAGGCTCTTTTGCCGCAGGCTGTGCTTTTGCAGCCTTTTTAGCCCTATTGATTTTAGCGCATACTACGGCTATAACTATTATAAGTATAACCACTACCACGGCAAGGACTATCCATGCCCATACGGGTATGCCGTTCCATTCGCCTGTCAAGAAACTTGAAATCGAAAGCAGATTCATAAACTCACCTAACTATTGTTTTATACTTTAATTATACTTAAACGAGCGAAATTGTCAAGCATAATGTAAAAAATCGGTCTTTTATTGTACCTTTCGCCATGTAACCGCATACGCTGAATTACTTCAGGAGCGCCTGCAATACGGTGTCGGGGGCTTGCTCGTAACGTTCGAAACTTTCCACGAATTTGCCCCTGCCCTGCGTAAGCGAGCGGAGCGCCGTGGCGTAAGTAAGAAGTTCTGATTTGGGAGCTTCCGCCGTGATAACCTGCATATCATCCTGCGCGTCCATGCCTATTATCCTGCCGCGGCGTTTATTCAAGTCGCCCAGCACGTCGCCGAGGTACTGTTCGGGCACGCCTATACGCAGTTTTGAATAGGGCTCTAACAATACGGGTTTGGCATTCTTTATGCCCTCTTTAAACGCAATTTCAGCCGCCGCTTTGAATGCCGCTTCCGAGCTGTCCACGTCGTGGTAGCTGCCGTCGGTAAGCACCGCCCTTACCCTTATCACGGGATATCCCGCGAGTACGCCGTGGGGCAGGCACTCAATAAGCCCCTTCTCTACAGCGGGTATATACTGCTTGGGCACAGAGCCGCCCACAACTTCTTCGGCAAACTCAAAATTACTTTCACACGGCTCGAAGCGTACTTTGCAGTGACCGTACTGCCCGTGGCCGCCCGACTGCTTTTTATACTTGCCCTCGGCAAGCGACGTGCCAAGAATAGTCTCTTTATAGTTTATCGCGGGCGTTCTTAAGTCGGCGTCCGCGCCGAATTTGGATTTAAGTTTCTTGTTTATAATGTCAAGGTGTACTTCGCCCTGGCCGCCTATAAGCGTTTCGCCCGTGTCCTGCTCTTTTGTTACGGTAAAGGACTTATCCTCTTCCATAAGGCGGGAAAGACCGGAGAATACCTTGTCTTCTGTGCCCTTGACTTTGGCATATACCGCCATATAAAGCACAGGACGGGGGAAAAGTATGGGGTCGAATTTTATGGGCGTGCTGTCGGCGCAGAGGGTGTCGCCCGTATTGGTGTTGGCAAGTTTGGATACCGCGCCTATGTCACCCGCCTCCAGTTCAGAAATAGCTTCCTGCTTTTTACCCTTTACCGAGTAAATGGCGTTGATGCGTTCTGCCTGCCCCGTGGTGGCGTTGAGCACTGTCATACCCGATTTTAAAACGCCCCTGCATACCCTTATGTAGTTCATTTTGCCCACGAACGGGTCTACCGCCGTTTTGAATACCTGGGCGGCGAAGGGCTGTGCGGCATCGCACTCCACGCTTATAACCTCGTCTTTTAAGATATCGGTGGCGAGAAGGTCGCGGCGTTCTGCCGCTTCGGGCATATACTTGACAATCTCATTCATAAGGTTGATAACGCCCCTGTTCTGCAGGGCGCTGCCAGCCATTACGGGTATAACGTTTATATTGAGAATACCCTTCCTTATGCCGTGTATAATTTCGTCGCGGTCGAGTTCGCCCGTTTCAAAGTATTTTTCTAAAAGCACGTCGTCGTTCTCGGCAGCTGTCTCGGTGAGCGAAAGAACCATTTCGTTTACTTCGTCTTGCTTGTCTTCGGGAATGGGTATATCTTCAGGACCTGAACCCGTAAAGCGGAACGCCTTGCCAGTGAGGGCGTTTATAACGCCCGTCATCTTACTGCCTTCTATTATAGGAATTTGGATAGGGGCTATCTTGCCGTGATATTTTTCCTGCAAAGCGGCGACAGTTGCGTTATAGTCGGCGTTATCCTTATCCATGCCGTTTATAAAAATTACCATGGGCTTGCTGTTTTTAAGGCATGCCGTAATTGCCTTTTCAGCGCCGACGGTAACCGAACCGTTAGCGCCCATAACTACCAGCGCCCCGCCGCAGGCTCGCATCGCCTGGTTAAACTCGCCCTCGAAGTCGTAGAACCCGGGAACGTCTATAATATTTATCTTGGTTTCTTTCCATATAGTATTGGCAACGGAGAGGGAAACGGACATTTTACGCGCTATTTCCTGTTCGTCGAAGTCGCTTACGGTAGTCCCGTTTTCCACCTTGCCCATGCGGTCTATAGCTCCGCCGTTGAATAAAATTGCCTCGCACAGCGTGGTTTTACCCTCGCCGCTGTGACCTATAATTGCGATATTGCGGATGTTTTTTGCTTTGATACTCATAAATTTAAACCCTTATCATAATATTTGAACAGCGTAATATGCCGCACATACTATAATTATACAGTATTTTGGCAAAAAATCAATACCCAAATGAAAAATTTATGCTTGATTGCACAAATAATACACAGATTAATGAAATGGGTGCAACCATGTCATTTCGAGCGGAACGTAGTGTAGTCGAGAAATCTCCTGCCTTCAGCGTTCTGCTGCCGTGCAACTTTAGTTGCGATGCCTTATCACCGCTTATAAGCGGCACATAACTACTTGTCATTGCGTGCGAGGGCGTAGCCCGACACTCTGCGTACCTTATTGTAAAATGTTTCAGATTATAAGGCGCAGATGCTTTGTAAAAGCCGTGGCAATCTAAGCCCATCGCCTTTCAGCTACCATACCACCTTATTAATAGGTGTAGAATTATTAGGAAGTAACGTATTATTCTTAAATAACTAATCTACCGTCGTGCCTGCTGTTCGCGCGTCCGCGCGGGATTGCCACGGGGTAGACCCCCTCGCAATGACATACGCGTTTCTGCCGCTTATTAGTATGCGCAATGACAAGTAAGCTTTCCTTGCAAGAAAAAAGCCTTCCCGAAAAGGGAAGGCAATATGTAACATCAAATTTACCTGCCGAGCCAGCCGCCGTCTACAGCTATAGTAAAGCCGTTTACGTAGTCAGAAGCCGAGGATGCAAGGAACACCGCAGCACCCTCTAAGTCGGCGGGAGTGCCCCACCTGCCTGCAGGTATGCGGGCAAGAATATCGGCGGAACGGTCTTCGTCCTGGCGGAGCGCCTGCGTGTTATTGGTTGCCATATATCCCGGGGCTATGCCGTTAATATTTATGCCATACTTAGCCCACTCGTTGGAAAGCGTCATCGTAACGCCCTTTATTGCCGACTTAGAAGCCGTATAAGAAGGCACTCTTATGCCGCCCTGGTAAGAGAGCATAGATGCGATATTTATTATCTTGCCGCCGCTCTGCTGTTTTAAGAACTGCTGTGCAACCGCTTGCGTCAAGAAGAACACCGTCTTTAAGTTTACGTTCATAACGCTGTCCCAGTTCTCTTCTGAAAACTCTATAGAATCCTGCCTCTTGATTATGCCTGCGTTATTTACCAGAATATCAATGCGGCCGTATTTTGCAAGGGTTTCGTTTATAACCTTGGGGATAACGTCGCAGGACGAAAGGTCTGCTATTACGTTGTAGAAATTTTCATCGCCGAGCATCTCTGCCGTTTCGGTGCTGGGGCGGCGGGAAACGCCCACTACTTTTGCGCCCGCTTCCACGTACGCGCGGCAGATACCCTGGCCGAGCCCCGTGTTGCTGCCCGTAACAATAGCTACTTTGCCTGCAAGGCTGAATTGATCCAAAATCATTTTATAATTGCCTCCTTAATCACACAATATTTAATCTACCATATATTACCACGTTTTGGCGGTAATTTCAAGGGGGAAAACAAAAAATATCGCCTTCCCCCTAAAATTTTTGTCACTTGTCAAAACTTAATTTGCCGCCTGCGGGGATTTTATAGACCTTGCCGCGTATCTCTAACCACACGTCGGCATGCGAAGGGTTGTATACGCTTTCGCCGTCGTAGGAAAACACAAGGCTTTCGTAACACTTTACGTAATCGTAAATTTCCCCGTTGGTTGCGTACCATATGTCCGCCCTGCCGCCTGCCCGACGGGCAAAATTTTCCATTAAATCCCAGTTATTATTGTCGTCGAACTCAAAGGAATGTCCCCATACGTAGAACAGCCAGGGCTCGCGAGCCTTTACCGAATCGGAAGGCTTGCCGCCTAAAAACTTATCCGCAAGGGCGGAAAAACAATCTTCGGTATGGTGGCAGGTGGGGTTTAACCTCAGCCAGTCTTTGGGAATTTCAAAGGTGTGGGTTGACTTTGTAGTACGGGCATATACCACGCCCAATGAACGCAGAACGTTTACAATGTCGTCGTTAAAGTCGCCGTAAGCGTACGCCATTCCGTTTACTATCCTATTGTACTTGCTCTCCATATACGCACGGTTATCCGAAACCTCTTTTGCCGCCATATGCAGGGGAACTCTTGTCATAAATATATGTCTTGCCCCGTGCAGAGCAACTTCCTGACCGCTTTGGGCGAATGTACGGAAAGATTCTTCCTCGCCCATATGCCCGTGCCACTCGCCCTCTATATCAAAAAGGTCGCTGTTGAGGTTAAAAGTACCCTTAAGGGCATATTTATTGAACAGTTCTACCAGTCTTTTGTCGGCCTTCACGCCGTCGTCGTAGCTGAACGTAAGCGCCTTTTCCTTTCCTTCAGGGAAGCGCATATACCTTTCTTTATACATCTGGATAAACATAGAAACACCTCGTTTCTCGTGAATTTATTTTTCGGGTTGCACTGTTTGTTTTATTTCATTTACCATTATTATAACGGCACATAACCTCCTGTCATTGCGAGGGGCTCTACCCCGTGGCAATCTCGCGTGCGAGCGATAGCGACACTCTGCACACCAATTATAAAAGACTTCAGATAATAAGGTGCAGATAACTCGCGAACAGCAGGCTGGACGACAGATTAGTTGTTTAAAAATAATACGTTTATTCTTATCAATCTTCGCCTTATAAAAAGGTGATATGATAACTGAAAGGCGTTTTTGCTTGGCTTTCCGCGAGCCGCAACATTCTGTTGCTCTCGCGAGATCCTCACGTCGTGCCTTACGGCACTCCTCAGGATGACGTAGTATACTGTCGTTTGCCAGCGGTGGTATGATAGCCGAAAAACAATAGGCTTAGATTACCACGTCGCAAATAAATTTACTCCTCGCAATGACATAATCCCTTGCCGCACTGTAAAAACGCAGACGGACTATAAAACTTTTACCTTCTCAATTTTTTGCTGCGCTTATAGGGCGAATACTGCAATTTCTTGCCCTTGGATGTAAACTGCCTTGCAACGCCCTTTATACGGTCACGCACGTCTTCAGGCAAAAGCCCCGACGCTTTTTTCCACCTGCCCGTCAAAAGCCTTGCCATAAACAGTACCGAACGCACAACCCAGTCCGAGCACATTGCTATCCAGTAGCCGAACGCGCCGAGCTGCAAGCCCACAACCTCGCTTGTCAAAAGCCAGCACAACCCCACCCTTACAATAAGCATAGAGCCCACGGCACAGTACATTACGTACTTCACGTCTGACGATGCCTTAAGCACGGCGGGGGAAGTAAATGACAACGGGTATGTTATAAACTGGAATGTAAGGCAGAAATACAGGCACTTAAGCGCTATCTCGTTGGCAACCTCTGAATAGTTATACACGGGCACAACCCAGTGGCATATGCCCATAATCAAGCCCACGGCGCACGCGTTTGCGATATAGCATATAAGGAACATCTTTCGTATATAATACTTGGTCTGGTCCACGTCGCCCGTGCCGATCGCCTGCCCCACTACCGTAAGGCAAGAGGTGTTTACGCCGCCTCCCACGACAGAGGCTATATTGTTAAGCTGCTTGGCCATCGTGTTAGCGTTAGCCTCGTAGTTGATGCCATTGGGATATGCGGCATCGTAAGTCGTGTAGCAGCTTGCGTTTACAAACGAGCTTGTCATAAGTTTGCCTAACTGGAAAAGGCAGCTCTCTATACCGCTGGGTATGGCTATAATAAGAATGTGCTTTACCATCTTCCAGTCAAAGCGGAACTTTTCAAATATATTTATATGGACTAAAAATCTCTTTCTTGTGATAAGAAACAGCACGTAGCACGCGGGCACTACGCGGGATATGAGCGTTGCCACCGCCGCGCCTGCCACGCCCCATTTAAACACGTACATAAACAGCGTGTTAAGAACAAGGTTTACGACAAGGCTCAAGCCCGCACTGACCATTGTAACCATGCTCTTGCGCTGTGCCCTTAACAGGGCGGCGCACACGTTAAACAATCCTATAAACGGGAAGGATGCCGCCGTAATGTAAAAATATGTCTGCTGGTAGCCGAATACCTCGTCGGTAACTCCGCCGAAGAACAGCTTTAAAAGGGGATAGTTCAGGGCCAAACATAAAAGGCAGATAGTCACCGAGGCTATAAACACTATGACAACCACGTGCTTTGCGCTTTTATTTGCCTCCTCTATCTTTTTAGCCCCTAAATATTGGCTGGTTATAATAACGCCGCCCGTAGCGAACGCCGAAAAGAGCTGTATTATAAGATTATTTATATCGTCTACGTTGCCCACGGCATTGCCGGCATTGGCGTCTATCCAGCTGGAAACCATCATAGAGTCGAACATACCCAGCGAAGTAGAGAAGATAGATTCCACCACTATAGGCAAAATGAGCCACAAAAGCTGTTTGCCCGTGAACAGCGTGTATTTTTTCCGTTTTACCGTATTTGCCTGCGCCTGCGTAATAATTCACCTCCGCCACTGTTTGCCGCTTATAAATCAGCTGTGTAACATTATAAACTTTTTTAAATTATTGTCAACGGCGTGAAGCCCTTAAAACCATAAAAATTTATTACCGCACCGCAGGCAAAACCCGCCGCAAAAAATTTTTTTGCTTTAGATGTAAATTTTATAAAAACGGTGTTGACTTAAAATTTTAAAGTGTTATAATACGCATTGGAAAAAGACAGGTGTCACTTTTCTTCATTGTGGTCGAATTATAGCTGAATGTTCACTTCGCTTAGATTGCCACGGCTTTTACAAAGCCTCGCAATGACACACTTAAGCGGCAGAAACTTACCTGTCATTGTATGTGGGTAATAACGATAACTGAAAGGCGTTTTTGCTTGGCTTTCCGCGAGCCGCTTACGCTCTTAGTGCGCGAGCGTAAGCGACACTCTGCGCACCTTATTATAAAAAAATCTATAATGTGGCGCAGATATCCTCACGTCACGCTACGCTCTTTCATCTCGCATACGCGAGGGCAGCGCTGACGCTCTGTCATTGTTCCATATTAAACGGTACACAACAATCTGTCATTGCGTGCGAGCGATAGCGACACTCTAAGCACCTTATTGTAAAAGATTTCGATAATAAGGCTTAGATGGGCTCTACCCCGTGGCAATCCCGCGCGGACGCGCGACCAGCAGGCAGGACGGCAGATTAGTTGTTTAAAAATAATACGTTACTTTCTAATAGCTCTTCGCCTTGTATGCGGTGATGACGATAGCTGAATGTTCACATCGCTTAGATTGCCACGCTTCGCTCGCAATGACACAACTCTTGTGTCCCCTGTAATGGGAAGAGAGCCGCTTGCGGCGAAGGGGTTTAATAATAAAACCAAATATTTACGGGCAGCAACTGAAAAACAAATTCACGAGAAATTAAAACTAATAATGAGTTTTGGGCGTCACTGCGTTATACTCAAAACCCCTAAGTATTAAGGTAAAAGATTGAATTTTGCGCATTATACAATCCGTACGCTAAAACAAAATGCGCAAAAGAAAGAAAAAACATTCGCAGGTACAAAGTTCCGAGAATGGTTTGTCTTTTAGAGTCGTGAATTTGTTTTTCAGCAGCAATTGAAAAACAAATTCACGAGAACAAAATTATAAAGGTAATTATATGAATAAGAAGAAAGTTGCAAACATTATAATCAGGCATCTTATAGCCACTTGCGGCTGTGCCCTTTACGCTTTGGGCGTGGAGCTCTTTTTAAGCCCTAATAACCTTGCCTCGAGCGGCATTACAGGTATAGGCTTAATACTTGAAAATTACGGCATTTTATCTACAGGCTACTGGATTATTATCTTCAATATCCCCCTGTTTGTTCTGGGATTTGTATTCCTCGGCAAAGGGCTTATGGTATCCACAATCTACTCTACCGTAATTTCCTCGCTGTTTATGGAACTCTTTTCCTTCCTCTTCGGCGGCAGCTGCCTCGACATCCTGCCCCTTACAAGCAACTCGCTTATCGCAGCCGTTGCCGCAGGTATTTTGTTCGGCCTTGGGCTGGGGCTTGTTTTCAGGGCACATTCCTCCACAGGCGGCACGGATATCATAGTAAAGATACTGCGCAAGAAATTCAGATACCTTGAAACGGGCGAGATTGCCTTTGCCGTAAACGTTATTATAGTAACGCTCGGCGCTATATTTATACAGACCACCGAACTTGTTGCAGAAATGACTCAGGTAGAAAGGTGGATTTACTCGGTAATATCGCTCGCCACCGAAACGTTTACCTTCGACTACGTTTTATACGGCAGCAACTCGGCAAAGCTCGTCTACATAATACCCGGCGGCTGCGACGTGGAAACCATGTGCAGACACATAATGACCGAGGTAAACACGGGTGCGACATTTTTAAACGGCAAAGGCGCGTACACGAATACGGACAAGGAAGTTATAATGTGCGTATGCAGGAAAGCCGCCTTCCCCAAACTTAAAGATATCGTAAAGAAAGAAGACCCCAAAGCCTTTATGATAGTCACTTCGGCAAAGGATATTTACGGCGTGGGCTACCAGGACCCCAATGCCGACGAACTATAATCTGGTATTGATAAATTATCTTATTTTGGTTATTTTAATAATATCAACATAACTTTATAATGTACCTCATAAAACAAGTGAGGTACATTTTTTATGGAAAAATTTCTGCAGGAACGCTGGGAACTCAACAAAAACCTTGCCCAGATGCTCAAGGGCGGGGTTATTATGGACGTAACCACACCCGAACAGGCTAAAATTGCCGAAGATGCAGGCGCTTGCGCCGTAATGGCACTCGAACGCATACCCGCCGATATACGCGCGGCAGGCGGCGTGTCGCGTATGTCAGACCCTAAAATGATTAAAGGCATACAGCAAGCCGTCTCTATCCCCGTAATGGCTAAATGCCGCATAGGTCACTTTGCCGAAGCACAGATTTTGCAGGCGATAGATATAGATTACATAGACGAATCGGAAGTACTTTCCCCCGCCGACGATATACACCATATAGACAAGCGCAAGTTCGCCGTGCCCTTCGTCTGCGGCGCTAAAGATCTGGGCGAGGCGCTGAGGAGAATTAACGAAGGCGCTTCCATGATACGCACTAAGGGCGAACCCGGGACGGGCGACGTTGTACAGGCGGTAAGGCATATGCGGGCGATGAACGCCGAAATACGCAGGCTTGTATCTATGTCGGGCGACGAGGTATACGAGGCGGCAAAAAGACTGCAAGTGCCGTACGACCTTGCCCTTTACGTACACGAAAACGGCAGGCTGCCCGTGGTAAACTTTGCGGCAGGCGGCATAGCTACCCCCGCCGACGCCTCGCTGATGATGCAACTGGGCGCTGAGGGCGTGTTCGTAGGCAGCGGCATTTTTAAATCGGGCAACCCCGCCAAACGCGCGAGGGCCATCGTACAGGCGGTGACAAACTACGCCGATGCCAAACTTATTGCCGAACTTTCAGAAGATTTGAGCGAAACCATGGTAGGTATTAACGAACAGGAAATAGCCCTTCTTATGGCGGAGCGCGGCAAATAATGGTAATCGGCGTGCTGTGCCTGCAAGGGGCTTTTTACGAA
The DNA here is from genome assembly GCA_021199295.1 of Clostridia bacterium. Classification (GTDB taxonomy): domain Bacteria; phylum Bacillota; class Clostridia; order Christensenellales; family Borkfalkiaceae; genus Coproplasma. The sequence goes on from JAJQII010000002.1 coordinate 40,958, forward strand.
CACAGGAAAATGTTCAATAGTTTAGGCATATCCACCGTCGAATTGCGCAAAGCAAGCGATCTGGACAAGCCTTTTGACGGGCTCGTTATCCCAGGCGGGGAGTCTACCGTGATGGGTAAGCTTTTAAACGAGCTGGGCATGGCTGAAAGGCTTAAAGGCATGATACAAGGCGGCTTGCCCGTCTACGGAACATGCGCGGGGCTCATACTTCTGGCAAAAAAGATAACCAACGACAGCAGAAAGGGGCTTGCCACTATGGATATTTCGGCAGAGCGCAACGCCTACGGCAGACAGCTTGGCAGCTTTGCCACCGACACGCGTTTTAAGGGCATAGGAACTATCCCCGCCGTATTTATACGCGCACCGTATATTACCGAAGTGTGGGGCGATACCGAGGTGCTTGCCGAGGCAGACGGCAAAATAGTAGCCGCCCGCGAGAATAATCAGCTGGTAACGGCTTTCCACCCCGAACTTACCGACGATTTACGCATACACGAATATTTTATAAATATGGTAAAACACCATACATAAGGCATTATTTACGGCAAATTACAAAGTAAATCCAGGCGGCGGCAAATTTTGCCGCCGCTTGGATACAGTATAAAAAAGCGGGAAAACACGATAGCATTACTTAGATTGCCACGGTGGGGAGGGTAAAGCCCATCTAAGCCATATTACCCGAAAAACCCCTTCGCCACAAGTGGCGAAGGGGTTTACAAGGGCAACGCCCTTGTCATCTTGAGCGAAGTCTGAAAGACGTAGTCGAAAGATCTCCTACCTTAAGTGCTCGATTGTCGTGCAACGCTGGTTGCAATGCGCTACCACCGCTTTAAAGGTCATAATGATAACTGAATGCCGCCGTAATTAGTCGGTCGCGAGCCGCAACTATCGTTGCTCTCGCGGGATTCTTCGACTCCGCTCAGAATGACGGAAAAGCGACCACTCCCCCCTCGTCATCCTGAGGAACGCGTAGCGTGACGTGAGGATATCTGCGCCACATTATCTGAAACCTTTTACAATAGGGTGCGCAGAGTGTCGCTACGCTCGCACGCTAAGAGCGAAGCGGCTCGCGGAAAGCCAAGCAAAAACGCCTTTCAGCTACCGTTAGACCACATTAAAAAAGCGGGAAACATTCCCGCTTTTTTGGTTCTGCGCGGATTTAGTAAGGAGGCGCAGCCGACGGATTAGCGATTGCTAACCGTAGGCTCAATCGCGTCACCGCGGAAATTTTTGGTGCGTCCGCCGAGGCTCGAACTCGGAACGAGAGCGTCGGAGGCTCTTGTTTTATCCAATTAGACTACGGGCGCATGTCACCTATATCTGTTCTCTTCTTCGCTGTAAATAAATCCCGCCGCATTCAGCCGCCCGTTAATTAAGGCATATTCCCAGCCCAATTGGCTGCATAGCTCTTCTACGGAAGGGCAGCCGTCACGCAGCTTCATATTGACTATCGACAGCAAAATAAAATCATCTTCGGGCAGTTCCACTTATCTCCCCCAAACCATAGCCCTGTTTCGGGCATTGCTAAAAATTATTATAGCACACCCGTGTGCGCTTTGCAATTGATTTTTTTTGTGTTATACTGATTAAAACAAACTTTTAAGGTACACGGCAATGAAAAAATCGGTAGTAGTCGGCATGAGCGGCGGCGTAGACAGCTCGGTTGCCGCTTTAATTTTAAAACAGCAGGGTTACGACGTAACGGGGCTGTTTATGCAAAACTGGGAAGAAAACGACGATTCGGGCGCATGCACTGCAGAGAGCGACTTCGCCGACGTAAGGCGGGTATGCGGCATGCTCGATATCCCCTACTACACCGTAAATTTTGCAAAGCAATACTACGACCGCGTGTTCACTTACTTTTTAGCCGAATACAAAGCAGGCAGAACGCCCAACCCTGACGTGCTGTGCAACAGGGAAATCAAATTCGGCCCTTTCCGCGAATATGCCGCAACGCTCGGGGCGGACTATATCGCCACGGGGCACTATTGCGGCATTGAACATTGCGGCGGCAGACACCGCCTGCTCAAAGCCAAAGACGCGGGCAAAGACCAGACCTACTTTTTAAACCAGGTAAGGGAAAGCCAGCTTGCAAACGTACTCTTTCCTCTCGCAAATTTAGATAAAAAAGAGGTACGCGCCATTGCCGAGCAAAACGAGCTTGCCACCGCCGAAAAGAAGGACAGCACGGGCATTTGCTTTATCGGCGAAAGAAACTTCCGTAAATTTTTGCAAAATTATCTGCCCGCGCAAAACGGCGAGATACGCACGCTGAACGGCAAAACCGTGGGCGAGCATATCGGGCTTATGTATTATACTATAGGGCAGCGAAAGGGGCTCAACCTTGGCGGTACTCGCGGCGAAGAAGGCAGATGGTTTGTGGTAAAAAAGGACTTGCAGAACAATATACTCTACGTTTCCCACGGCGACGAAACGCCCCTGTATTCGGCGGCATGCACGGCGACAGAACTCAATTTTATAGGTTTTGAACCGCCTGCGGCGTTTGAATGCACGGCGAAATTCCGTTACCGCCAGCCCGAACAAAAAGTTTGGGTAAAAATCGAGGGCGGCAAGATGCAGATTGAATTTTCCGAACGCCAGCGTGCCGTAACCGAAGGGCAATATGCCGTGCTTTACCTTGGCAGCCAATGCCTCGGCGGCGGCGTGATTGACACGGTAGTATATTGAAACTAACGCCGCCGAGGCATAAGGGTATCCCGAAAAAGATTTGCCTGCAAAGGTTTTTCGGGAAGAGGAACAGAAATTGAAGTAATATTGCCGCCAGTCTGAAAGGCTGGCGGCTTTGAACGTAAATTTCTGTGACGAGGCGGCGGCGTGATTGACACGGTAATATATTGAAACTAATGCCGCCGAGGCATTAGGGGAAAGCTATTAAAGCGGTAATATGATAGCTGAAAAGCGTTTTTGCTTGGCTTTCCGCGAGCCGCTTCGCTCTTAGCGTGCGAGGGCTTTATTGCAAACGGTAATCGTTGCAATCAGATAAAAAACACCATTTTACTAAAACAGCCTTCCCGAAAACGGGAAGGCTGTTCTGATACGTAATTTTCAAAATAATACAATTAACCAATCCGTGTGCAAATTAAAGGCTATCATAAATCAGACTTTTCAGCCACGTTCTTCTTTTCACGGGTTTGCTCTTGCGAAGCCGTAATATCAGCAACCTTTTTCTTGGGGGCAGTGCCTAATACCTGGCCGGATATTTCGTTTTGCTTTTCTTTGTTTGCCTCACTTAATTTTACTCGGTTAGTTCCTGTGGCAGCGGGCGCAGCTTTTGCCTGTTCAGCCTGCTGGGCTTCACGCTTTGCCTTGTTTGCCTCATATTCGCGCCTGTCCATTTCTTCACGCTCAATCTTGGCTTCCTCGGATCTCTTGTGATCTTCTATAACTGCCTGCTTAGCGCGTTCATTATCAACCCGTTCACGCCGCTTAGCCTCAGCCGTTTGCTGCCTGACGATCTGCTTTACGTCGCTGGAAAGTTTGTTTATGTAAGCTTTCTGCTGCCTCTGTTCGAGTTTTAACTGGTTTTTGCGTTCAGTTTCTGCCGCCTTCTGGCGGGCTTTCTGTTCCCTGTCAACCTTTTTATAGTTTGCCTGAACTTCTCTGAGTTCAGCCCTTATCTTATTCTTTTCCGCCCTGTTGGCAGCCTGTCTTATCCTGTCTTTGTAGCCGTTGACTACCTGCTTACGCTTTTCCGATTCGGCTTTCTTTTCTTGCTTCAGGTAAATTTTATGCTTCTTTTCAGCCTCTTTCCTTGCCTTTTCCGTAATCTTTTGCGCGAGCTTTGCCGCCTTTAAATCGGCAGGGCCTACCACGTGCTTTATATTGTTTTTATCCTTTGCGAAGTTGGCGTGGGCAATGGGAATGGTCTCAACGTTGCACTTCCCCTTGCCGTCCATCGTAAATTTTGTAAACTCAACGATCTTTCTACTCGCTATAGCGTCAACTATAGCGCTTTTGGCTTTCTTAAGATTTTCTTCGTCGAGTTTCTTGTCGCCCGTCTCGCGGTAATCGATATTGTGACCGTCTATGCTGAAGCAGTTGATAAAATGCTTATAGTCGGCGTTTACGTCAGGGTTGCCCATGCAGCTTTCAGCCTGCAGGTTACCTAAAAGCTCATCAAATGCCCTTGTCCTCCCTTCAGGACCATGCCCCACATATCCCTTTTTAGTCATGTCGTACATAGGCGACTTTGTCTCGTCGCCAAAGGTAATCATACGGGGTTCTTCGGGTTCTTTGAGCCCTACGTTATAGGTATTTTCCTTTGTAACGAGGAAATCAGGGCGAGTGACATACCCCTTTTCCACGTCGTACGCGGCGGTGTCAAACCAAAGACTATCCTTTCGCAGATTGGCGTCACGGTATGCCTTGTACTGCATTACCCATTCAATATAATTAGGATCTTCAGTGGATTCCCTGCCGTTCACTCTTCTTTCCGCCCTGTATTCACTGGAGGTAAGATAATCCTCTACATTTTTGGTAAAATCTTCAACAACAGGCCGTAACGCCCTATAATTTACTTCCTCGGGCAACCTTATGCCGCCTGCAAGGAAATAATCGTATTCATCCTTAACATCCTCTTTGTAAACGGCATTGTCAAGCCTTTGATTATAGTGTTCTTCAAAACCGTTTTTTACGAGAGTTTCCCGTATCTTTCTATATACGATATTTCTTAAAGGTTCAGCATAATCGCTGGGAGCAGACAGATCTTTGCTCATAGCCTTTATAACGTCCTTAGATATTCTGTCCGTTACTTGGTCTAAAAGACTACTCGAATTTTCACCAGGCATAATTAAATCCTCCTGTTATCAGGTATTATTATCTTAATAAACGCAACACCGCATAGATAGTGAGCAAAAATACTTATATGGAGCGTTGCCGTATTCCATATAATTTTACGAAAAAAATGGCTATCCGTTACACCGTAAAAATATTTTACGGCAGACGGCTTTAATGCGGTGGCGTGGTAATCCAAGTAACTTATTATACAGATATCATTCAACCTGTACTAATAAAGCGGTGATATGGTAGCCGCTACAATATTGCACAATAGTAACAAAAAACGAAAAGTTTTTTCACAAACCTGAATTTTGTATTGACTTTACCATTATAAAAATGGTATACTTTTACCGACGAAATTTTTGTCGCAAAAAAAAGCAGAAAATACGGCGAAAACTACAAAAAATTATTCAATTTCCCGCCCCTGATTCGTGGTCAGGAAACGTATACTTTTTTTAGAATTTTCCCGTCTTTCACCTGCTTACGGCTTAAAAATATTTCCGTTAAGGCGGTTTTGTTGCGGCAAAAGGGGAGAATTTATGCAAAAAATAAAAAAACTGCTTGTAGCCTTTGTTTCGTTCTGCATGGCGCTGTGCATGGTCTTCGCAGCAGCCTGCAACAGCGTAACAATAAACAACTCTAACAATTCAGGCAGTTCCGAGAGTTCAAGCAGCTCTGAAAGTTCGAGCAGTTCCAGTTCAGAGAGTTCGAGCAGTTCCAGCTCAAGCAGCAATTCGGAAAGCAGTTCAGTAAACGACCAGACGGGCTCTACAGGCGGCAACGAAAATACCAACGACGAGGAAGAAGAAGACTACACACTTACTTCCACCACCGTTTACTTTGTAGGCGACAGCACTGTATGCCAATTTTCTGATACTTATTACCTGCCCCGTTACGGCTACGGCACTCAGTTTGCAAATTACGTAGACACAGACTATGTATCAGTGGTAAATTTAGCCCTTTCGGGCAGAAGTTCCCTTAGCTTCACCACAGAAACTAACTACAACGTTTTATGGGACGGCGGCACGAATACAAACACTAAAGAAACGGTAAAAGCTATAGGCAAGGGCGACTATCTTATAATAGGTTTCGGCCATAACGATGAAAAAACTGATGCTGATAGATATACTGCTCCCACGCTTGACGCTGTAGATACAGCAGGCTCTTTCCAGAATATACTCTACTATAAATACATAAAATTAGCCTTGGATGCAGGCGCTACCCCCATTTTATGTACACCCATAGTACGTTATAGCTCAAGCGGAACATATACAGGAAATTCCATTCACGTCACAAGTAACGGCGACTATGCCGCATGTATATGCGACCTTGCGGAAGATAAAGGCATTACCTGCGTGGACCTTACGACAATAACAAAAACACTGTATGAAACACTCCAGGAAGACGCGCAGTGGTTTCATGCCTTTTCTAAAGCAGACTTAGCCTCTGACGGCGATGAGCAAGTGAGAGAAATAACAAGTACAACTAACACAACCGTCTCGGTTGTTCCCAGTGGCATTGATACCACACATATAAATATGTACGGCGCAAAGATGATTTCTTACCAGATAGCTACCGCCCTTCGCACCGCAAGGAAGACTTGCAACCTCGGCTATTATGTTAAATCTGATATATCCGAGCCCACAATAGCTAACGACCTTGAAGCCGCTTATAATACGTCTTATAAATATAGGGCTTACGAGTCGCCTAACCTGAGTAGCCTTACATCAGTCGGATCAGTAACCGACTCGCAGGATAATACCACCGAATACAAATTATATGAAACAGTATTTGGCAATGTAGGCGGATCAGATAAGATTGCTAACTATACCATTTCAGCCGATAACGAAAACGGAACATATACCATATCCAATCTGGGCACAATAAGCGGTAAAATAGCTTCCAGTTCTGATACGGTTGCCGGAGTATTTACACAAATCGATATTACAAAAACATTTACCGCAAGCGTTAAAGCAAAAGTTACCGGTATATCTTCTGATTTAGCAGATTCGACGCCTTCACAAGCAGCATACGGCTTAATGCTTAGAGATGATATGTATATTAACACTTCAGATTCTGGCATTTCAAGCAACTATGTAACAGCAGGACTCATAGACCAAGCCAACGGCAATGTAATTTTCAGCAGGGAAAACGATACCCTTACTAAAGGTTCAAAAACCTCCGCAATGGCTGTTGGTGACGAATATACGCTCTCTATAACTGGCGGCGGACAGATATTTACCGTAACTGTAACAACCTCCTCTGGTTACTCGTATGCACAAGATTACACCGACTTCTCATTTACCGCAACAGATACAAATTACGTATATCTCTGTATGTTTGCTGTAAGAGGTTTGGCAGTTGAATTCAGCGATTTCACATTTGCTATTACTGGCGATGCTGAAAGCGCATAAGATTATCAAGGCTTAAGTATATTGCAAGCTATAAAATTCAGGCTATAACGCAAGCTATAAGTTTACATAATAAAAACAATAGCCCCGTGAATATAGCCAAATTAACCTTATCCAAAGGTTTAAAAAACACACAAAAAGCAGACGGCAAAACCGTCTGCTTTTTAAATTGCAACAAATGATACTACCTCATTCTAGCCTTTCACTTAAAACGGTGGTATGATAGCTGAAAAGCGTTTTTGCTTGGCTTTCCGCGAGCCGCTTCGCTCTTAGCGTGCGAGGGCGTAGCCCGACACTCTGCGCACCTTATTGTAAAGGTTTCAAATTATAATGCACAGATAGCCTCACGTCACGCTTCGCTCTTTCATCTCGCATACGCGAGGGCAGCGCTAACGCTCGCGCAGGATGACAAGGGCTGCGCTCATGTAAACCCCTTCGCCACTTCGTGGCCCTCTTCCCCTCTCAGGGGACGCAAGGGCTGTCATCTCGACCGAAGTGGAGAGATCTCCAATCAGTAGCGTTCATTGTACCTACCCCTTATCTTCCCATGCAAGGGGAAAATACCAAAAGGTGGTATGATAGCTGAAAGTTATCCAGCTTAGATTGCCACGCTGCGCTCGCAATGACATATCCCGTTAAACACACCATTCCCCCGCAAGTATGGGGCAATCAACTGGCTTGCTTTATTTTCTTTTTGCCTGAAGACGCCTTTAATTCCTGCTTTACCTCGTCGCACGCCTCGTTAAATTCCTCTTCCGTTTCGGTAATTTCCACGCCGTCGAGAATGTTCTGCAATTTGTACTCATAATTTAAATACTTTATCGTCTGGAAACCTATCACGGCGGTAAGCGTTCCGTTGGCAAGCCCCTGCACCGAGCTATCCACCAGCACGGATATAGCAGAGCCCAAGAGGGGTATACCCTTTGCCGCGTCACCTATGGTATGGGCGACTCCCTGCCCTATCTTGGCGCTGCCGAGCCCGTAGGCAACCAGCGAATTATGCACAACCTTTGCAAATATTTTTACTAGCTTTGCATCTGACGGACGGAAGCCATACAAAAACACGATATCCTTTACCATCTGCAAATTAAGCACGGCGACCATGGCGGCGTCTGCCGCACTGCTCTGTGATACAGCCGAATACATACCGCTTTTAACGGCATTTTTAACTATAATAGAACGGGCGGACGACTTTACCGAATGGGTATAAAGTTCGGTAAGGCAACGCTTTATCCCCTCTTCGTCGCCCGTTACAAGGCATGCCGCCATTTCCTGCACCGTCTTGTCGTCGTACCAGCCCACGCCGTCTACCGTGGCATTCACTTCCACCATCTTTGCGGCAATATTTTTACGTACCTGCCTGTTGTGCTTTTGCGCCTCGCGTGCCGTCTGCGAGTTTACGTTAGTCTGGAAGTAGTCCGACTTGATTATCTTTACCAAAGGCACTACAAACAGAAGTATGTAAACGACAACGCACACCACTGAAACAGCTATGCCCGCGTACAGGTTGATATCGTAAACTTTTAAAGCCACTAAAAACAGGCAGGTGAAAAGGAACACGCCTATGACTGTGGCAATCAGCCTGAGTACTGCAGAGGCATGTTTTACGTTCTGCCTTTTCACGTATTTTTCTTCGTATTCGTAGATGGTCATTTTGCCCTCTGGCTGACCTGAATTTTTCTCATTCATAAGTTACACCTTACAAATCTATGGAATATTTATACAGTTCTGACTTGGTAACGCCCCTGTCTTTGGCGGCACGCTTTACCGCCTCTTTCTTGTCGTACCCTTCGTCCATATACGCCCTTATATGCTGTTCGGGGGAAAGGCTGTTTAAGGGGTTGTCCGCCGCCTGTTCGCCGCCGATAATCAGCACATATTCGCCCCTCTTTTCGCCTTCAAGCCCCTGCGCAAGCGTAAAATGGACGACTTCTTCGTGAATTTTTGTAATCTCTCTTACGGCACACGCTGGTCTGTCGCCGAACACTGCATACATATCGGCAATGTAGCGGTCTACGTCCTGCGGGGCGGCATGGAAGCACATGGTAATATCCAGCCCCTTGTATCGCTGTAAAAGTTTTTGCCTTTCACCCTGCTTGTCGGGCAAAAAGCCCAGAAAGGCAAATCTGTCCGCGGGCATTGCTGAAAGCACCAGGGCAGACAAAAAGGCGTTCGCCCCGGGGATTATAGTGTACGGCACGCCCCTTTCAGTAAGCGTACGGCAGACGATATTCCCGGGGTCTGATATTACGGGCATACCCGCGTCAGAGATTACGGCAACCTGTTTGCCCCCCGAATATGCCTCAACTATTTTATCCGCAGCCTCTTTTTCGTTGAATTTATGGCAGCTTAAAAGGGGCTTTTTTATCTCGTACGCGTTGAGAAGTTTGAGTGAATGGCGGGTATCCTCGCAAAAAATGACGTCCGCGCCCCGTAAAACCTCTAAAGCCCTGAGCGATATATCTTTTAAATTGCCTATAGGTGTTGCCACAAAGTATACCATTTTTTAATTACCCCCGACATATGGCGTGATTAATTGTTTATTTTATTGCCTCTTTGCTTTTTATAAGGACGAATGGCAGCTGAAAGTCGTCCGGCTTAGATTGCCACGCAAACTACGTTTGCTCGCAATGACATACTACTTATTTATCATTATGTACAAATAAACGGCAGTAACCTATTTGTCATACACATTATCACACCGTGCTGCCTGTGTTTATTACGGGCGGCAGCACGTCCACGCCCTCTTTGCCGCCTTTTACCGCCTCTGCCATAACAAGGTAAGGTTTTGCGCCCTGCCTGCCGCATACAAACTGCAAGCGCTTGGGCTCTAACCCATTAACTTTTAAAAGGTAAATTAGCTCTGCCACCCTGTCTGCCCTGTTTATAACCGCAAACCTTCCGCCGAATTTAAGCACCCTTGCGGCGGCAAGCACAATCTCTTTAAGCGTTACAGTAATTTCTTTGCGGCACACCGCCTTTTCGTAAGATAAATTTTCAAACCCGCCCTTTTCGTAAGGAGGATTGCACAGCACAAGCGAGAATTTACCGTTGTACTCCGTGCCGATATCCTGCACCTTGCAGCACACCGCCGAAACGTTTTCAAACCCGTTATAAAGGACGGTACGCGCCGACATATCCGAAAGGTTTTGCTGCATCTCGAAAAGCGTGACATTCTTTATATGCGTGTTAAGGCAAAGAAAATGAAGCCCCACTATGCCCGATCCAGCGCAAAAATCGGCGACGACGTCGTTCTTTTTACCCTTGACAAAGCGCGACAGCATTATACTGTCTGAAGTAAAGCGGTAAAGGTTTGTGTTTTGTATTATCTTTTTGTCGGCGAAAAGTTCTTCCAAGACCTCGCCTTCTTTAAGCTCTGCCTGCATACACCTATTATAACTTAAAATATCCCCCGCGTAAACTTTTTTAAAGCAAAAAACAAAGCGGAACAATTACGTTCCGCCTTGCCGTGTTATTATATGTGATTATTCTGCAGCGATAGCGCCTGTAGGGCAGCCTTCTTCACATGCACCGCAGTCAATGCAAACATCGGGATCTACCTGATATTTTGTGTCGCCTGCTGATATCGCGGATACGGGGCAGGTAGCTTCACATGCACCGCACATTACGCATTCGTCAGAAATTACGTGTGCCATATTGCACCTCCAAAATAGTTTACGCCTTTAAGCGTATATATTATATCACACCTTTTTGCCGTTGTAAAGGGGTAAAGACAAAAATTTTTACAAAAATAGCCGCAAAAAGAGCTTTATTTTATTCACTTAGGTTTATTTTGAAAAATACTTCCTGCCAAGCAGATAGGAGATAACCTTTAGTCGAGAAGTTTTTTTACCTCTTCGTCAAGCTCCTCGTCTTTTTCAGGCTTGCCGTGTTTTTTGAACTTGATATCGTCCACGCTGAAATCGCGGTAAATCATGGCGTCGCCCTTTACTATCTTTACCTTGACTTCCATTTTAAGCATATTTATGTTTACCGCCGTGCCCACGCCTTCGGGGGTAGAAACCTCGCTGCCAAGTTTGGGCATCTGTTTGTAAGCCTCGGCATAGTAATCGTTTTCGTATGCAAGGCAACACATAAGCCTGCCGCACAGCCCCGATATCTTAGAGGGATTGAGCGAAAGCCCCTGGTTTTTTGCCATTTTTATGGATACCTTTTTAAAATCGGGCATACAGCTTGCGCAGCAGCACACCCTGCCGCAAGGGCCTAACCCGCCTACCATCTTGGCTTCGTCGCGGATGCCTATCTGGCGCAATTCTATCCTTATGCGGAACACCGAGGAAAGGTCTTTTACCAGCTCGCGGAAGTCTACCCTGCCGTCGGCGGTAAAGTAAAAGAGTACCTTAGTGCCGTCGAAAGTAAATTCGCAGTCCACCAGCTTCATATCCAGCCCGCGGGCGGCAATTTTCTCCTGCGCTATCTTCATCGCGCCCTCGCGTTTTTCCTCGTTGCGGCGGACGGTCTCCCTGTCTTTGTCGGTAGCAAGGCGCAAAACGGGTTTTAAGGGTGCTACAAGTTCTTCCTCGGGCACTTCCCTTTCCTCTATGGCGACGGTGGCGTACTCTATGCCTCGCGCCGTCTCTACTATTACGCCGTCGCCCTCTTTAAAATTGCCGTTGCCTGGCGCGAAGTAATAAGTCTTGCCGCAATCTTTAAATTTTACTCCTATAATCTTTGCCATCTCTCATTCTCCTGTATAACGTCTAACATGACGCTGTATAAAAGGGCGGAAAAATACGCGTTGAACTTAAGGTCGGTCTGCGAAGCGCCGTAGCGCTGGGCTGCGTATAACAGCGTGCGCCCGTCCCACACGGCAGCGATTTTTTTGCCGTCGGCATCTGCCACGCCCGTGACGCTGCCCTTTAACGCTGTAAAAAAGAGTCTTTCCGCCTCTGCCATAATCTGTTTTTTGTACTTGCTGTCGGCGTACTTTGCCGAAAGCGCCCCCGCCTTTTCGCGGGTATCCGCCGTGCAAAGCTCCATTGCCGCAGTATTGATTTCGCCGAACGCGCCGCCCGCAAGCGACTGTGCCGCCCCGAGTATGCCGCCGCAGCTTTCGGCTGCCCTTTTGTTGTAAGCGCCGCCTGCGTTTTCCCGCTCTAACGCGGCGTAAATCTGCTGCGCCGTAAAGGGCGGTATTTCAAGCATATGCACGCGCGAAATTACCGTGGGCAGCACTGGCGCGGTGCTTTGCGTGCCAAGGAGAAAATATATGCCTTGGGGCGGTTCTTCCAGCACTTTTAAAAGTTTGTTCTGCACTATTGCCGAACACTCCTCAAATCCGCTTATAACATACAGTTTTATGTTGCTCTCGGTAGGTTTTAACGCGCTGTCGCTTATAAGGTCGCTTACGGCATCCACCGTGAACTTTTTATCATTCTGCGGATAGATTTTACAGTCGGGGCAGCTTTCGCGGTCTATCCTTCCGCTTAAACTATCACCCTCTTTACAGCCGAAAATAACTTTGGCAAAAATTTTGAGCGCCGCACGCATATTAGCGCCGTCGGCAAAATGAAGCATATACGCGTGGGCAAGCCTGCCGTCCGCCGCTTCGCCGCATAAAATTTTGTAAGCCGCAGTGCTTTTTACCAGCTGTTCCAAAGCAAATCTCCTTACCGCTTTATTATATTATGCCCTTTTCCTTAAGCAATTTATAAATAATCTCCGACGTTTCGTACTTAGTCCCGCCGCATTGCACCCGCACTATGCGCGGATATCTTTCGGCAAGGCTTAAATAACCTTCGTAAACTTTATTGTGAAAGGCAAGCCCCTCGCGCTCCATCCTGTCGTTTAAATCAGCGCCGTGCTTGCGGTCGAACGCCGCCTTGGGGCTTATATCCAGAAACAACGTTAAATCGGGCGGAAACTGCTCCAAGGCGCAGGCGTTTATGTCGGCTACAAATTCCATCCCCAGCCCGCGTGCGCAGCCCTGGTAGGCAAAAGAAGAATCGACGTATCTGTCGCAGAGCACCAGCATACCCTTGTCCAAGGCAGGTTTTACAATCTCGGTAAGGTGCTGTATACGCGCCGCCGCGTACAACAGAGCCTCGCACTCGTCGCACATGGCCGAATTATTTTTATTTAAAATTACCGTACGGATCTGTTCAGCAACGTCGCTGCCGCCAGGTTCGCGCGTGACTATGTGGCAAATACCCTCTTTTGTAAGCCGTTCTGAAAGCAGGCGTATCTGCGTGCTTTTGCCCGAGCCCTCGCAGCCCTCGAACGTGATAAATTTACCCTTCATAATTTAACAACCTTTATCTTTCCATTCTCTAAACCAAAGCAGTGGTCAGCCCCAGCCAAGGCGCTGATAACAGCTGTGGTTATCCTCTCGCCAGCGGCAACCACGGGGATACACGGGGGCGAAACGCCCGCGTTAGCCGCGCACACCCTGCCAAGGCTTTCTTCCAACTCAATATACTCGCAGGGGGCGTTCACGGCGTTAAGGTAGCCATAATTTCCCCTGTCCTCTTCTGGCAGAAACTTCGGGGAAAAGCATCCGCGCACGTCCTGCCTTTGCGATATTTCTTCCAACGCCGATACAAGGCGGCAAAGCGAGGCTTCGTCCGTCATGGGCGACAGATAAAAAAGTATGTATCTGCCGTCGTTAAATTCGGCATATATGCTCTTCTTTTCCAGATATTGGCAGGCGGCGGCACTGTCTATACCAGCGTAAAAGACGTCCACGGCAAGCTTTGTCCAGTCGTCCGAGGGGTACACTTTATAGCCGCTATTTTCTATTCTTTTGCGCACGTCTGCCTGCATAAGCATAACCTGCGCAATCTTTTGCCTGTTTTCATCGCAGTACTTTACCGAATATTCCACCGACGCCATTATGGGAAAACTGGGCGACGAAGTACGGAATATGCTTAAACCTTCTTCCAGCCTGTCGGCAAGGGTAAGGTCGTTTAAATGCACTATAGCGCCCTGCGTAAGCGCCGGCATAGATTTATGCACTCCGTCTACCCACATATCGGCGTACGCGCCCGCGTAGCCCTGTCCGCCATCGCAAAAGGCGAGATGCCCGCCGTGAGCGCCGTCGGCAATAAGAAGTTTACCGCATTTCTTTAATATCTCGCGGTATTGCTTTAAAGGCACTATATTGCCGTAGTAATCGGGCGAGGTTATCATAAGCCCCGAAATGCTTTCGTCGGCACATATCAGCCGTTCAATCTGTTCGGGAGAGGGCGGGAGCATTACGCCGCCGCGTTCGCCGCCCTGCACTATCACGGGCTCTAAACCGAGAATGGCGCAGGCATTCCACACGCTTTTATGGCTGTTGCGGGGTACTATTATTTTACCGCCCCGCCCCTTTGCCGCGTAAAGCATAGCCATTACGCCACTTGTAGAACCGTCGGTAGTAATGTACGAACGCTTTGCACCTACTATATCGGCTATATCGCGCTGGGCGCAAGCTATCGCGCCAGTAGGCGACGACAAGTCGTCCGTACAGGAAAGCTCGGTAGTGTCGGTCAGCGCAACGGGGAACGTGCGGCAGTAGCCGCTCTCGTTTTTATGCCCCGGGGTGTGAAAGCTGACGTTATTGTTTGCGGAAATAATCTCTAATATATGGCAGTGCATCTTTAATAAAGGGCGCGACGGTTATCGCGCCCGTTAAATGTTATTTTTTAGGCTTCATTGTGGGGAACAATATTACGTCCCTTATGGTAGCGCTGTCGGTAAGCAGCATTACGAGCCTGTCCACGCCCATACCTAAACCGCCCGTGGGGGGAAGCCCGTATTCAAGGGCAGCCAGAAAGTCTTCGTCTACCTGCGCGTTGCAGCCGGGCTCTTGCGCCCTCTTTTCCTTTACCTGCTTTACAAAGCGTTCGCGCTGGTCTATGGGATCGTTGAGTTCAGAAAAGGCGTTGCCGAATTCGTGGCCGCATATAAAGTATTCAAACCTTTCGGTAAACGCAGTATCTGTAGGCTTGCGCTTCGCGAGAGGGGAATTTTCCACAGGATAATCGTAAATTATAGTGGGCTGCACGAGCTTGTCTTCGACAAACGCGTCAAAGAGCGCTATAAGCACATGCCCCTTGGTAGCCCTTTCGCCCTCTTCCACTTCCACGGCTAAATTTTTAGCGCATTCGCGGGCGGCGGCGTCGTCTGCCCAGCTGTCGAAGTCTGCCCCGCAGTACTCCTTTACTGCCTGCTTCATGGTAAGGCGCTTCCAGGGGGAGGCAAGGTCTATTTCCGTTCCCTGGTAGGTTATCACGCCGCTTCCGCACACGTTTTTGGCGATCGTGCGGTACATATCCTCTATAAGATCCATCATGCCGAAGTAATCGGTGTACGCCTCGTACATTTCAACGGTGGTAAATTCGGGATTGTGGAAAGCGTCCATACCCTCGTTGCGGAATATCCTGCCCACCTCGTAGACCTTTTCCAGACCGCCGACTATAAGGCGCTTAAGGTACAGCTCGGTCTCTATGCGGAGGTACATATCTATGTCAAGGGCGTTGTGCTTTGTTTTAAAGGGGCGGGCGGCAGCGCCGATTTCGAAGGTGGTTAAAACGGGGGTATCCACTTCGAGATATCCGCGCCCGTCAAGATAGCTGCGTATTTCGCGGATAATGCGCGAACGCATGATAAAGGTATTTTTTACCTCGGGATTGACTATTAAGTCAAGGTCGCGCTGGCGGTATTTTATATCCATATTGGTGAGCCCGTGCTGCTTTTCGGGCAGGGGGCGCAGAGATTTAGAGAGCATCTCTATATGGTTGCAATGGATAGAAATTTCGCCCGTCTGCGTTTTGAACACAGTGCCGCGTACGCCTATTATGTCGCCGATATCGTAGTCCTTTTTATAAGCTATATAGTCGGCTTCGCCCACTTCGTCGCGTTTTACGTAAATCTGTATAAGCCCTTCGCGGTCGGAAAGGTGGGAAAAGGAAGCCTTACCCATAATGCGCCTTGACATAAGCCTGCCCGCGAGCGAAACCTCTTTGCCCTCCATACCGTCAAAATTTTCTTTGACTGTAAGGGAGTTCGCCGTTACGGTATACTTGGTCTTTTCGTAGGGGTTGTTGCCTTCGGATACAAGCTTGGCAAGTTTTTCCCTGCGTACCTGTGCCTGCTCGGCAAGCCTTTGGGTTTCTTCCTCTTCACTTAAAATTGCGTTATTCTCGTCCATAATTATTCCCGTATGCAATCAGTCGATTTTTATTATTTTAAGCTGGTAGCTCGAGCCGTCGGGGCAGGGTACGGTTACGACATCGCCCGTCTTGTGCCTCATAAGGGCAGCACCCACGGGGGATTCGCTGGATATTTTGCCGTTCATTACGTCAACGTCGGTAACGCTGGTTATAATGTAGGTATCCCTGTCGCCGAACTCGGCGTCTTCTACCGTCACTTTGCTGTTTAAATGTACATAAGTGTTGTCGGTAATTTCAGTAACTATCTTTGCATTCTTTATCTGATATTCGAGCTGCTCTATCTTGCCTTCGTTAGAACGCTGTTCTTCACGCGCCGCGTCGTATTCAGCGTTTTCAGAAAGATCGCCGTGGCTGCGGGCTTCGGCTATACGCTCTATAATCTGCGGACGTTTAGTCATTACGAGATATTCCTTTTCCTTTACCAAATCATCGTAATTCTTTTGCGTCATTTCAAAAATCTGATCTGCCATTTTAAACCTCTTTGCGCTTGCCAGAATTTTATCGGCAAGACGTAATAAATTAGTGTGACTCCGCCTTAAAGGGAATCACACTTTTGCCTTTATATTTCTATTATATATTTTGTTTGCCGATTTGTCAACCGCATAAGGGGCATACACGGCAAAATATATCCCCGTTTGCAAGCTGCCTGCACTTATTTTTTGAATACAAACAGGTATTCGTGCGCAAGCAATAAAAAGTTATACTTAACACTATTCGTCTTCCAGAAACCCGTCGCTTTACAGTTATGCTGCTGCTTTATTATGATTTCTTTTGTTTTGAACCCTGCAAGTTCAAACAGCCGCATTGTTTCAAAAGCCAAAGGCTGCACCATCCCGTTTTTTCTGGTATCACCCATCAGAACTGCACAGAATTTATCTTTTTTCAGAACACGGTAAAATTCGTCTGCCACTTTGCCCATTTCGGCAAGAAACGGCTTCATGGATAATAATGACAAGTCGCCTTCTATGCCGTCGCTGTAATTTATAATATTCGCATACGGCGGGTGCGTACAAATAAGATCTACACTTTCTTTATCCAGCGGTAATTGCCTTGCATCGCCCTGTAAAATGGATATATCTACGCCCGAATCATATTCAAAGGCACATTTTTTTACAGAGAGATCTACCGCCAACGGGTTTATATCTATACCTATAAAATTTCTGCCGGTGAGCTTAGCTTCTACCGCCGTTGTTCCGCCACCGACAAAAGAATCCAATACGGTATCCCCTTCCGACGAATAACGTAAAATAACGTTGCGCGGTATATAAGGCGACCAGTTACCGCGATATTTTGCGTCATGCGTAGCCCACCTGCCACGCACAGGAAAGTCCCATACCGTGGTACTTTCTAGTTCAAAATTTTCAGGCTGTAAAGGTATCTTCTTTGCCATATCAGTCGGTTACCAATTCTGGCGGTACGGGTAAACCCAATTTTGTAAGCGGAATATACTCAAAATAATAATCACAATCAACGGAATGTATATAGTCTAACACATCTTTATATTTGGGATCTTTGAACCAATCGTCGAGCAAATATATGTACTTGACGTCGATATTAGCCGGCGACATAAGCTTTTTATACTGCTTTTTCTTAAAATCACATGTCTGGAGTTTTTCATCAACCGATCCGGCTACCTGCTGATGCTTACACTCTATAATATGCAAAATATTATTTGACAATACATATATGCTATCGTCAGGATAGAGCTGTTTTGAAATATAGTCTTCCCAGTTTATATTCAGTTCCTTCAGAAATATATTATAAAATGCGTGTTTTTTAAATACCCTTGCCACAAGTTCGTTGTCGTAAAACACTTTATCGGTCTCTACTGCATAATGAGGCTGTTTCGCAAGAAACGTAGCTAAATCAACTTCGCCTTCGAACACAAGTCCCGTTCGCGTGTTTCCTCCGCCTTTTCCGTTTTTTATCATAATAACTCCTTTAATTGTGTATCAAAAGTTCACTTATTTTTCCGCGGGAATTGCCTTTACTGTTTACCGAACGCGCCGCATAAATTCTTTCTATTTTGTAGTTGCTGTACAAATCATCAAAAAAATTATCTTCCTTGTTGGTATTTTTAGGATCAGAATTGCTTAAAACAAATTTTGCACCCTTGCCGTTAATTCGGTCTACATACTCCGCAAGGCGGCGCTGTTCGTTATCATCAAAAGCGTCTATGTTATAAGAAGTAAAACCCGATGTCTGCGAAATAGGGCGGTACGGCGGATCAATATACACGAAAGTATTTTCATCTATAAATTTCTCTGAAAGGGTATAATCGCCGCAAACGATTTCTACATTTTGTAACGCCGACGATAAATTTATAAGATTAGCTTCGTCGCATATAGTGGGATTTTTATACGCCCCCATAGGTACGTTAAACTGCCCCTTTTTATTAACGCGGTAAAGCCCGTTAAAGCAAGTCTTGTTCAAAAAAATAAACTGGGCAGCTTTTACCACCGACGCACTACCGTTAAGTTGAACACTGTTAAATTTATCACGGACGGAATAATAGTAAAATTTTCTGCCGTTTTCATCCATAGGCAAAAATGATAGCTGCATTTCAGTAAGTTTGCTTATAAGCGGCTTTACGTCTGATTTTATCACATTGTAGGCATTAATAAGTTCCGCATTTGAATCGCTTACGTAAAAACTTTCAAAATTGTATTTAGAAAGCAAATCAAAGGCGAGCGCACCGCCGCCAACCATTGGCTCGGCATATTTTGTAATAACTTTGCCGCTATCAGAAAAAATATACTTTTCTATTTCGTCTGTAACCTGCGATTTACCGCCAGCCCATTTAACAAACGGCTTTATCGCAATTTTTTTTAATTTTTCGTTTTTTATTGTCCTTTTATCTACGGGCTTTTGTGCCGTGCTCGGAATTATCCACATGTTGCCGACCATCATTGCACCGTCTATACGCTTTTCGCCACATAAAACAGAAACGCGCCTTGGCGATATATCCCACTTTTCAGCAGCTTCTTTTGCAGAAATAAAACTTAACATATTTTCACCTGAATATATTATATTCGAGAATGCGAATAAAAGCAAGTAAATTCTTGTTCAATTTAATAATATTATACACATTAAAAAAGCGCAGCCGACTGCTGCGCTTTAATTTTACTTTTTAAGCGAATGGGCAAACGCCGTTATGCGGTCTATCGCCTCGGAAAGCTGAGCCATGCTCGTTGCATAAGAACAGCGCACGTGCCACTTGCCCGCCTCGCCGAACGCCGAACCGGGGACTACCGCCACTTTGTATTCTTCTAAAAGGCGGGTGGCGAACTCCTCGCCGTCCAGCCCCGACGACTGCACGCAGGGAAACACGTAAAACGCCCCCTTGGGGCTGAAGCAGGAAAGCCCTAACGCGTTGAAAGAGTTTACCATAAACCTACCCCTGCGGTCGTATTCTTCCCGCATTTCTTCCACTACGGCAAAATTATCAGCAAAACCCTCTACCAGAGCACCGTTCGCCGCGTGCTGGCTTACACGGGGCGCACACATTATGGCGTACTGGTGTATCTTGAACATAGCGTCGTCTATGGCGGCGGGGGCGCACACGTAACCCACGCGCCAGCCCGTCATGGCAAACGCCTTGGAAAAACCATTGATAAGTACCGTTCGTTCGGACATATCCCCGATCGAAGCTATAGAAACGTGGTTGCCCACATAGGTAAGTTCGGCGTAAATCTCGTCAGAAATTACAAGCAGGTCGTGCTTTTTTATTACGGGAATAATAGCCTCGAGCTGTTCCCTCGTCATTATAGCGCCCGTGGGGTTGTTGGGGTAGGCTAAAATTATAGCCTTGGTCTTAGAGGTGCAGGCGCTCTCTATAAGCTCGGGCGTTACTATAAACTCATTTTCCGCCTTGCAGTTTAATGCCACAGGAGTGCCGTCGGCAAGGGAAACCATGGGCGCGTAAGACACGTAGCAGGGCGATGGCACTAATATCTCGTCGCCCGGCTCGCATATGGCCCTGAAAACAAGGTCTATCGCCTCGCTCGCGCCGACGGTGATTATGGTGTGGTCGGGGGAATAGTTTACGTTAAAGCGTTCCTTAAGATACCTGCACACGTTTGCACGCAGCTCAGGCAGCCCCCTGTTGCCCGTGTACTGGGTAAGCCCCTTCTTCACCGAACGGATGGCAGTATCGCGTATGCTCCACGGCGTTATAAAGTCGGGCTCGCCCACGCCGAGGGAGATAGCGTCCTTCATTTCGGCGACGATATCAAAAAATTTTCTTATTCCGCTGGGCTTAAGCTCGCCCGCGCGTTTATTTACAAAATCTCTCATATTTTTATGGCTGGTAGCTCAGCCTGCCGTTGCTGTTTTCTATTTCAGTCATGTTAGCGCCTTCCACCTTGTACTTCTTTAAAATAAAGTGTGTAGCCGTGGAAAGCACGTTGTCGTACGTGGATATACACTCCGAAACAAAACGGCTTACGTCTTTAAGCGACGAACTGTGCACGATAACCGCCAGATCGTAAGCACCGCTCATAAGATAGAGCGTTTTAACCTGGGGATATGCCGCAATCTCTTCGGCTATACGGTCGAAGCCGCTGCCGCGCTGGGGCGTGACTTTTACCTCGATAAGCGCCTCCACGCTGTCGTCTTCTATACAGTCGCTGTTTACTATCGCGCCGTATTTTACGATAATGCCGCGGGCTTCAAGCGATTTAATGGTCTTTTCCACCTCGCCTTCGGTAACGCCTAGCATAACCGCCATCTTTGCTGGGGTACGGCGGGAATCTTCGGTTACAAGGGCAATAATATCTTTTTCGAGCTTTTCCATAGAAATCTCCCTTACGGCAGAAGTCCTGCCGAATGTCAACTTATTTAATATATAATAGTCTTTTACAAATAAAATGTCAAGTGTTGGGACAGTGTTGCAAACTTTGGCAAAAATCTTACGTAAACGCTTGCGCAAACTGTTTATTTGGGTTAAAATAATTTAAACACGCGGGGTGGATAAATGTTTAAAATCTGGGCGAGAATAGAAAAGGAACATAAAATAGTAAAGCAGATAACCTACGAAAGCGACCGTAAATTCGCATGGGGCGAGTTTTTTAACTACCTTGCGGACATCTGCGAGGAACTCGACTGTGCCACGCCCATACTTTTAAAGACGCATATATTCAGTTACGCCAAATTCAACAGGGTGCGTTTTCTTCCGCGTGACTTTGCCGAAACGGTGAATTTTGACTACCTTGTTCTTGAAAATATAGTTTTATAAATGCAAAAACGGCTGGAGCGTTACCGCGACAGCCGTTTTATTTTTTTTGCTTAAAAGCGCCCTGGATTAAACAACGATAAATACAATAAGGCACACTACTGCCGCTATAGCGGCAATTACGCCGAGAGTAGGCAAAAGGCAGCACATATGGCGGCGGGGAGGCGGTCTGTGATGCGGCCCGCCGTGCGGTCCGCCATGCGGGCCTCCGCCGTGAGGTCCTCCGGGTCCTGGCATATTATTTCCCTCCTTTTTTCAAAACATTTAGTGTATTATATTATCGCATATTTTACTGTTAAAAGTCAATAGGTAAGGCAAATTTTATGCATAATGTATAAAAAGGAATACTTTATTCCGAAAGCTGAAGACAGCCCGACTTAGATTGCCACGCCGCTAAAGCGGCTCGCAATGACAAAAGATAGACTGGCGGCGGCTCAGAGTTCGTTACTTAATGCCGCGGTAAGGGCGGAAAGCGATAAGGGCATAGATATCGAACAGGGCGGCGACAAATCCGCAGGCAAGCACGGTGCGCACGGCGGTAATGTTGCCCAGGCACAAAAAGGCAAGCAGGTTAAAACCCGAAAAAGCGTACACGCCGCCGCAAAGACAGATAAAAATAAGTATGGCATTACACACGATAGCAGAAAGTCTCATACAGTAAATATGTGCAGTTGCCCCCGTAATATGCCTCAACTAACGCGTATTTTTAAAACTAAATATTCTCTATTTTTATTGATACTCCCGTGCCTGCATCCTGGTACATTACCCAGTAGCCGCCGTCTTCTACGGGTATGTAACTAGCCATTCCCTTAAGGCTTGGCGGGGGCGTCTTGCTGTTTTTAGACGGCACGCCGTAACATATACAGCGGGGAGAACTATCCATATAAATGACGCCGAAAACGTAAAACTTACCCTTACCGTAACTTATTTTAGCCCAGCGCGAGCCCTCTATCAGCCTTTCGAGCCCCTCCTCGCGGGGATATGTAGCGAATATCCGCTCAATTTCAGGTTTCATCCTCTGGTAAAACCCGATATCCCGCGCAAGCGGCACAGGCTCTGCCTTATCCGCCTCTAATCCTTCCTGCGGCTCTTGGCGTACGCCGCCAGTATCCTCATCTTCTGCGCCGCCTGCCTCTTTTTGTTCTTCCTCTTTATTTTCGCATAAAGGGCTGCCGCCCTCATCGCCGACGGTGTCGCCTTGCCTTTCATAATAATTTTCCTCTGCTATAGCCTCGTCATCGTAGGCGCTCCCTGCCCTCTCATCCCTTTCCACGGCACGCCGCGCATAATCCGCCGCAAAGCCGTAATCGCCACATATTGCCGTGGCAATTAAGCTTACCTCGCCCTTCAGCACAAAGCAGACGGCAGCCGCGAACCCGAAAGAAGTATCCACCTCGCTCTCCCCTTCGAAGCCCTCTTCGCCGAAAATTTCCTCGTTAGCCCCGTCGGACAACGCGACTATGTACCGCCCTTCGGAAAGGGGCGCGAAGTTTATAAACGTCACCCCCACGCGCAAAAAATTACCGTATCTTTCTGCCTTAACAAGTCCTGAAAGAGTTGCGCCGTCCGACGAAAACCCGCTTTTAGTTGCCTTAATAACCGCTATGTTTTTGGTATATCCTGCCACCTTTGAACCCGCCCGTTATAAAATTACGCTTTATTACATAATATATTTGCGCGGGCGCAATAATTTGCGGTTTTTTGCCTGAATATAAAATTGTTTGGCGTTTAACAAAAAATGTTACTCTTTACCGCATATATCCATAACAAAAAAGTTACAAAAAATATTTGCTTTACGGCGAGTTTTGCCGTATAATTAATATGACACAAAATTTGATTTGAAAAGGAGTATAATATGGCACTTACAAAAAATCAAAAGATTCTCTCTTTTGTAGAGGAAAGCGCCGACATCGGGCAGCCTGACTATATCGTTTGGATAGACGGCAGCCAGAAACAGATCGACGAGCTTAGACAAGAAGCTGTGTATTCCGGCGAACTTATTAAACTTAACGAAACTTTGCTGCCCGACTGCTACCTTCACCGCACAAAGGTGAACGACGTAGCCCGCGTGGAGGACAGAACGTTTATATGTACACCCAAAAAAGAGGACGCAGGCCCTATAAACTACTGGATGGACCCCAAGGAAGCACACGAGCTTTGCAACGAGATTGCCCGCGGCAGCATGCACGGCAGGACAATGTACGTTATCCCCTATTCCATGGGCGTTGTAAATTCAGATTTCGCGCGTTACGGCATAGAAGTTACCGACAGCATTTACGTTGTTCTTAATATGTGCATAATGACGCGCGTAGGCAAAGACGTTCTGGAAGCTATCGGCAAGGACGGCGACTTTATAAAGGGCTTCCACGCAAAATGCAACGTAGAAGCTGACAAGAGATATATAATGCACTTCCCCGAAGAAAACGCCATTATTTCCGTAAACTCGGCTTACGGCGGCAACGTTCTTCTCGGTAAAAAGTGCTTTGCACTGCGTATTGCATCTTACCTCGGCAAAAACGAAGGCTGGATGGCAGAACATATGTTAATCCTCGGTGTTACCTATCCCGACGGCGAAAAGAAGTATGTGGCTGCTGCATTCCCCTCGGCTTGCGGCAAGACCAACCTTGCAATGCTCATTCCCCCCAAACATTACCTTGACAAAGGCTACAAGGTAGAGTGCGTGGGCGACGATATCGCCTGGATTCGCGTGGGCGAAGACGGAAGACTTTGGGCGGTAAACCCTGAAAACGGCTTCTTCGGCGTTGCCCCCGGCACGAACGAACACTCCAACCCCAACGCCCTTGCCTCAACAAAGCGCGGCACTATATTTACCAACGTCGCTTTGAATACAGACGATATGACTGTATGGTGGGAAGGTCTCAACAAAAATTTACCTGAACATTGCATCGACTGGACGGGCAAACCCTGGGATGCCTCTAAGTTCGATAAAAAGGATAAATCGACATGCGCTGCACACCCCAACTCGAGGTTTACAGCACCCGCCGAAAATTGCCCCTGCATCTCGCCCGAATTTAACAGCCCCAAGGGCGTTCCCCTGTCGGCTATAATATTCGGCGGCAGAAGGGCTACCACTACCCCCCTTGTTTACCAGTCAAGGGATTGGAATCACGGCGTGTTCGTAGGCAGCGCAATGTCTTCTGAAACTACCGCCGCCGCCACGGGCGCTGTAGGCGTGCTCCGCCACGACCCTATGGCTATGAAGCCCTTCGCAGGCTACCATATGGGCGATTACTTCCAGCATTGGATTGATATGGGCAAGGTTGTTAAAAATCCTCCCAAGATATTCAACGTAAACTGGTTCAGGCAGGATAAAGACGGCAACTTCATATGGCCCGGCTTCGGCGACAATATGCGCGTGCTCGACTGGATATTAAAGCGCTGCGAAGACAGCGTAGGCGCTAAAGAGACGGCTATCGGCTATGTTCCCAATGCGGAAGATATCGATATCAGCGAACTTGACTACGAGATTGCCCCCGGACACAAGTTTGGCATCAAGGATCTTGAAAGCATCCTTGAAGTGGATGAAACCCGCTGGGCTGCCGAGGCAGAGGAGCTTGAAGGATACTATAACAACACTATCCAGAGCCGCATACCTAAGGAACTTTGGGATTGCCTTGCAACATTGAAATCAAACTGCGCGAAAGCTAAAAAATAATTTAGTATTAAGTAAAAAATGATACCCCGCCGAGGCTGCAGCCTCGGCGGGGTATTCTATGATTGTATTGGAATTAGCTTGCCGTGCAACGTTAGTTGCAATGCGCTACCACCGCTTGCAAGCGGCACGCGCCTACCTGTCATTGCGAGGGGGTCTACCCCTCGCAATGACATTTTGTTATGTATCGTTTAGTAATTGTCGCTAAGTACCATATTGTCAAACGTTTGTTCTTGGATTTTATAAAGTCCCCGCCGAGGCGGCTGCCTCGGCGGGGACGTTTGTTTTATAACCCTTTAAAGGAAAAGTCTGTTATTCTGAGGCACTTGTTATAGTAACGCCGACATAGTAGAAGTTGATGCTTGCACTTGCACAAATATAATACGTTGTAGTTGACGAAACTGTTACCGTATGAGATATTGTTTTAGCATCTGTTTGCGAAGATGACGAAGCGGAAACGAGTGCGCTACTTGTTGAGTCTGTTGCTGATGTAGCAATTAACGCACTTCTTGATTCATCAGCTTTATTCGAAGTAAATATAGCGTAAATAGTTACAGATTTACCCACATATGCAGACAAATCAATTTTATAATAAGCTCTTGAGGAAGTTGTCTTACCTCCAGTATTCATAGCATATGTATAAGAATTTCCCTCTACAGTTGCGGTAACATCATTATCCGAACTATCCTTTATAATTGATACAGTTTTTGTGTCTGTATAGTTTGCATAACTTATTATACCGTCAGAAGCTGTTGTCGATATAGTCCCGTCTTCAGCAAAGTAATATGTTGTGCTTGCCGCCATTGAATAGCCCTGCAAAGCGGTGTCGCTGTAATTTACGGCGTAGGTCAACGAGCTGACAACATATACAGTAATACTTGCAGAAACAGTTGAATCTGACGTTGAACTTATGGTAACGGTATATTCACCTGCGCTTATTGTCGACTCCACTGCTACGGTTATCTTACCATCAGTGATAGTAGCCGTCACGCCTGTGGTAACTGATGAGCCGTTTTGTGTTACGGCTGCACTGATGTCAGAAGTTGTAAGGTTAGTAAGCGTAAAGCAATCTGTTATATCTTTACTGCCGCCTATCAAAACATTCACAGAAGTAACTTCTGCCGTTATTTTAGGATCTGCCGATAACGTTAATGTTATAGAAGCTGTAAGAGAATCGCAAGTTGCCGTTACTGTAACTTCACCGGCTGTAACCATGCTAAGCGTGCTTCCGCTTATAGTTGCCACAGATGTATTAGAAGAACTCCATGTGATTGAAGAAGTGGGTACAGTTGTAGTGTTTGCTAAATAGGTCGTAAGATCTAATGTTCCGCCGTCCGTATATTCTACATTACCTGTAGTATCTGTAAGCGCCAAAGCGGCTGTTTTAGCTTCAATAGCAACAACCGTTGTTATATATCCGACATTAGCAGAAATATATGTCGTGCCTTCTGCAACACCGGTTACAACGCCTTCTGAACTTACTGTCGCAGCATCTGTATTGCTTGAAGCCCATGTTATTGTATCAGAAGTTCCTGTAGCGGTAAGTGTTGTTGTATAACCTACCGCGACTGTGCTGTCACCGCTTACTGAGAGGGTATTAGAAACACTGCCGCTTGCTACAGAAATCGTTCCGCCGATTGTTATGTTAATAGCGTAAATACGGAAACCGTTGCTTGTTGTTATGTATAATGTATCGTTAGAAATTACGCCTTCGTAATTAAGCTCAATAAGAGTACTTGCATAGCTGCTGTCTGTGGGAGTCGTATAAGACGCTATCTCGCCGCCCGCTGTTTTCAGCTGGGTACTTGCCAGTAATAAACTTCTTGCCGTAGCTTTTTCACCTGAAGGTGTCGCAACAACCGTAATGCTTATGTTCTGACTCTGATAATCTGAGAGATCTAAAGCAAAATATCTATACCAAACACTGTTTGTAGTACTCGATTGACCTTTTGTATCCAAATATCCAGTATATGTTACTCCGTCAGAAGCCGTTATAGACGTTGCGGAATAGGTATACTCATCGTTATCAACAGATCTGCCTGTCCAAGAAACTATGCCCGTTGTTGCCGTGCTGTCTGTCGTGTATGTACCGTCTTTATTGAAGTATACAGTGCCGTTTGCATCACCTGCTACCTTAGTAGTACTCCCTGTTGTAGCATCCACTGTTTTAGTCGACCATAAAGTAGTACTGTCTGCATAATTACCAAATACAACGTTATAAGATACGGGCTGTGTCACCGTCACAGCGTAAGCGGCTGACGTTACATCGCCGATAGACGCCGTTATATTAGCCGTACCCTCGGCAACGCCTGATACAACACCGTCGCTTACGGTTGCTTTGCTTGTATCGCTGGAAGCCCACGTAACTGTTGCCGTTGTAGAAGTCGAATTATCGCTATATGTAACCGTTGCCGTAAGTGTTATTGTAGAACCTACTGCCACAGTAGTATCGCCTGAAATTGCTATAGAAGAAACAGTTGCGGGTTCTGTCTCGGTTTCGTCGTCGTTGTTGCCTTCCGAATTATTGTTTGAACTTGAACTGCTGCTTGAGCTTGAGCTGCTGCTGGAACTCGAGCTGCTTGACGAATCGCTCGAACTCGTAGAACTGCTTGTGCTGGAGCTGCTGGAATTTTCTGTCTCGTCTGAGCTGCAGGCAAAGAATGCAGAGCCGCAGCCTACGCAAACTACACAGAGAAGAGCAACAAGCAGTTTTCTGAATTTACTCATAAATACTTATCCTCCCTTATTGAGTAAAAAATTTTATGCCTTAAACTTTACGCAAAAAAATAAAAAAGGAAGTGTTTTTAATTGCTTAACGATTAGTTAAGCAATTACCCGCGGGTAAAAAATTTTTCTTAATTTTTTTCAGTGGTCTTTCCCTTATAATATTAACGCGCGAAATTCCAAGGCATACTGATTATAACACGTAAAAATGTAAAATGCAATACATTCCGCCAAAATTTTATAATAAAAAACAAAAAATGTTTGTTTATAACAAAAAATAAATTAGTTTTTTTGTCAAACATTTGTTTTAATTAAGGTATGGTCAAATAGCGAATATTATCATCACCTTTCAGTCACCATATTACCTTATAACAAGGCGAAGAGTTATTAAAAAGTAACGTATTATTTTTAAACAACTAATCTGCCGTCTTGCCTGCTGGTCGCGCGTCCGCGCGGGATTGCCACGGGGTAGACCCCCTCGCAATGACAGATAGGTTTCTGTCGTTTCTTGACTAAAGTGACCGCGCACCACGTCATCCTGAGGAGAGAGCAAAGCGAACGACGTGAGGATCTCGCGAGAGCGAAGCGGCTCGCGGAAAGCCAAGCACGACGCCTTTCAGCTACCATACCACCGCTTTTATAATTTATGCGGTTAGCCTCTTGAAAGGGGGAATTTGATGATAAATCAATATTCTACTTAAAGGAGGAAAAGCGCATATGACAAATTCTGATTTATTAGAATTGGCTATGCTGCTTGAGCAGTTAAAAGCCTTACTTGATAGATTAAATATAGAGTACTTAGCTATAAAAATTGCAAAAAAATAACCGCCACTAATTGGATTAAGCTGCGGCAGTTATTTAAGTAACACAAACGGCTAACCGTTTAAAGGTTATACCCTTGTTGTGATTTTATTATATAACATATTTTTTTACTTGTCAACTATCAAAAAATAATTTTTTGCCGTGCAACGTTAGTTGCAATGCGCTTTTACCTGTAAGCCTTCCCCTCAAGGGGAAGGCTTTTCTAAGTCAATAAAACGCTGCTATTTTTCTTGTTCGTCGGGGGATATGTCGGGGGTAATTGGATTTTCTGCAGAATTTTTATTTCCTGCGGCGACGTGCACGGGCGAAGTAAACACGCTTACGCCCCTGTTCCTTAACCTTAACACGGCAAAGTAAAGGGGAATACCTAAAACGTAAATCCAAAGAGCCTCGTTTAAAATCATTACGCCGAACTCGTACCAATAAACGACGTCGGGAGTGCCTGCAAGAATCCACACCGCAGGCACGATAAAGGCATTTAAAAGAATGGGGAATATACCGCCGATAACCACTCGCAGCACGTTATTTTTTACGATTTTACCAGTCAAATAAGTAAGCGCTGCCGCTAAGAGTGTGGCAAGACTTCCAAGGAAAATATCGTAAACCCCGTAGCCCGAAAACAAATTCGCCAGAATACAGCCGACGTAAAGGGCGGGCACTGCCTCGGGGAAAAACAGCGGAAGCACGCAAAGCGCTTCGGCGGGGCGTACTTGCAGAGGGCCGTAGGCAAGCGAGCCAAGCGACCATGTAAGTACAGTGTACAACGCGGCAATCACCCCGGCGCGGCACAGCATTTTTGCGTTCCAGCGGGAAAAATCGCCTGCGATTGACCTGAATAAATTATTCATTTTGTTTGTTGCGGATATTCGGCGCAAAATATAAGGGACGGCATAAAACCGTCCCTGGAATACTTATATCCGCATCTCCTTCGGTTTTTTTAAGGAAGTGTTGAGCCGAAAACCTTCCTGTTTTGATATGGTTATGTTTTGGTGAGGTATTTAGAATATCCCAGCATCAGTCACTTATTATTTAAGGAACAATGTTATATAAATAAACATTATTATTTTTAAATAACTAATCTACCGTCCTGCCTGCTGGTCGCGCGTCCGCGCGGGATTGCCACGGGGTAGAATCCCCTCGCAATGACAAAGTATTGTGTGCCGCTCCTTAGCAGGAACGACCGCTCTCCTCGTCATCCTGAGGAGAGAGCAAAGCGAACGACGTGAGGATCTCGCGAGAGCAACTTAAGTTGCGGCTCGCGGAAAGCCAAGTTGGACGATATTCAGCTACCATACCACCGCTTTAAAAGCCTTTCCCCTCAAGGGAAAGCTCTTATATTGAAACTAGTTATTCTTCTTTATTGTCGTCTTTGGGTTCTTTATTTTCTTTGCCAGCGCCGCTGTTGCCTAAATAAGTGCCCAAATAGATTTCCTTCTTGCCGCGGGCAGGGCGGGAGCTTTGGTTTCTGCCGCCGCCACGGTAATTTCTGTCGCGGTTATCACGATTATCGCGATTATCGCGGTTATAGTCCTTCCTGTAACCGTCCTTTCTGTAGCCACGGTTTTCGCGGTTATACTCGCGATGCTCGCCTTCAGGTGCTTCTCCTTCGGATTTATCGCCGTACTCGCGGCGTTCGCCGTAGTGTTTGTCGCGGTTGAACTGTCTGCCGCCACGGGGACGTTTATCGTAAGGTTTTTTATAAGGCCTCTTTTCGAAAGGCTTTTCGTTGTTGGGTATTATTATAACCCTGCGCATGGGCTCTTTGCCCTCTGATACCGTCTTAACCTCGGTATTTTCAGCCAGAGCTGAATGGATAACGCGGCGTTCGTAGGGGCTCATAGGGTCAAGGGCAACGCGGTGGCAGCGTTCTACCGCCTTTTGTGCTTTAGCTACCGCTATAGCCTGCAGCTTTTGTTCACGCACCGAACGATAATTTTCGCAGTCTACCACTACCCTGCGGTACTCTTCCCTGCCGATATTGGCTACAGCGCCTGCTATGCACTGGATAGCGTCTAACACTTCGCCCCTTCTGCCTATTACGGCTGAAGTATTGGTAGTCTTTATTTCAATTTCTATCTTTTCGCCGTCAGAGACAATTTCGTTAAAGGCAGGAATTTTAAGAATTTTAAGCAGCCCGTCTATGAATGCCGACGCCCTTTCGCTGTCCGTTACTTTTTTCACTACTTTTACTTTTGCTTTTACAGAACCGAAGAGCTTCTTTTTGCCTTCTTCTATCACGGTTATTTCTGCCTGGTCTTCGGTAATGCCGAGGTGTTTCAGCCCTTCGGCGATTGCTTCTTCCACCGTTTTGCCGGTGAACTCATTTTCCTGCAATTCTTCCATATTTTTACTCCTTTATTTATCCGCGTTTGCTTTTACGCTGCTTCTTCAGCTCTTTCTTTTCTACAGATTTATGAAGGAACTTTTCGAGTTCGTTCCTCTCTTCAAGTTTTTTGAATTTATCGTTAATTACCTTGTTTACTACAAGCGTTGTAATAAGGCTGTAAGTGGTGTTTGTAATCATGTAGATAGAGAACGCGGCACTGTAGAAGAACGAGAATATACCATACATAATGGGCATAAGTATAAGCATCCACTTGTTTGTACGCGCACCGCTGCCGTCTACCGTGCCCAGCTCGTTCATACTCTTTTGCACGCGCATGCTTATAAACTGCGACAGGAACATCATTCCTATTGCAAGCAGAATAAGCACAAAATAGCCGTTGTAGGTATCTTTCTCGTCGCTTAAATTGTACGTTACTTCGTTGTAAGATTCCTCGTAATTCTCGTCTATCGAAGCCCTTGAAAGCGACGATTTGAAGTCTGAGAAATCGGGAACTTCTTTTTCTAACATAGAGTCGGGATACCAGATATTTCCTACCCAGATAAACCCGTCTACATTCTCCCTGTAATATGCGGCGGATTCTGCCCTCGCGTACGTCCTGATATAATCTTTAACTACCAAAATCATATCGTTTTCAGTTGTGACGTTTGCCGTGAGAGTTTCGTAAGGCGTTGAATTTTCGTAAATTTCTTCGTTTGCCTTGTAATACGCTTTAAACGCGTCAAAATCGACGTAATATGCAGTCTCGCCGTCGGTGTCTTCAGTCGTTATTAAAAACCCGTCGGGATTTTTCTCTTCATCGTAAACATATACCGCAACCACGCCGTTATACGAATTTACCATGCCGCGGTAAAGTTCAAGGTTTGCGTACTGGGAATAGGTAGAAAACTGGCTGAACACAACCATGAATATTACAAGCGATACGATAGTGGGAAGGCAGATGCTCATCATGCTGTAGCCGTTTTTCTTGTACAGTTCAGAAACTTTCTGGTTGTACATAGCGTTGTCGTTGGCATACTGTTTTTGCAGCTTTTCCATCTGCGGGCGCATCTGCTCCATAATCAGAGACTGCTTTTTTGTCTTGTACTTGGAAAATATATCCAAAGGTAAAACTATAGTCTTTAGTACAAGCGTAAAGATAAGCACGCCTACGGCGGTTATCCCTATGCCCTCTACTATCCACTTGATAATCTGACCTATCCAGTTAAGGTCTATCGCGTCTATATTCTTTACCATAAAGGATATAAAATTTGTAGACACGTTTGCTAATAAATCCATTTTAAATCTCTGGGCGGGTTAAAGCACCCACCTTAATCTGAAATAATTTTCGGGCACGGGGTCGTACCCACCCTTGGTAAAAGGGTTGCAGCGCATTATGCGCCATGTTCCCATTAAAATCCCCACAATAACGCCGTGGTTATTTATAGCCCTTAACATATATTCCGAACACGTGGGCGTGAACATGCACGTTCCGTGAGAAATATACTTCTGGTAAAAGACTATAAGGCGCATTAAGAACATTTTTATAAAAGGTCTGAATATGGTGCGCCTGAGTTTTTTATAAATTTTTTTTACGCGCACTTGTTTATCCTCGCAAAGCACGCCTTAAGGGAACGTTCGAACGAACTCAAAGAATATTCTTCGCTTATCTTAGGCATAAGAATTATTACGCACGGCTTATCCAGATCTTCGCACGTATTGTAAAAAGCCTGCCTTAACAGCCTTTTAATCCTGTTGCGCTTTACCGCCTTGCCGTATTTTTTAGAGATGGCTATTCCCATTTTAAGTTCGCCCGCAGGGCAATAAATTACCGTTACGGCAGACGAATAAACTCTCTTTCCCTTTTTGAATATCCGCTGGAAATCGGCGTTCTTTTTTACTCTCTGGTACTTCATTGCCGACCTCCCTTAGCTGACTTCGGTATAATGTTGGAAATTTAATAAATTTACGCCTTGTTTTTAACCGAGAAAATTAATTTATGCGCTTAACTTTTTGCGGCCCTTGTTTCTCCTTCTTTTAAGAACGTTTCTTCCCGCAGTCGTTGCCATGCGTTTTCTGAAGCCGTGTACCTTGCTTCTCTGTCTTTTTTTAGGCTGGTAAGTCCTTTTCATTTTAATCACTCCGTTTTTATATTATTTGGCGTTATACGCCTGTTTTTCACGCTTATAAAGCAAAAATCATTATACAATTAATAAAAAGGCAAAGTCAAGCGTTATTTGCCGTTCTTACAGGTAAAATTAAATATAAAATATCCTTATTCTGCTCGTTATTTATTATAAAAGGCTGTACTCCCGAGTTGAAAGAGAGGGTAAGCCTTTCCTCTTCGAGCGAACTTACTGCGTCGTCTATAAACTTCGAATTCATAGCTATGCGTATATCCTTGCCCTCTACCTGCGCCTTTACAGGTTCTTGCACGTTGCCTATATCCGAATTGGAAGATACCTCTATCTTGTCTGTAGACACGTCAAAAATTATAAGGTTGTTTTTATCTGAACGCACGAGTATAGCCGCGCGCTGTATGCTTGAAAGCAGCTGCGCCCTGTCTACGGTTACAATGGTGGAAAAAGAGCGGGGTATAATATTTTCCTTCTTTATAAAATCTCCCCCGTACAGCCTGGACGTAAGCACCGTGTCGTCTACCGAGACAAGTATCATGCCCTTCTGTATAAAAATTTCCGTCTCCCCGTCGGCAGGGATCATCTTTTCTATCTCGTTCAAAGTCCTTGCAGGGCAGATAATTTCCATATCTCCCGTGCTGGAAATAACGGGCGCTGTGCATGTGGCAAGGCGGAAACCGTCTAACGCGGTAACGCAGACCTTGGACTCTTCTATTACAAACTGGCAGCCCTTAAGATTGGGGCGGGAATCGTCGGTAGCGCAGCAGAACGAAGTTGCCGAAATTACCCTTTTAAGGTCAGCCGACTTCATTTTAAAGCTGTTTTCGTTGATATCTACATTTACTTTGGGGAAATCTTCTGAAGAAAGCACCTGCATAGAGGTCTGGCTGTCGGCATAGTAAATATCCATGCGGCTGCCTTCCACGCTTAAAGTTACCTGCACTCCCTCGAGCTTTTTTATAAAATCGGCAAAGTATTTACCGGGAACGCAGATATCCCCTTCTTCCATAACTTCAGCCTTTATACTTTTTTGTATGGAAATCTCGCCGTCGGTGGCAAGCAGGGTTATATTGTCGTTCTTGGCGCTTACCTTTACACATTCAAGAAGGGGCACTGTGGTACGTACGGCGCATGCCTTTACTACTTTCATAACAGCTTCAGAAAGGTCTATGCCCTCGCAAACAACTTTCATAGCAAATCTCCTGTATTCTTATTATTTTATTTATTAAATTAAATAGGTTAAATAGTATTATTAGTAATAGGGGCTGTGGAATTGGGGATAAATGGAAAAACTTAGCAGCCCCCGTTACTAATATATTAATATAATAACAAATAAACGGGCAAAAATCAATTATTTAAAGGGAATTTAGCAAAAGGACAGAGTGAAATTTTGTGTTGACAACTTTGTTGAAAACAAGGTGGAAAATTTTTGCGAAAAAGTGGAAATGTAGAGAGAAAATTTAGCTAAAAAAAGAGTCAGATTTTGGGGTATAAAGTAAAAATGTATGGATTTTGGGGGTTATGAACAAATTAACAGCCATGTTGAAAAAGTTTTCTACAATTCAAACGACAAAAAAATTAAAAAAATTTAAGGCAAAAACAGTCGGTTTGAAGTTGAATAAGCGGCTTTTATATGATAAAATAACTGTGTTAAAGCAAAGTTATCAACGGAAAATTGTTAATGAAAGATTTATACGGAATAAAAATAAGCAAGCTTGCGGAAAGCCGCCTTGACGCCTTTTATAAACTGCTGTGTGAATATAACCGTAAGTTTAACCTTACCACCATAACCGACAGGCAGTCTTTTAACATTAAACACGTGTATGACAGTATGGCTGGGGCGCAGCTCTTTCCGGCAGGCGCTAACGTTGCAGAAATAGGTTCTGGAGGGGGATTTCCCTCTATTCCATTGAGAATTTTAAGGGAAGACCTTACCTTTACGCTCTTTGAAAGCACTTCCAAAAAGTGTGATTTTTTGGGAACGGTTATAACCGAATTGCAGCTTTACGGGGTAGAGATTGTAAATATGCGGGCAGAGGACGCCGCGAAAGACAGTAAATACCGCGAAAAATTTGACGTAAGCTGTGCAAGGGCGGTGGCGAGAATGAACACCCTTTGCGAGTACTGCATTCCCTTTGTAAAGACGGGCGGAAGGTTTATAGCTTACAAAGCCGACAATGACGAGGAAATAAGGGAAGCAGCTAACGCCGCTCACATACTTGGCTGCACCGACGCTAAAATTACACGCTACGATTTGCCTGAAGATATGGGAAAACGCGTTCTTGCGGAGTACATAAAGGTAAAACCTACACCGCCTGCATATCCCAGAGGAAACGGAAAAGAGAGGAAAAAACCGCTGTGACAGATAATACTTGCGCCTTTACCGGGCATAGGCAGCTCGGCGACGATTTCGATATACGTTTGCTCGACAACGTGATACTAAGCCTTGTAAAACGGGGAACGGAAAATTTTTTGTGCGGAATGGCAAAGGGATTTGATCTCGCGGCTGCCGAACTCGTTTTAAAATATAAAAGGGAATACGGGCTTAAACTTACCGCTTGTATACCGTTTGATGGGCAGGGCGATGGAATGTATTCCCGTGACAGAGAAAAGTATTACAATGTTTTGGAAGGGTGCGACGAAAAAATAATTTTTTCTGACCACTACAGTATTCAGAGTATGCACGCAAGGGACAGATATATGGTAGATAACTGCGACGTTTTGGTAAGTTATCTGCGGAAAGAAAAGGGCGGAACATTTTATACCGTAAAATATGCCCATGCCTGCGGAAGAAAAATTATAGAAGTTTAATTAAATATTACTAAAAAAGTAGCTCTTTTTAATGGACTATTTTTTTGATTTAACTTGCAATTAACCCCATAATATGCCTTAATTAACGAATATTTTAGTTAATTAAATATTTTGTGGTATGATATCTGAATGGCGTTTTTTCTTGGCTTTCCGCGCGTTCGCGCGTGCGAGCGTTAGCGACGCTTCTAAAGCACCTTATTATAAAAAATTCTATAATGTGGCGCAGATATCCATTCGACTACGCAACTAAAGTTGCTCCGCTCAGGATGACGAAAAAAGTGACCGTCCATCTGTGAAATCGGTGGTATAATAGCTGAAAACGACCGTAAATCCTCGTCATCTTGAGCGGAACGGAGTGTAAGCGGAGTGCAGTCGAAAGATCCCGCGTGCGAGGGTGTAGCACCTTATTATAAAAAATTATATAATGTCCTCTCAATGACAAGAAAATTGCTTTGCTCATGATTATGAGGTTGCAACGTTCATTACCTGTCATTGCGAGCAAACGTAGTTTGCGCGGCAATCTAAGTTTAATGACATTCAGATATCATACGTTCTTACTGTTGCCTTCATTCTGTGAATAGATATGTATTGAATGTATTCAAAACAGCTGAGAAAAAATGTTTCACATTAAACATTTTAAAACAGAAAAATTTATAAATTAGTATATATTGTATAAATTATTTATAAAATAAATCAAATTGAACCTATAATATAGCTGAATTATTAAAAATTTTATACAT